>CANKBX010000008.1 GCA_947480055.1 Planctomycetaceae bacterium
TAGCCGCCACAAACGCCGCGCCCAGGCAAAATCACCCCGACATGTTGGTGCCAATTGTCATGTACCACCATGTTGGCGATTGGGGGAAGGCCAATTCGGATTGGGCTCCTTATGTTGTAAAGCCTCAAGAATTTCAGCGACAGTTGGACTGGCTTGTGGCGAATCAATTTCACACGATTACATTTCAAGAATTGCTGGCGTATCAGTCCAGCAACATGCGGCCGCCGGCACATAGCGTCATTCTTACTTTTGACGATGGTTGGGCGGAGGATGTTGACATAGCCAAGAATTTTCTTGCGCCGCGTGGAATGCGCGGAGTGTTCTTTGTGTACACCGGCGCAGTGGCGCAGCAGGACAATGGTTCTGGATATGTGTCGTGGAATCAAGTGCGGCAACTCGAGGAGGCTGGCCAAGAAGTGCAATCGCACACGGTTTCGCATTCGCCATTAGACACGCTGGCGCCTTCGCGTTTGCAATTTGAAATGGTCAACAGCCGCGACGAAATGCAGGCGCATGTGGGGCATCCGGTTGAAGTGCTCGCGTATCCATTTGGCCGTCATGATGCGCGGGTGATTCAAGCCACGCGCGACGCTGGATATAAGTTGGGAATTGCCGCAGACGACGAGCCCGTTGCTGTGCTGCCGCGCAGGGAGTGGGGCAACTTTCAAGTGCGCCGCTTTAAGGTGGGGTATGGCGATGGCATTGATGTGTTCGCGGCGCGCATGGCGGAGCACGCGCAAAAATAAGTTGAGCGCTGGTGCGGGTGTCTTGAGAATTGACATCTTGAAATTCAAGCGGGGGCTTGCGCAAAAAATAAGTTGCGGAAAAAAGGCAGCAAAAATTTTTATCGTTGTGAATCCATTTATGTTGCGTCTTCTTGAAAGGAGGCCAACTCATGGTCGCGATCAAATCTTTATGTGGTGCCACGGAGGCAAAAATGCAAGAGGGCGCAAATGGCAAAGAGCAACAGAAGCGCGCGCGCGCAAAAAGCGCGGGCGGGCGCGGGAAATTTGGCAAGTTGGGTGAAGTGGAAGCGCTTGGCGAAGTGAGTGAACTCGCCGAATTGGCCTCTCAAATGAATGGCGCTGAAGATGGCGGCGAAGTGAGTGGCGACGCGGCGCCGCCAACGCGTCCGCGTAAGCGTGGATTGCGGGCGGATGTTTCCCAGCAACGCGAGAAAGCCATAGATCAATTGGTAGCCGATGCCGCGGAGCGCGGCGATTGCGTGGACCGTTTTTACTGGATGTTGGTGTACGACCTGGAAATGGCGCCCATGACCAGCAATTTAAAGCAACTCACGGATCTAGGTTTAGCGGTGCCGCCGCCGGCTGAAATGGACGAGCGTGAGTTGCATGAAAAGTTGTGGGAGGTTGTGGAGTCGCTCGGTGATTTGGGCGTGTTTCTATTGCATACGGATGGCTTGAGCGATCGTGAATTATATTCCAGGCTGTTTCACGAAATCTTGACGGAGCCCGTAAGAGACTTGCCACCAACCGAAGGCGTGAGTGAGTTTATTGATTTGCTTGGTGGCGCGGCGCAAGCATGCGCCAATGCGGAAGGTGTTGAAGTGGTTGCAAAAGTTGATCGAGATCGCTTCCTTCCCAAGCCAGAGGGTGGCGAAATAAAAGAAAGTGGATAAAAATGAAAGGATCCAGCTCACCTCGAGCTGGATCCTTCAGACTCGGTTGGATGCTTTGAATTACTTTGCATCACCAAGTCATGGTCGAGTGGCTCACTCGACACTTTGAATATTCAATACAAAAAACAAAATGCAAGCACACAAATGTAAATATCAAATTTTTACTTCAAAAATGAGCTTATTTTTTTTGTGAAGGGTCATAAGTGTTTGGCAGGAAATTTCGCTGAACCGCGGCTTCAATTTGCAAAATTCTCGCAGCGTTCAGGGATTTTATTGCGATGTGGGGTGAAATCGTGGCGTGATTTGAAGGAAAGGCTTTGAGTGATACAAGGCGAATCCGCTTCACGGCTGAACTTGTTATACAGTTCTATTGTGAAACGAATTCTTCAAATTGTGGCAGCGCTTTTGCTTGCAAGTTGCGCCGCTGAGCCTGAAAAAGTTTCCAGCCCCAAATTAATCGGCGCGTGGAAAAGTGATTTTGATTCGACCACATTAACCTGCGAGGACACGGGCTTGTTCACATTGACATTCACAGGTCCAAAGACTCGGCCAATCGTGGGCGACTACACCTTTGACGGAAAAATTCTCACTTTCCGCAATCGCCCCGAGACCAAATTGTGCGTGGATGAAACCGGCGTGTATGAAATCAAGATTGATGGCTTGTTGTTGATCGCGCGCAAAGTGAAAGACTTCTGCCCTTTGCGTGAAAAGCAAATGGATCATTCTTGGACGCGTGTGAAAGCGGCGGGGGCGGGCTCTTCGGCTGTTTCCGCAACAGAAAAATAAATTTTCAGCCACGTCGCGTGTCGGGCATGAAGTCTGCGCAGATTTTTTGCCAGTCAACACCGTCACGACCACCGAAGCAAAGCTAGACTTTATCCATGCAAGGACGCACACTTTTACTTGATCCAAGACTGAACAAAGCCACGGCATTCACAGAGGCGGAGCGCGAAAAATTGGGGTTGATTGGGTTGCTTCCCGACGGAATTGAGACCAGCGCCACCCACATTCAGCGCGTGAACACGCAACTTGGTCATTGCACATCGCAACTGGAAAAATATGTGTACTTAAGCGAGTTGGCCGATCGCAATGAGCGGTTGTTCTACATGCTGTTGCGCGCGGAGCCGGAAATGTTGATGCCGATCGTGTACACGCCAACCGTTGGCGAAGCGTGCCAGCAATTTGGACACATCATGCGCCGGCCTCGAGGTTTGTATGTGAGTTTGAAGCGCCGCGGAAAAATAAAAGATGTGCTGCGCAACTGGCCTGAAAGAGATGTGCGCTTTATTGTTGTGACCGACGGCGAGCGCATTCTTGGTTTGGGCGATCAAGGCGTGTGCGGCATGGGCATTCCAATTGGAAAGTTGGCGCTGTACGCCGGTTTGGGTGGCGTGCCGCCCAATGTCACGCTGCCGGTGACGCTTGATGTTGGAACAAACAACGAAACGTTTCTAGAAGATCCGTTGTATCCAGGCATGAGGCAGCGAAGAATCACGGGCGACGAGTACACATCTTTCGTGGATGAATTTGTGGACGCGGTGCAGGAAGTTTTTCCACATTGCTGTATTCAATTTGAGGACTTCACCAACAAGACCGCCATTCCGTTGCTGGAGCGGCATCGCAATCGCGTGTGTTGTTTCAACGACGATATTCAAGGCACGGCCGCCGTCGCGGTGGCTGGATTGTTCGGCGCATGTCGCATTATGAAAAACAAAGTGCGCGATCAACGCGTCTTGTTCTACGGCGCTGGAAGCGCTGCGATTGGAATCGCCGAATTGTGCGTGTTGCAAATGACGCGCGAAGGATTGCCGGAGGCGGACGCGTTGAAGCGCTGCTTCTTGATGAATTCCAAGGGGCTTGTGACCGCGGAATCCGCGGGGTTAAGCGATCAGCAACGGCGCTTTGCGCATGCGAACCCGGCCACAAAAGATTTGTTGCAGGTGGTCGAAATGGTCAAACCCACTGCGTTGATTGGTGTCAGCACAATTGCGAACGCGTTCACGCCGGCCGTGATCGCCGCCATGGCCAAAATGAATCCTCGGCCGATTTTGTTTCCTTATTCAAATCCAACCAGCAAGAGCGAGTGCACGGCCAAAGACGCCATTGAACATTCGCAAGGCCGCGCTATTTTTGCCGCAGGCAGTCCATTTCCACCTTTGCACTATCAAGGGAAACTTTTTGTGCCGGGGCAAGGCAACAATGTTTACATTTATCCAGCGGTTGGTTTGGCCGTGTACGCCACGGAGGCCAAGCGCGTGACCGACGACATGTTCCTGCGCGCCGCCGAAAGTTTGGCGGCGCAAGTGACGGAGGAGGATTTAAATGTGGGCTTGATCTATCCACCTGTCGCGGAAATTCATCCAACGCTGATCAAGGAGGCGGTGGATGTGGCGACTTTGATTTTTGACCAAGGTCTTGCTGGCGTGGAGCGACCCAGCGACATTGAAGCTTTTGTGCGCGGCAAGATTTATAATCCGAGTTACTGAAATTTTATTTCGCGATTGATTGGCGCGCGTTTTGACGCGCTTGTTTTTTGCAATTCACCCGCTGTGAATTCCAAGCACATGAAGCGGTTTGACAAAGTCGCTTTATTTTTTGGGCTCACGAAAAGCCAGCAAACGCAGGCCATTGATCACCACGGCAACCGTGCTGCCCTCGTGCATGATCACGGCAAGCGTGGTGCCAATCAAGCCGCTTAACGTCAGCGGAATCAGAATGAAGACCATGCCCATGCTCACCGCAACATTTTGACGGATCACTTTGCGCGCGAAACGCGCCAAGCCAATCGCAAATGGAATTCGTTGCAAATCGTCGGCCATAAGCGCTATGTCCGCGGCTTCAAGCGCCACATCCGTGCCGCCGCGGCCCATGGCAATTCCAACCGTGGCCATCGCCAACGCGGGGGCGTCATTCACGCCGTCGCCAACCATGCCGATCGAGTGATATTTTTCCAGCAACGCTTTCACGCGGTTGATCTTGTCTTCTGGCAGAAGTTCGGCTTCGATTTCGTCAACTCCAACATCGTTGGCAATCGCTTGCGCCACGCCTTTGCGATCGCCAGTGAGCATGATCACGGGTCGGACATTCAGCGCATGCAACAGGCGAATGGCTTCGGCTGCCTCAGCGCGTGGTCGATCCGCAAGCGCGATGAAGCCAAGGATTTTTTCGCCGCAACTCAACACCACAACGGTGTTGCCACTGGCGTCGTGTTGCGCCAACGCGGTGTTTATTGCGTCGCTGAGCGCGGCGCCGCGCTCGCGCATAAGTCGCGCGGAACCAACTTCAATGGTTTGGCCCGCGACAGTTCCAGTGACGCCTTTCCCTTTGATGGCGGTCACATTCTCGGCGGCCGCAACGCGAATTTCTTTCGCCTCCGCGGCGCGCACAATCGCGCGCGCAATTGGGTGCTCGCTGCGTTGCTCAATGGCGCTGGCTGTTTCCAAAAGTTGACGCTCGCTCACGCCATCCGCGGTGAACATGCCGACAATTTGCGGACGCCCATTTGTAAGCGTGCCGGTTTTATCCAGCGCGATGGCGCGAATAATGGCGAGTCCTTCCAAATGCAAACCGCCCTTGATCAACACACCAGATCGCGCGGCGCGGGCCACACCGGAAAGAACGGCGGCAGGCGTGCTGATTGCAAGCGCGCAGGGGCTTGCGCCCACAAGCATTGCGATTGCGCGCAAAAGTGATTCGTCAAATGTAAGCCAGCCAAAATATTGGGGAACAATCAACGCCGCGATGGTGGCAACCACAACGCAAGGCACATAGACGCGCGTGAACGCCTCGGCCGCGCGTTGAGTTTGTCCTTTTTGTTGTTGCGCGTCCTCCACCAAAAGAATCATGCGCGACATGGTGGATTGCGAACTTGGCCGCGATACGCGAATTTCAAGACTGCCGTCGCCATTCACGGTGCCCGCGAAGACTTCGTCGTTCACATCTTTTTCAACAGGCACGCTTTCACCGGTGATTGGACTTTGATCGATGCTTCCGCTGCCCGCCAAAATAATTCCGTCGGCAGGCAGGCGCTCGCCTGGTCGAACCACCACGACATCGCCCACAACAAGTTGCTCCACCGCGATTTCAATTTCTTGCGCGCCACGTTTTACTTTTGCGAATTTCGGAGCCAGCTTTCCAAGGGCGCGTATGGCCTTGCGTGACTGACCCATTGCGTAATGTTCCAGCGCGTTTCCCAGCGAAAACAGAAACAGCAAAAGTCCGCCGTCAATGCCTTCGCCAATCCACGCCGCGGCAATGGCGGCAACCACCATGAGAAAATCAACATCAAGCCGCGCCTTCAATGCCAAGCGCAGACCCACCAAAAACGCGTTCCAACCCGCCACCACATACACAATCGCGAGGCACGCAAGAGAAATTTTGTGGTTGGTCACAATCCATTCACGTGGCAGCAATGATTGAAGAAACACATTCTGGTCGGCGACAATCCAGCCGCGCTGCAAGCACCAGGCAAGCATTAAAAAAATGCCGGCGACAAATGGAATCCACAAATCATTGCGCCACCAGGCGGCGGAAGCTTCGGACGAATTCAATTCGCCGTCTTGAGATTTGCGCGCGCCGCTCATGGCTTGAAGATAGCGGCGATTGTTCCACGGCATGGTCTAGGCAATGCAAACGCGCGAGAAAGATGTAGGCAACGAGCGGGACGCAGTCGTAATTTTCGAATATCCAAACCACTTTCAATTGAAATTGCGGACCGTGGACAACACTCGGACTTGGTTAGAATGATTTGCATGGATGCATTTGAATTTCCACCACCAACACCCAGCGATTTAGGCGACCAAGAAATTGCGCGCGAAAGCGACGCGCTTGATGGCGTGCGCGTGGCGTTGCTTGTGACTGGCGGGATTGCCGCAATGAAGACGCCATTTCTGGCTCGCTCGCTTCGCCGCCATGGCGCCAACGTGACCGCATTTTGCACGGATGAAGCGTTGCGCTATGTGGCGCAGGACGCCTTGGCTTGGAGCACGACTTCGCCCGTCATCACCAAACTTTCCGCTTGCGCCGAGCACTTGAGCGACGACGCGCCATTTGATGTGTATTTGGTGGCGCCGGCGACCGCCGCAAGTATTGGCCGCATGGCGCACGGTATCGCCGAGGGCGCGGTTGGAGCCACGTTGGCCGCCGCGATTGGACGAATGGAGCAAGGCAGGGCGAAAGTTCTGGTTGCGCCAACCATGCACGGCAGCATGCATAATTCTATTTTAGTGAAAGCCTTGCGTGAACTTCATGACATTGGCGTGCGCATTATCACTCCACGTGACGCGTATGGAAAACATAATTTGCCCGATGATTCCGTGTTGGTCGCGGAAGTTTGCGATGCCGTAGCATCATTGCGATTGCGTCGCTGATCAATTCATTTCGTGGCCGAGTTTTCAAATATGCCTGGCACTATTTGATGTACATCTAAAGGATTTTCCAAATGATTTTTTCGATATTGATTCCGTTGATTCTTGCGCAAACTCTCACGCCAAATCCCGCGCCTCCCAAACCCGCACCGGCACCAAAGGACGACAGCGTTATGCCGAGTCGGCCGGCAGTTGGATTTCGCGGACAACCAGTTGCATTGACAAAGGAAACGCAAGTTGTGGATGCGCCCGGACCCACCGTTTCGATGGCGTTTGGGAACGTGGTGGCTTTTTCTGGTGATCGATTGCTGATCAGCGGCGCCGTGATATCGCGGCGCATGGGCGCCGACGGACAAATTTTCACATTTGAATTTAAAAATGATAAATGGACATCGGTTTCGGAGATGGTGCAAGTGCAGGCATTGGCTCCCGATGATGTTGCGATTCAGCGCATTGTGGCCGATCCAGAATTTCTATTGACCAACATTTCCCGCAAAGGCAAATCCAGCGAGATTATTTCCTTCGCGCCAATCGAGGGCCGCGAGGCGTGGAAGCAATCTGGTTCAATCAAGCCGCCGCCAAACGAAACTGTTTTAAATTTCGCCTCGGCCATGGCGCTCAGCAATACGTTGTTGGCGGTGAGCGAAGTGAGTTCACGTCCCAATCAAAAAGATGAGGACGTTCCAACAAATCCGCGCGTGTTTATTTTTCAGCGCACCGCCGAGGGATGGAAAGCGCAAGGAGTGATTCAGCGCGAAGCCAAGAAGGCGCCGTGGTGGTTTGGAATTTCTTTGGCCATGGATGGCGACACATTGGCGGTGGGAAACCCAAGGGCGTTGATTCCATTCACAACAGACAAAGTTCGTTCAAGCCAAGAGCCCGCCATGGTGTGCGTGTATCGACGCACCGCCGATGGCTGGAAACTTGAACAGGAAATTGACAACAGTGGCTTGAGTCCGTGGCATGGATTTGGAGTGAACATCGCGTTGCAGGGTGATTTGCTCGTGGTGCGATCCATGAATCCGTACGACCGCGATGAGGAAGTTGACGTGGGAGTGTTGCGCAGGGTGAACGGCTATTGGACAAAAGAGGGTTCGCTTACCCCCGCGCAAGGTGTGATGAAAAGCAAGGCATATGGATACGCGCTGGCCATAGATCAAGGCCGCATTATTGTGGGCGACTCCATGGCTGTTGAGGGAAGCGATAGCAACGGTCGCGTGTATGTGTTTGAAAAAACCGACAAAGGTTGGCAGGAGCAGTGGCGACTCGCGCCCAAAGTTTTTGTGTCTCCCAATTCATTTGGAAACACCATCGCTGTTCATTGGCCATGGATTGCGATTGGTCGCACGCGCAGCGAGCGCCTGGGAATTGAACCGGGCGGCGCTTTGCTTTACAAATTAGAAAAGCGCGCGCCTCAACAAGATGGCGCGGCCGCGGGCGCAAATCCCGATCCGAAATAATGGGATTTATTTCCACCAACGAACGCTGAAAGCAAGAAACATTGCCCCGCTCGCCATGGCAAATGGTTTCTCCCAACCTTGTGGCCATTCAATTGGTGCCAAGGGATTGAGCAAAACCAAAAGTGCCGCAAATATGCCGCACCAAAGTGGGCTTTGATTGCGCGCGGCCAAAAACGCGCTGATTCCAGCAATGCAACAGCAGGTTGGACGCAGCCAGCTATCGGCGTCGGAGATCCAGACTTGGGTCAAAATGCCAAATTGATACGCGCCGATTGCAAGCAACCACGCGCCAGCGATTGCATTCACGATTAGCCACCATCGAGTCATATTTGCATATCGGTCAAACTCTGGCTCTGGCTACACTCGCAACCATCACGGCATCCGTGATTCGCAATGTCAAATAAAATAAAGATCGCCCTATTGCAGCACGCAGCGCCTCCGAGCGAGCCGAGTGATTCTGTCTTGAAACGTGGCGAGCAAATAGCGGGCGAGGCCAAATCGAGTGGCGCTAGAATTATTCGCACGCAAAAATTGTTCACGGGTTCTTATTTTCGCCCAGTGGATGCGCGCGGCGGTATCACGCAACTCTTTCGAGATGGTGCCGAGCGATGAAAGTGGATCCAATTGGTCCAATAGATTTGCAGCAGTCCGCGGCGAGCCAAGGATTTTCAATGCCCGCGCAATGGGCGCCATTGGAATCCGTTTGGTTGGCGCGTCCGCGCAATGAAGAGACGTGGCCCGGGTGTTTGGAAGCGGCGCAAGCCGAGTGGGATGCGTGGCGCGCGTCCATGGAAACAGTGGCGCGCGTGCGAACCACGGATGAATTGGGCATTGCAACCAGCGCTTGGATTCGTGAATTTGGTCCGGTCTTTGTCAAGAACAAAGCGGGTCAGGTCGCGGCGCATTCATTTGTGTTCAATGGTTGGGGTGGCAAGCGCCAGGTCGGCTCGCTTGAGAACGCGGTGTCAGACGCGCTGCAAAAAGATTTGGGGATTCCAATGTGGCCCCATCAATGTGTGTTGCAAGGCAGCAGCATTGACAGCAACGGCGCGGGTACTTTGCTGACCACGCGCCAGTGCTTGGAAAATAAAAATCGCAATTCAGAATCTGGCGCCGCCGGCATTGAGCAAGTTCTGCGCGATGCGCTTGGAATCACAAATATTATTTGGCTTCCTGGTGGCATCGAAGGCGATGTCACCGACTGCCATGTGGACAATGTCACGCGATTTGTTCGTCGCGATGCGATTGCCGCTGTGCGGACCACCCAGGATCACCCTGATTACGCCAAGCTTGAGGCGAATTGGAAAGTGTTGCAGGATGCGCGCGACGAGCAACGGCAAAAGTTTGAATTGCTCGAGTTGCCCGCGCCAAAACCTTTGCACTATGAATTTCCATCGGATCGATTTGGTCCAGGCGGTCGACGAATATTGCCGGCGAGCCACGCCAATTTTATTTTCGCCAACGGAGTGATTTTTGTCCCGGCGTTTGGCGGAGCGAGCGACGAGGTCGCATGCCGCATGTTGGAAAATGCCACAGGTTTTCGCGCACAACCCATCATGGCCAAGGCGTTGGTTGTTGGTCTTGGAAGTTTGCATAGTTTCAGTTGCCAGCAACCGCAAGCCAAGCAATGACCCAGGGTTTGATACGAGTCGATGAGCCGAAGCCGTCCACGGACAACAAGGCCGACGCGGAAATTTTTTTGGTGGAGTGCGCAAGAACGTTGCATCTCTATGGCGCGCCCGCGCATGTTCTGGAGGCGGAGTTGGTGCGCACAGGTTCGCGCCTTGGGCTCGCCGTGCAAATCTTTAGCCTTCCAACGTATCTCGCTATTTCGGTTGGACCGCTTGATCGCCAGCGCACATTTCATTTGCGGGTTGATCCAGGATCCATTCAACTCAGTAGCCGCGATGAAATGCATGTGATTCAGCGCCAGGTTCTTGAGGGCGATATCACTTGCGCCCAGGGAACACGCGCCTTTCGTGAATTGCATTTGCGTCCCAATGATTTTGGATTGCTGTGGCAAATGCTGGCGTACGGATTGTCCGCCGCGGCCGCCGCGCGGTTTTTCTCCGGTGGCATCCGTGAAATTGTGGCCAGCGCGATTTTGGGAATGATCATTGGAACTATGGTTGTTCTATTGAACATGCGAAGGGACCGCGCCGCGGTCACCGAGTTCATCGCGGGAATTTTAGCCACCATGGGCGCGTGGATGATCGCGTGGATCGTTCCGCCAATAGGCACAAACATTGTTGTGCTTGCCAGCATTGTGTCGCTGCTGCCGGGGTACACGCTCACCACATCGCTGACCGAAGTGGCCACGCGCAATTTAGCCAGCGGCGGAAGTAGATTTGTTGGCGCCGCCATGACGTTGTTGGCGCTTGGATTTGGCGTGGCGATTGGCGACAAAATTCTCGAGCATTTGCCCGCCATTCAAAACATTGTCAGCGAACCGCTGCTGCCTTGGACCATTCTTCCCGCCGCATTTTCAATCGCATTGGCCATGTTGATTTTGCTTCAAGCAAAAATTAGAGATAGTTTTATTATTTTGTGCGCGGTGTTGTTGGGTTTATACGGCGCACGATTTGGCGCGGTGTTGGTTGGCCCGCAACTTGGTGTGTGCATTGGCGCGTTTCTTGTGAGTTTAACTGGAAATATTTTCAGCCATGTCACAAAGCGTTCACCCAACATGGTGATCGCGCCTGGCTTGATTCCATTGGTGCCAGGTTCGTTGGGAATGCGCGGAGCGTCGGCCTTGTTTCACAATGACGCGGCAAGCGGAGCGAGTTGGGCCATTGCGGCGCTTGTTGTCGCTGGATCGTTAGTCGCAGGACTTTTGGCGGCCAACGTGTTTGTTCCGCCGCGGCGAACAGCGTAACTCAAGCGTGAACGAGTTCGCGCGCCCTGGAAAAATATTTTTTCATAACTCGCACAAGCGAAATTAAATTTTTGCGTGCGTGTTCAAAACCAATTCAAGACGCCGCCTTGATTGCGCCAGTCGATCTTGTGAAATGCGGCCACTGGCAATGGCCCGCGAAAGACCATCAATCGCCTGGATTTGCGCGGGCAGATTTTTGCATACAAGAAGTATGTCGCATCCAGCCTCCACGGCACGCACGGCGGCGTCGCCAATTTCAAAGCGATCGGCGACGGCTTTCATTTCCAAATCATCGGTCAAAATCAATCCATCAAATCCAAGCGCGCCGCGCAGCAACCCCGTGATCACTTGCGCGCTGAGTGTTCCGGGCACGTGTGGATCGATGGCTTCAAATACAACATGCGCCGACATGATGGCCGCGATATTGGCCTTGATTGCCGCGCGAAATGGAACAAATTCAAGTTGCTCCAAGCGCGTGAGTGGGTGGGGCAGTTTTGGCAAATCAAAATGGCTGTCAACATCGGTGTCGCCATGGCCAGGAAAATGTTTCCCGCACGCCGCCACGCCACAAGCCTGCATTGCTTGCACGCACGCCGCGCCAAGTTGCGCCACAATATTCGCGTCACGGCTCAATGATCGATCGCCAATCACGGGGTTCTTAGGATTGCTATCCACATCAAGCACTGGAGCCAAGTTCATATTCACGCCGCATGCGCGCAACGCCAACGCAGTTTCGCGGGTCCACTTCGCAACCGCTTGTACGCCTTCGTGACCCAAGTCGCGCGCGGCGGGTTGATCTGGAAACGGCGCGCCGCAAAACCGCTGCACGCGACCGCCTTCTTGATCAACGCTGATCAACACGGGCCCTTGTGCCGCGTTGCGAATGGTCGCACTGAGGCGCGTAAGTTGCGCACTGTCGCGGTAATTGCGCGCGAACAGAATGACGTTGCGTACACCGCCCGCGAGCAATGCAGCCTCTTGCTCAAGCAATTCAGTGCCGGCGATTCCAATACAAAGAAGTTCGCATGCCTCGCGTCGAGTTTTCACGGCCTGGGATTGAACTATGTCGCTCTTCACGACGTCACCTTTAATTTACAAGGCACGAACAAACGTGCAGCGCATGGATTGAAGATCATGTCTATGAACACGCCTTTATCTTCGCCGAAATTCAAATTGCGTGCGAGGCTATTTCGGCGTGCGACAAAATTGCTGTGGCGCACGCAAAGACATTCCATCAAACTGCTTGGCGCATCAGCCATTCAGGATCCAAGCGTGAATTTATTCAGGAAGAAGCAACAACCACAATCCAAGGTCGGTGGAATTGGTTGTGCCATCGTTATCAAGATCGGTGATCCCGCCTTGACCAAAGCGAGTCAGCATCACGCCAAGATCGGCCGCATTGATTGCAAAGTCATTGTTGAAATCGCCTTGCGGACCGCACCACCCCAAGCCGTCGTCCGCAAGCAAGCGAACGCCATCAACACCCGCCTCAACAACGCTATCGCCCGTAGTGTCGCTTGCGATAAAGCGAACGCGTAGTTGGTTGGTGGCGTTGACAAAGTCTTGCACGGCAATCTGTCGGCTCACCCATCCTGCATTCGTTCCATCGGATTCAACCGTCTCCACATCAACCCAATTCAGTCCGTTGTCATCCGACAATTGCACTTTCATCACGGCTTGCGTTGGCAAAGTTGTGGACTTGTTCACGGCCCATCTTGAGTAACTTAAATAAGGCGTGAACGCATTTGTGGCGTCAAGCATGGGACTTGTCAGCGTCACGTTTCCAGCGCCCACACTGTTGCCTTCGATGTTTCCTGTGACAAAGCATTTACCACTGCCATCCGAGTCGACTAATGGATCGCCATTGAAGCCACCCGCATTTGGCGCGGCGCGAGTCCACAGACCCGTGGTGGTTCCCGAAGAACTTGTGGTCCATGATTGATCGGTTTCAAATGAGTCGGACCACAGCACAAGGTTGATAGATGTGGCCACGGCGGCATACCACTGTTGCGGCAGCGCGGATGGAGAAGTGCAAAGTCCGCCAGTTGAGCCAATTCTTGCTGAGAAGCCAAAGAGAACGCGCGAGCCGCAGGTGAACGCTGGCGTGGTGAATGTGTATGTGTTTCCAGAAACAAGAACACCGCTGATGGATGAAGTGGTGCTGGCGTTCTCGTATTTCCAAATCATTTTTGGCAGGGCCGCGGCGCTGCTCGAAGATGTGAATGTCACCGCAATTTGATCACCACCAGCCGTGCTGAATTGTGTTGGCAATCCATTTGGATACGTGAATGCGATTGATTTGCAAGCGCCCTTTGGATTGGCGATGGCGTTTTGAATCGCGGTTAAGTTGTAACTGGTTCCAGAGTTGTATCCACCACTTGTGGTGCAACCACCGTTGGTGTGAATACCAACTGCAACGCCTAAGCCTTCAACAATAATTGGAGAGCCCGAATTGCCTCCGGTTGTGTCGACGGTGTATCGCAGTGTGGTTCCTGAGTTGCTGGTGAACGCACCGGTATGTGTTTGATTGGTCTGGCTTGCGGTGCCTGTGTCTACGCCAAAGCCGGTGATGCGGATAGTTTTTCCGCTGGCCGCTGGCGGGGCCGCCAAGGTGAAAGCGGCTTGTTGTTTTTGAAACGGCGTGAGTCCGGTGTTTGAATTTGGAAACACTCCAAAGTAGCACCAATCATTGCCAATTCCACCGTTGGAATATTGAACGCTTGTGGTGTCGATTGCATATTGATCTTCTGGCGGCGGATTCACGATTGTTCCGGAGCTTTGCGAAAGCGGCACATTGAATTGAGCCACGGAGAAAGTAGTTCCGGGGCAGTGACCCGCGGTAAGAAACATGTGATTTGTGTCGTTGATCATCCAGCCAGTGCAACCGACCGAGGTGATTCTGCAAACACGCGGATCAAGCGATGCGATTCGATCGTCGGTGTTGCCGCATTGGGATTTGCTGATCACAATGTCTTCGCCCACTTGCGTGCTCTTGATGGAAATACTGCTGCTGGAATTATTCTTGCCCGAGATCAACTCAATGATCACCATGTCGCCATTGAAGTAGGCGCTGGTGTTGTGCCACTGCGCCAAACTTTGCGCGTTGAGAATTTGCTCCGCGCCATCAAATAAACTTGTGATGCGAATGTAGCTATCTGTTTCAGTGTCGTTGGCGGCCAAGGCCAATGTGGAATCATCGCTAAATTCAAGGCGAAGCCAATTTGCATTTGGCGCTTGAACCATGGAGTACCACGCGAGAGTTTCCTCAGCGGGCGAGCTTTGCTGAATTCCAGACGAGGCATCAATGGCGACATCCGACCAAATCAAGGGGGCGTCTATCTCTGTCTCTGTGTGAACCCTGCCAGCTTGCGCAAATGAACACAGCATGGCTGGTAAAGCCACAAGACCAGCAATGAATGAACCAGGGGTCAAATGCATAAATTTCTTTTCAGCATGAAAAACTTAGAACGAAGGATCGCAACCTACATGCTTCACAATAGACCTAGATTTCATAGGTCAAAATGAAATTTTGAAATGATGTTGAAATACCGGCAATATTGTCTTATAACTTCACTCTTTTTGGCAGTCTAAGTCGCATTTTGCTTGAAAGGGCCCACAGTCCAAAGGCGTTTCCGATCCATTTGACTGGGTTCAGTTGAGCCAGAAAAGTCGCATAGCGCGCTGGCACATAGGCAAGGGCAAAGTCAACAAGATGGATTTCATTTTGACCGCCAACATTCAATCTAGCGACGCATGGGTTGGTGGCTCCATGCAAACTTTGTGCATCGTTGAAATGAATTTGAAAGACAACAGCACGGTGTGGACAGATGAAGAGCCCCGCATAGGCGAGATCGCGACTCGGTTGGTGTTTGAGCGCATCAGGTTAGCATTGGTGCTGATTGGATTTTTGTCCACTTCATTTATCTTGGTGAGAACGCAATGTCCATAGAAGCTGATCCAATTCCGCCAACGCCGCCGCGCCCTGATTCTGCCTTGGATGCGCGGGCCAATGTTGTTCCAAGCGCGGCGCCAACAGTGGGTTCAGGAAATACGGACCCAACAATTAATTCTGTCGTGGACAGCGATGTCACCATGCCAGCCGCGCACGTCGATTTGCGCGATGACCAGCACGCGAAGTCAGCTCAATCCTTTGCTCCGCGACTTGAGCGAATTGGTGATTGCAAAATAGAAAAGCGATTGGGCGTTGGTGGATTTGGCGAAGTGTGGTTGGCCACGCAGGAGAGCGATCTGCTCAAGCGGCGCGTGGCGATCAAGTTGCTCAAGCGCGGAATGGATTCCGATTCCGTGCTGCGCAGATTTGATCTTGAGCGCAAGGTGCTTTCCACTTTGAACCATCAAAATATTTCGCGGCTTCTTGGCGCGGGCATCACAGAGGACGGGCGCTCTTATTTCATCATGGAATTTGTGGAGGGCTTGACGCTGGATATGTGGTGTAAGCGCCAAAATTTGACTGTTTCCGAGCGCCTGGAAATTTTTCGGCAAGTGTGCTCGGCGGTGGCCCACGCGCATTCGCTTGGAATTGTGCATCGTGATTTGAAACCCGCCAACGTGATCGTGGGTCCGGACGGCGTTCCCAAGTTGCTGGACTTCGGCATCGCAAAAATTATAAATCCAGATGTGAGCGCGGCGGAAAGTGGACAAACTTTGCCAGGCGATGTTGGGCCGCTCACGCCCATGTACGCAAGTCCAGAGCAATTGCGGGGCGATCCACTGGCGGCCAGCACGGACATTTATTCGCTGGGCGTAATTTTGTACGAGACACTGACGGAGCAATTGCCGTTTGATTTCACCAACTTGCCATTTGAAGAAATGCGCCGCAAGGTGTGCGAGACAGAACCGCCTCTACCAAGCAACGCATGCGCGAACACAACGGTGGCGATTGGTGAGACCCACAAGACCAGCGAACTGGGCAAGAAGGCCACGCAGCAAGGCATCAAGGAGAGGTTGCGCCGAAGATTGCGCGGCGATCTTGACAACATTGTGTTGATGGCGATGCGCAAGGAGCCTGGGCGTCGTTACAAAACGGTGGACGCGCTTATCGCGGATTTAGACGCGCATGCCGCGAATATGACCATCTCGGCGCGGCCCACAAGCGTTGGGTATCGCACGCAAAAATGGATGCATCGAAACAGATCCATTCTTGCGGTGGCGGCAAGCGCGGCGATTGTATTGGGAATTGTCTGGGCTATTTTTGCGGGGCTCGCCATGAACGCCAAAAAAAATGCGGATGCGATACTGTTGAAACTTGAGGAAAATCGAAAAGAAGTTGACAAGCGGGTTGTTGATCTGAGTTCTGGAGATTCATTTTTAAGATCTCCCGAAAAATCCTTGATGGCATTTATGGATCAAGAGAAAATTTTAAGATCCGATCTTCAAACAAATCCCAACGATATAAATGCCTTGCGGAAGCTGGCGGATAATTTGCAGCGACAAGTGGCGCTTCACAATAATTCAAAAAACATCAAAGAGGGCTTGCGTGTGTCGGGCGAATATCTTGGCCTTGCGAATCGTCTTTATGGCATCACAAAAAATAGCGGTGATCAAATAAAATTGACCAGAGCCCTGCAAAGTCGCGGCGATATTTTATTTGCCAGCAAAGAATTTGGCGAGGCCAGAAAAATGTACGAGGAAAGTTTGCGTGTGCGCGAACAAATTCTGAAAGAAAAACCAGATGATCTTGACGCCGGGCGCGCGGTTGGGTTGGCCGTGGTCCGCATGCGGGAACTTTCGGTCGAGGAGGGCAATCTTCAAGAGAACTTGAATTACTCCACGCAGTTGGTGAATTTAAGGTCCAAAAATTTGAAGCAAGCCAAGGGGGGCGACACGTCGAAGGTGGAATATGACTGGTTGTTGGCATGTCTTTGGCACGCCGAAGACCTTCGCAACGTGGGTCGTCTTGAAGAGGCGCAAACTCAAATAACGCAGTATCTCATCATGGCAAACGCAAGGGCGAAAGCGGGTGATTCAGCGGAAAAACAAGATGAATTGTGTTGGGGTGAGGGTTTGCTTTGCAAGATTTATCTTGACAATCAAGATTTAAAAAAAGCAATAGAAGCAGCCAGTCGAATGTGCAAAGCGGCGCGCGCAAGCGTGGAATTGTCCAATGCGTTGAGCGCTTCACTGAATTCATTCATCGAAGCCGGCGGTATGAAATCGCGCGTGTTGCTTGAGGCAGGAGATGCCGAGGGCGCGCTTGATTTGATTGATTCCACGATATCCAGCGCGAACAATTACCGCAAAAATGCGGATTTAAAAATTACAGGAGTGGCGCTCTCCGATGAATTACGCTTGATGATGAACTCCAATAAAATTTGGGCATTGCGAATGCTGGGTCGTATGGATGAGGCCCGTCTCTTGGCTCAAGAAACTCTAGTGCTCACCGCGAGGCCTGAAGAGGGAGCGAGTTGGTTCGCCGCAATTTCGCCCGCGTATTCGCAAATTGCGCTTGTCACCGCGGACCCGGCCGAGGCTTTGCGGCTTTCGCGTCTTGGCGTTCAGTGCGCGGTGAAGACCAAAGAGTTGATGCTTGAACTTGAATCACGCGAAGCGCTGGTTGAGGTATTGAAAAAATTTGGAGCCACCGAAGAATTGAAGTCGGAGGTTGCCAACGCCACGCGGCTTGCGGGGTTGATCAAACGCCCGCGTGTTGGCGCCATCATGAAACGAATTCAGGCGGATGCGACGCAGGGCGCAAACATGAATGTTTCGCCAATGCCCACCGAGAAAGCTTCAAGCGCGCCTCCACCAGTTCCGCCAAGATAGTCGCCAACGACTGGCTCCAATTCAGCGCCTTTCAAGCCGCCGCCACGCGTTTCAAAAAAGTTGAATATTTCTATTTGAACAGAATTCCCCTGTAATTTCGCACTTTTGAACTCAATTGCACACTTGAACAAAAATTGCAATTGGTTTGGGGAATGGTTTATGTCATAATCAAAATCCACTGATTCTTGATTGGTTCCACTATGGCAAAAACCACCCGAACTTTAGACGCCTACCTTGACGCTTGGGAATCCAAGCGCATGAGTGGTGGCCGCGCATTGACGGAAGCGGAACACGCCGTGGTGTTGGAGGTTGGTGAATTGGTGGCGCGCTTGCGCTTGCCGTCCGATGTTTCCCCTGAGTTGGTGGATATTTTGCGCCGCCATCAAAATGACGCCGCCGGCGCGCTGCAAATATTTGCCGAACGGTTTGAAACCAGCGCCATCGAACTTGATCTGTATCGGCGCAGTTGGCGCGATGTGCACGACGCCGCCTTTGAACGTTTGTTGCAATTGAGGATGGCGGCCATGAAGTCGCGCGACGCATCTGAGGAAAAAATCCAATTGTTCAAGGCGGAAATTTGCACTTGGCGCGATCAACTTGCGCGCACGCGCCGGGAGCGCGAGCAAAGTCGAGCCGATCGGGCGCAACAGTTGGCCGCGGATCAAATCCGTTTTGCGGAGCAAGAACAAGAGCGGTTGGAAGCTCAATCGCGCGCCGAAGCAGAAGCGCGATTGGCGCA
This sequence comes from Planctomycetaceae bacterium, assembly GCA_947480055.1. Taxonomy (GTDB): domain Bacteria; phylum Planctomycetota; class Phycisphaerae; order Phycisphaerales; family SM1A02; genus SYAC01. The sequence continues at coordinate 18,863 of CANKBX010000008.1, forward strand.
TGAGCAAAAAGTAGCCGAGCAAAATGCGATTCACGAGGCTAATCTTGCCGCCCGCACGCAACGACTTGAGTCGATGAAATCCACGCACGCGGCTTCAATCTCGCAATTGCAAAGCGAGATTCAATTGGCGCAAGAGGAGCGCCAGGGATCGCAGAAAACGCTCCGTGAAATAGAGGAACGAATTGACCAAGCCGAGCAAATGCATCAGCAAGTTTCCGAGGCGCGTGGCGCGGCCGATCAAGTTCGAGCCCAGGCCGTGCAGTCAAAAGAAAATGCGAATCAATTGCGAAACGCCTCTGAAAGCGCCACGCTTGAGGCCAAGCGATTGATGCAGGAGGCGGAGCAATATCGCGCATCCGCCGCGGCGTCCAAGGCGCACGCCGATGAAATTCGCGCCGCGGCGCAAACCGATCGCGAGGCCGCGCAAGAAGCCGAGAGCCGCTGGATGCGTGATCAAAATGTGGCCAAGGAAGCCCACGAGCGTTGTGAGGCGACGCGGTCAATTGTGGCCGAGGCCCAGCAACGCGCCGAGCGCGCGCAAGTTGTGGCGCGCGAATCGGAAAGTCGATCAGCTCGATTTGAGGAGGCCGTGCGTGTGGCCACCGAACAAGCGTTGCAAGAGCGCGCGCTTGTGCAAACCATGATCGATCGCGTGGAGCGTGAGAGAACCTCAGTGGAGGAAGCACGTCAACGCGCCGATGAGGAGCGCAACGCCGCGGACGCCGCGCAACGGCGCGCCAATGAACAACGAATTGTGGCCGAAGAAGCCGCGCGCCGCGCCGACACTGAACGCATCGCGGCTGAGCAAGCATTTGCCCGCGCCGATGCGGCGGCCGCGCGCGAGCGCGAACTTATTGAAAGTGTTGAGAAGCAGCGCGAGTTGGCGATAGAGGCCATGCGTCGCGCTGATGAATTGTTGGTCACGGCGAAGACCGCGGGTGATCAAGCCAGCATTGCGCGCGCAGAACTTGGGCAATCAATCGCAATGCTCGAGCGGGATCGCACCGCTGAGATTGAAGCGCGAGCCGCCGCGGATAGGGAGCGCACCGTTGCCATAGAGGCGGAGCGCAGCGCGCGGCGTGAGCGCGACTCGGTTGAAGTTGCAAACAGCCGCTTATACAAGGAAATTGAAGCCATTCGCGAAGCGGATGCGCAAGCGGAAACAGCGTTCGCGCAGGCTCGAGAAGCCACCGCGTTGAGCCATGAAAAACAACGTCAAGCCAGCGAGGCGCAGGCACGCATGGAAAAATTATTGGCCGAGGCGGAGTTGGCCCAGGCCGACGCAACTCGGTTGGAGCAAGAAGTGGAGCGAGTAGAGCGCGACCTTGATCGTCGCCGCGCCATGGCCAAGGAGCAGGCCAATCGTTTGCGCGAGCGGAGCGAGGCGTGTGAGCGGTTGCGCCAAGCGGTGGATGCCGCGGAGAAATCATTGAAGATGGAACTGGAAGCCATGGAGTTGGAGGAGCAGGCCATGCGCGAAGGCGCGGCCGCCACCGAAACTTTGGAGCGACTTGGGCGCTCGCTTTCTGAGGCGCAAAATGCGGCGAATCAAATTCAACAGCAACGTCTCGCGGTGCAAGCCGAGCACGAACTATTGGCCGATCAAGAAGCCATCGCATTGCGGCGGCAATTGGAACTGGATCAAGAGTTGACCCAACGCGTGGACAGCGCCCGCAAGCGCGAGCAAGAGGCGCGCAATCGAGCCAGCCAACTTCGCAACGAACTACAAGATATGGCGCACAGCGCCGTTGAACCCAAGCTTGATATCGCTTGATGTTCGCGTCCTGGTTTTAGCGTGTATCTCGTGTGGAATGTGCAACAACAGTTTCCACAACTCAGTTTCACGTGATCCGCGCCAGCGTTGAATTGTTTCTAAATCAGCAGCTTTGTCGCATCACGTGCAGCGCCGTTCGGTTTGCAATCCATAAAATTTTTGCGCAAGCCATGGAGCGCCCCGTTTGGTCTAATCTGACCCTATGAACATTCGCTTTCGGCACAGTCTTTTGGGACAGTTCATTTTGTATGGAGTGGTGCCCTTCGTTGCGGTCGCACTTCTGGGCGCGGTGCTTGGCAGCTATCGCATCTCCAAGCTTTTACGCGGTCTTGGCGAAGAAGAAGTGCTTGTGAACGCCAAAAGTATCGCCGCCGATATCAATGAGGAAAACAATGCGTCGATTCAGATTGCGCAACTCTTGGCCGCCGCCGCGGAGCAGGGGTTCTTTGGCAAGCGTGAGGAAAGTTTGACGTTCGCCCGCAAGGTTCTAGAAACAAGTCCTGAATTTTATGGCGTGCATTATTGCTACGAACCCAACGCCGATGGAAAAGATTCCGTCTATCTGAAGGCGAATCCAAGCACAAATGGCGCCGACGCACATCCGATTCTTGGCGCCAAGAACGCCGGCGCATCTTTGCCCGCCGAGGCCATGGATTCCAGCGGCCGATTTATTCCGTATTGGTTTCGTGATTCCAAACAAGGCGATAAAATTGCGCTAAAGCCTTTAGATGAATTTGAAAATAGTTGGTACCAAGAGCCGCTTCAAAATTGGCGCGATCGCAAAAGTCATGAAGCGACCTTAGGAGAGCCTTACACATACCAAGGAGACATGATCACCGAGTGCACCGTACCCGTGGTGATTGATGGGAAATTTGCGGGAACAACAGGCGTTGACCGTTCGCTGAATGGAATTCAAGCCGTCTTGCAATCACAATCAAATGATTCTGGAAACAATGTGTTTTTAGTCTCTCGTGGCGGCAAATTTATTTGCGCCGTGTCGCCACAAGACCAGAATGGAAAATCGTTGACCGACTTCTCGGGTTTACAAACCAAGCTCGTCGGCGCCACGGAGTGGGGGCCAATTTTCACGCCTTTGCTCGCGGAACAAAAATCCGTCACCCTGTGGCTGAACGATCCTGTCACCAATACCGAAACTATTTTTGCGGCGAACAAAATTCCAACTGGTGGCTGGACGGTGTTGGTGGAGGTTCCGCCAGGAACAATACAAGCCACAATCTCCAATTTCACATTTGGAAATTCGATCGTTTTATTGGTCGGACTGAGTGTCATTGTGCTCCTATTTATTCGTTTGGCAAAGCGACTTGCGGGCAAAATTAAAAACGCCGCCACCGCCGCGGCGGTGATCGCGCAAGGCGATCTCAGCCGTCGCTACGCGGATCCATCTCAGCAGGACGAGTCCGGACAACTTTTAGAATCCATGGATGTGATGGGTCAGCGCCTTTGCAGTTTGGTTGGCAAAGTTCGCGAAGCCACCATCACGATCACGGGAACCGCCAATGAAATGACCGCGGCCAGTCGGCAACAAGACGAGGTTGCCCAATCTTTTGGAGCAAGTTCAAGTGAAATTGCCGCGGCAATTCGTCAAATTTCCGCAACGAGTTCGGAATTATTCCGCACCATGGAGAACGTTTCCGCCAACACCCAGGAATCCTCGCGCTTGGCCAAAGAGGGGCGAACGGATTTGCAGGACATGGGTTTCACCATGGACGCGCTTGCAAAAGCAACGGGAGATATTTCAAGTCGCTTGTCAGCGATCAACGAGAAGGCCTCCAACATCAACGCGATTGTGATCGCCATCACCAAGGTCGCGGACCAAACCAATGTGCTTTCGGTGAACGCGGCGATTGAGGCGGAAAAAGCTGGCGAAAGCGGCAAGGGATTCCTGGTGGTTGCGCGCGAAATTCGTCGGCTTGCCGATCAAACAGCTTCCGCAACGATGGATATTGAACGCATGGTGGAGCAAATGCAAACCGCGGTTTCTGGCGGCGTGATGGAAATGGATCGCTTCGCCGATCAGGTGCGACGCGGTGTTGCGCAAGTGAATTCCATTGGGCAGCGACTCACGGGCGTGATTCAAGGCGTGGGTGAAATTGGCGGACAATTTGGTGAAGTGACCAAGGGCATGCAAAGCCAGGTGCAGGGAGCCGAGCAAATTCGCCAAAGCATGGATGGCTTGTCGCAAAATGCCAGCCGAGCTCGCGACGCCACCAGGGAATTTTCAGAAGCCTCTCAGTCGTTGATTCATTCCATCAGCGTGCTGCGAGAGGCCGTGGCGCTGTTTCGACTTGCCGAGCAGCACAAGCAGTGAATCCAACTCAATCAGATTGAGGCGGTGAAGTGCGTTCGCAACGCATTTGTGCTTGACGCAACAAAACATCGCACAACGCTAGTGCTTTGAAGCGCGCTAGTTTCCGCAAGAGCGTGGTTAAGTTTGAAACAGCGTGTAGCCCTTGGATTGCAATTCCATCACGCGCAACCACCCATCGTTGTCCACTTTCACGGCGGGTAAAAGATCCGCGTTACCAACGCCAAGTTCTTTCATGCGCCCGCCGCAGACTTCTGTTTCGGCGCCGGACTTTTGCAAGTCCATCAACAAACTCTTCCACGGATTTCCGGTGGTGGTTCCCATCACACGGTTGAACGCCGCGTCGTTCAACGCAAGCACAAGCGCTGGTCCATCAAACACAAAGATCAAACTCACTTGCTTTGTTCCATCGTTCTTGGCCTGGGCTATCGCGTCGCGCCAATCCGCAACGCCGTAAAAAATCACATCGGCTCCTGGGCGGCGGTTTGCATAGACCACTGTTTGCCACTTGTCCATTTTGGCATTGATGTCTGGCTTGATTTGCGGCGCGGGCGTTAGGCGACTGGCCGGCGCTCCTGCGAAAGGTTGTGTTGCGGAGGAGCAACTTACTGCGGCAAGCGCGCTGATGACGGTGATGAATGTTGTTCGAAGCATGATGCAAGCATAATCACATATGGATCTGATCGCATGCTGGCGAAGAAACTAAAAATGCGGCACAATACCCAAATGGAATCCGTTGTTCACGTGGAGCCGGCGCTTGAGGCTATTACGACAATTCATCCAGTTCTTAACACCGCTATTTGGTTGATAGCCATCTACGCCACGGTGCTTGGCGTGAAACTTTTTATAAAGACCAAAGGAGATTCCCGCAGATTGGGAATTGGTCTTCTGATCGCCGTGTTTGGACTGGCTGGCATCGCCGCGGGTTGGGAATATGCCATCAGAATTGTCATTCGCAACCCGGATGAAAGCAGCACGCTCAGTGTTCCTATTTTGCGAACGATTATGGAGTTGGGATTGCTCACGGCTTTGGTGAGTTTCACCCTGGTGATGCTGAGCAATTTTTTTCTCGCCCTGAAGGGCAGCGATGTCATCCGACTGCAGAAAGCGTTGTTGCGATTTGGATTGTGGATTCTTGGACTGTCCGTGATATATCAAGTTCACTTCGCGGATCAATATTCAATCAAGACAATAGTGATAGGAATTGGCGGAGCGTTGGTGTTTGTGGTTGGACTTGGTTTGCAAAGAACGCTCACGAATTTATTTTCTGGGTTTGATTTGCAAGCCGACCATGTGTTTCAAAAAGGCGACATGGTTCAGATTGGAGTAGGTGGTCTTGAAGGAGAGGTGTGGGACACCAGTTTGCGCTCCACGCGCATTTACACGCTGGATGGGCAAATGTTGATCGTGGCAAACGGCGAATTGCTGACCAAGGAAGTGTTGAACTTGGATCATCCAACACCCTCGTTAAGGGTTCGGCGCAATATTGGAATTTCCTACACCACGCCGCCCATGCGCGCCAAAGACGTCATGTTGCAAGTGTTGCGGCAAGATTCCGCGGTTTTGAAATCGCCCGCTCCCTTGGTTTTATTGCTCAATTACGGCGACTCATGCATTAATTATGAATTGCGATTTTGGGTGGCGAACCGACAGGTGATGGATGAGATTGTGGACGGCGTACTGAGTCGGGTGTGGTATGCGCTGCGTGAAAGCAATATTGAGATTCCATTTCCGCTGCGAACCATTCGCATGGTGGACATGAAAGCCGACGCGCAGATTGTGGCCGATGGCGAAGAGCGCATCACGCGCACGGAGCAAATCGTGTCCAAGTGTCCGCTGTTTGATGAGGCGCACATGGGAAGTTTGGAACGGCGCGAATTGGCGCGCGACGCGCAGGAAATCACGCTGCAGCCCGGAGAGTTAGCCGTGCGGCACGGTGAAGTGAGCGATCACATGTATCTGATTGTGCTTGGTTCTGTTCGCGTGCTGCTCAAAGGCAAAGAGCCAATCGAAATTCAAGCGCCGCATTGGTTTGGCGAAATGGCTTTGCTTCTTGATCAACCGCGTTCGGCGGATGTGATTGCGGGCGATAGCGGGGCGACGCTGTTGAGATTCGCCAAGGCAAGCGTGATGCCTGTGCTGAATCGGCGTCCGGAATTCGCTCAGAAACTACGGCAAATTTCGGATGAGCGGCGTAGCGCATCGGGCATCACGGAGGCGACAAATCGAATTCCTGCATTCAAAGATCGCGTGGTTGAATTGCTCAAAAGAATCTCAGTGTCGCTGAAGCCGTGGTGATTTTCATTTATCACCAGCGCAAATAATCAGCCTTTGAAATTTTTCGTATCACAGCGGCTTCGATTCCAGTGCAAATGGGTTGTGAAATTCAAATGGTATCGAGCGCACTCCATCGTCTCCAGGAAGCAGAACTAAAATATCAGGGCGTTTGCCAGCAAGTTCGGGTGGAATTTCAAAGCTCCACTGGGTCGTCTGGGCCAACGCTGGATCTTGTTGAATGGCGGGCGAACGACTTTGACCTTTTATACGCGTGCCAGAATAATCCAGAATCAACTCTGGAATCATGGTGATTCCAGGTGATTTTGTAATTTCAACCGCGAACATATTGACCGGGTGGCAAGCGAATTCTGTGACTCGAATGCCGCGTTTGCTTAACGCCGCGCTCAGCAACTCTTTGGATTGGAATAATTTTACGGCATCGGGGATCAGATTGTTTTTGTCACCTCCAGTGCCGATGCGAATTTTACAGTCGGGCGGCACAGTATCTGTGGGCAATACTTTCACCACAACCAAACCATCTGGACGCGGCTTGCTGGAATAGAAGGGTTTGCCAGTGGAATCGACCAAGAAAAGCGTTGGAGGCAATCCCTTTTTGTCGCTTGAATAAAAGAATTGCAGATTGAATCGTTGCTGCTCGCCCAATTCCATGAGTTTGAATCCTTTTGCCTGCAATAAACTGCTTTGCGCAAATTGATAAGGCTCTCTTGATTCAGGCGCAACACGAATCACATTCTTGCCCAGTTTGAGTTCAAGCATTCCTCCGATTTTATGAATCGTGGAAAGCGCGCTGGTTGGATCGGAGTCAAGGGCAACAGAAAATGCCAACGTTCCGCCAATGTTCGCGGCGTCGCCGGTCGCTTCCCGCCATGCGGCGCGATTGGAGTCGCCAAGCACTGCATTGATATTCACTGGATTTCCCGTGACATCTGAAGCCTTGAGCGAAATCAAACGGAATGATTTGGCGAAGAGGCCTCGTTCGCCTGCCCAACAGAGTTGAGTGAGAGATTTGGTTTCTCCTTGCTCTGGCGTATGGGCCAAGAATACCTGAACGCCACTTGGAGAATTTGAAGCCAGATGATTTGCGCAGATGTTGGTTGTTGCTGCCGGCGCAAGCGCCATTGTGGAGCACACCACCGCAAGCCATGCACATTGAGTAAGCGTGAATTTCATAAGCGTGAAGTCTACCTTTTAAAGTTTTGAGAGAGAGCAATAAGTCAACACGCTCAATCCGCAATTGGGTTCGTAAAAACACAACAGCCGCGGCGAAATGCCACGGCTGTTGGAAAGTGCAAATAAAGATTTAAGCTCGTCGGCGACGGCTTACTAACCCTGCGAGTCCGAGCAGTGCCAAAGCTCCCGGTGTTGGAACAAAGCCAATGGTGAGCAATTCAGCTGCCGAATAAGTTAATCCAGTTGTGCCAATGTGGCTCAACTCAAGCGAAGTAATGCTTGAGCCGGTTGTGATGAAACCACTAAACGTGGTTTGTGAAGAGATCGATCGGACAAAAGTTGTTCCATCGCTCAACTTAATCTTCATCAAACCACTTTTGTATGCGCCGGCAGCGTCAACATAATGAAAAAGTCCTCCAACGCCGTAGACGTTGCTGGATGAAAAGTCGAATTTCAGAGTGTCGGTCGCGACCATTGTTTGAATTACTCCAACTTGTCCAAGAACACCGCTTGGCGATGACGCGGACCATGAGTAATTGCCGGATCCGCCGCTAAATGCTGGTGCAGATCCACTGTAGGAATCAAATGTTTGCTCATATTTTGCAAGCGAACTGTCAGCCAATCCAGCGTTGAACACAGCTTCGTTGTCAAAAACCAAAACACTAGCAAACGAAGTGGCGCAAATAAAAGTAGATACTGTGGCGACGAAAGGGAACGTGCGCATAGTGGAACTCCAAACCGTTGATCGAATTTTTTGAGTGAGGGAACGAAAGGGGAACGTTAGAAACTAGTAAGGGAAGTGCCTCAAACATGCCACTAAATCAATAGTCAGCAAGTTTTAGTTCAGATATTTAGATATATGTTGATGAATCGAATCGGAAAAAAGCCATAAATGACAGAGGTTATTGGACAAACTTGATTTTTCCTAAAATTACCCACATTGGATCGTTTCGAACGGGAGTTTCAATTTCAAACATTTGATTCGCAAATCAAGGGTGCTCTATCTTCAATCGGTCCATGTTGGCAAACGCACAAACAGCTTCACAATCACTCGTGACATTGAGGCATTTGGTTGCCGATGTTTTTGCAAGACGCATTGAGCCCAAAGAAATTGATATTGAACAAGGGCGCATTGTCGCGCTGCGGCAAGCAAGTGGGGATGTGGACGACGGGATTTTAATTCCGGGTTTGATTGACGCGCATGTTCATATTGAAAGCAGCATGTTGCCGCCAAGCGAGTTCGCGCGTGTTGCGGTGCGCCATGGCACCGTGGGCACGGTGAGCGATCCACATGAGATTGCCAATGTTTTGGGCGTGGCTGGAATTGAATTCATGTTGAGTGACGCGCGTCGAAGAACATTTCAATTTTGTTTTGGATGTCCTTCATGCGTGCCAGCCACGGCATTTGAAAGTTCGGGCGCCACGATTGACTCGCGGCAAGTGGCGAACATTTTAAAGCGCCCCGACATTCACTACTTAAGTGAAATGATGAATTGGCCCGGAGTGTTGCATGGCGATCCGGAAGTGTTCGCCAAGATCGCGGCGGCCAAGGCGCTTGGCAAGCCAGTGGATGGGCATGCGCCGCAACTCATGGGCGCGGACGCCGCAAAATATTTTGCCGCCGGCATTTCAACCGATCATGAATGTGTCACTTTGGAGGAAGCGCGTGGCAAGGCGCGCCTAGGCATGAAGATTTTAATTCGTGAAGGTTCGGCGGCGCGAAACTTTGAAGCGCTTTGGCCAATTGTGCAGGAATACCCGCATTTATGCATGTTTTGCACGGATGACGCGCACCCCGACATGTTGTTGAAAGGCCACATCAATGTGCTTGTGGCGCGCGCGGTTGAGCGCGGCGTGAATGTGTTTGACGCATTGCGATGCGCCACGGTGAATCCGATTGAGCACTACAACATCGGCAGTGGCTTGTTGCGAGTAGGTGACCGCGCCGACATGGTTTTGGTGAAAGATATGCGGCAATTTCATGCCGTGAAAACTTGGATTGCTGGCGAATTGGTGGCCGACAATGGTCAAGCAACATTTACGCGGCTTATGGTGGACACACCCAATCGATTTCGCCAGGCCACATTTACGGCGAATGATTTTTGCGTGGCGACCCAAGCGACGGGTCAAGTGCAAGCGCGCGTGATTATTCCCCATGATGGCGAGTTGGTGACAAGTGAGGCTATTGAATCTCTTGCCGTGCGCGACGGCGTGATCGAATTGAATCCAAGCGACCCGCGCGACATAGCGTTTTTAGCGGTGATCAATCGCTACACGGATGCGCCACCCGCGGTCGCATTTATTCGCGGACTTGGTCTTGTTGAAAAAGCGATAGCCGCCAGCGTGGCGCATGACAGCCACAATGTTGTTGTGGCCGCGGGCACGCGCCATGCGCTGGCAAAAGCGGCAAACGCAGTGTTTCAAGCGCGCGGCGGCTTGGTTCTTATTGATGGCGATCGCACGCATGTGTTACCTCTGCCAATAGCAGGATTGATGAGCGATCAACCTGCCGAGCAAGTGGGATTGAGTTATGAAACAATGACCCGCGAAGTTGGTGCCACATTCAAGGCACCATTTATGACGCTAAGTTTCTTGGCGTTGCTTCCAATTCCAGCCTTGAAACTGAGCGATTTAGGATTATTTGACGCACGCGAATTCCGCTTCACCAGTTTGCAACTTGATGCCGCGGAATAAATTTTTGGCACAAAATTCTATTATTAGCTCTATATTTTTACCCAAAAATCCGGCAAATATGCCCCAAACTTTCAAAGTTTCCGTTGCGATTTTAGATTTTTGGTGCATACTAAACAAGTTCACGTGGGGTACCCACCATCAATACCCAAGCGGGGGCTTGATCTTTTGGTGATTCATATGATTGGCATAAATAATTTTAAATATACAAGCGCGCCTGTTTGCCACGCGCAAATTCCGGAGAACTAATTATGAATCCCAAGAAAGCGCGCCATATATTTGCAAACTTCATTAAAGGAACATTATTACAGTCTGTTGCACTTGCAATTTCGTTTTTGTTCACCGCATTGTCTGTTGCCGCGCGCGCCGATGAACCCCGTCTAGATGGCTTATTTCTTGAGTGGTCAAGCGCGAATCTCATTGCCACCGATCCCGCCGGCGACGCAACTGGCGCATTTGATATTCAAAATGTGTACGCCATCAATCGTGGCACCCGTCTCTTTCTGCGATTTGATATTAGCTCAACCTTGAATATGCAATCAGGCCTTTCCACTGACGGAACGTTGATTGTGCAGATTGCAATGCCCAACAATAGATTTCTTTCGATCGATATGCGCAATCGAAAAATCTGGCATGATAATGATCCTGCATTAACAGTAACGAATGAATCAGTGGGTTACGCCGTGGCGCCTTCTTACGCCTCCAACGAGTTTGAATTGGGAATTGATTTGCAAATGTTTGGAGTTGTATTGGGAAGTCCAATTACAATTAACTTTAGTTCAAGCGACTCGTTGACTAGTGCGGCTACATACACCATAGCTCTGAGTAATGTAATTATCACACAGGGCCGTTCTGCGGATCGATCCCCCGGCACAACATTTCGCATCGCGAGTCTGAACACATATGTCACAGGGTTGCTGAATTCAACGCAAAGGCCACAAATTCAAAGGCTTGTTGACGCCATGAATGCCGACATTTATTGCTTTCAAGAAGAATATTATTCGTATCCCGAAGACATTGCCCAAGCACTTGCAGAGGCGAACCCCATGGAGGATGGAGCCACATGGAATGTGTCCCAGTATTACGACATGGCAATTGCAAGTCGGTCACCCCTCATTTCACTTTCCAGCGGTAGTGGTCGACATGGGGTCATTGTTGATCTGCCAGGAGAGGGTCCGGAAGATGCGGTTGTGATTTTCTCCATTCACCCTAAATGTTGTGGATATATTGGATCCTCCTCGGACTTAACTCGCATTTCGCAAATGAATGGGCTTATTACAACGGTCACGGATCTGCGCGCGGGCACGCTTGGCTCTCAATACGAACCATATCGCCAAGCACCCGTCATTATTATTGGCGACTGGAATTTGGTTGGTTCGCGTACACCACTTGATTTGGTGACAAATCCAGCAGGGTTAAATATGGTTGATGCATTGCCAGCCAATTTAATTGGCGAAGACGTAATGACTTGGCGCACTAATACTGGTGAGACTTTTTGTCCGGGCAGATTGGACCTAATGGCCTACCAAGCCTCGAATGGGTTGGATCTTTTAGGTTCATTTATATTAGATAGTGCTTTGTTGAATCCGGCAGAACTTCTGACGCTGGGATTGCAATCAACTGATTCAAGTTGCAGTGACCATCTCATGCTTGTGGGAGATTTTAGGTTTTCTGCAGGAGATCCCAACTGCGTGGGCGACTTAAATCAAGATCATGCAGTGGACTCCGCAGATCTAGGAACATTGCTGGGTTTATTTGGCCCTTGCCAATCAGCTGACCCTGGTGACTTTAATTTTGATGCCGCCATTGATAGCTCTGATTTGGGAACCATGCTGGGAAACTTCGGACCGTGCCCATCTGATTTGGCGTGGGCCACGGTACTTCAATGGAATCCAGACCCCGACGTGGTGCCAGACGCCGACGTGCGCGCCAAGATTGTTGCAAGCGGCTACCCATGGAGCGTGCGCGACACAGGCACTGGCATAGAAATGTTGCTTATTCCTGGTGGCACATTCAACATGGGTTGTAGTGCGTCCAATAGTTACAGCTGCTATTCCTCTGAGAACCCCACGCACCAAGTGACGCTAAGCAAGGCGTTCTATTTGGGTAAGACAGAAGTAACCCAAGCGCAGTGGCAAGCCAAAATGGGCAATAATCCAAGCTATTTCAGTGGCAATGCCAACAACCCTGTTGAGCAAGTAAGTTGGAATGACATTGCTGGCTTTAACACCGCAACAGGTTTGCGCTTACCTAGCGAAGCGGAATGGGAATATGCCTGCCGAGGCGGAACAACAACTGCGTTTCACAGTATGCCTGGCTACCCCAATGGCACCAATAATGACAGTTTGCTAGTAAACATTGCGTGGTACTCCAGCAATTCAAGAAGCACAACACACGCCGTTGCCGGCAAAGCCGCCAATGCGTTTGGCATGTACGACATGTCAGGCAATGTGTATGAGTGGTGCAATGATTGGTATGCAAGTTACGCCGCGGGCAATGCGACGGACCCAGCAGGACCTTCGACAGGTTCGTACCGCGTGCTGCGCGGCGGCTGCTGGTACGGCGGCTCCTACGGCTGCCGCTCGTCGGACCGTGGCGGCGGCGGTCCCGGCGACCGCGGCAGCTACTTCGGCTTCCGTGTCGCGAGGACTCCGTAGTTCCCTTTTCCCTTTGCTGATTCCTTGGAATCAGCTTCTATTTTACTTTTACCATTTCACTTTTACCTCTCTCCGCCAAAACTGCGGAAGCAGTTTTGGCAAAAAATCCCGCCTGAATTTGTGTGCACGCAATAAATTGGTTGCCACAAAATAGGCAAGCGAAAAATTGTCCCGCAAAGTAAATACCGAGTCCCCCAAGCGAAAGTGTTTCACGTAGTGATCATGGCTACCACCACAAGCAAGTTGAGCACCCGCGCAAGCTTCAAAAATTCCCACGTCGCAGAAAGGCTGGAAACACAAGCAAGTTGAGTACCCGCGCAAGCCTCAAAAATTCCCGCGTCGCAGAAAGGGTGACACCACAAGCAAGTTGAGCACCCGCACAAGCCCACAAATTCCCGCGTCGCAGAAAGGGTGGCACCACAAGCGAGTTTAGCACCCGCGCAAGCCCTGCTTGCGAGGGGTGCGTTGTCTGAGCGACTGGTGCCACCCTTTCTGCAAAGCGTTTCACTTTCTTGCGCCCGGTGCGCCACCCTTTCTGCAAAGCGTTTCACTTTCTTGCGCCCGTTGATTGCCCCCCGCGGCAACTTCTTTCATACGCCGCGGAAATAAAAAACGCCGATCGGAAAAACCGAAATCGGCGTGAAATGAAAGCGGGCGAAGGGGCTCGAACCCTCGACATTCACGTTGGCAACGTGACGCTCTACCACTGAGCTACGCCCGCAGCGAGGGGGAAGTATAGCGAAATTTTGAATGTGATTTAGACAAAATGAATTTGAAAAAAATCGCATAAATGCGTTGCCTAATTTCATAAACTGGCTATAGTTTGACCCTTCTGGGGGGCTTTATAAAGGACCCCAAGTATGTCAAAAAACACAGTTCAGGTGAGTAGAAAACTCAAGGCCATGGTTTCGGAATTGAAAGATCTTCGCGTCGTTCGCCGAGATTATGAGAAATTGTTGGAAACGCTGCATGAGTTGGGGCTCTGCGCCAAGCTCAATCTTCGCAAGGCAAGTCAATCCTCTCCCGCGAGCGTGAACAAAGGCGGGCCGCGATATCGCAGCACCAACAAGGAATTGTTGGAGCAATACAAATTGCTAGCCAAAAAACTTCCTGTGCAGTGGAGCACACGCGACGAAATTTGCACGGCCGCTGGTCTTGATCCCAAGGCCGTTGATGTGCCTTTTATGTGGCTAATTCAAGGCGGTAAGGATGAGAATAAGAAAGTGATGAA
>CANKBX010000009.1 GCA_947480055.1 Planctomycetaceae bacterium
CGGCATGGACTTGAGTCCAACCCGTTCGCGGCCGAGGAGGCCGCGCAAGATCCGGTGTTGACGCAGTCCGGCGATTTGTGCCGCCATCCAGACTTTGGAAAGATATTTGGCGAGCCAACGCATCCATCTCCCGCGGTTGTGTTTGGCGAGCGCGGCGCGGGAAAGACCGCGTTGCGCTTGCAAATGGAGGCGGCATACCGCGCCTACAACAAGGAGCAATCGGACAACCGCGTGCTGGTGTTGGGTCATGACAATTTCGACGCCATGATTGGCCGCATCGCGCGGCATGAGCGATTGAAAAATCAATCGGCGGCGCTGGAGTCCATCACGCTGAGCGATCACATTGACATTGTGCTGCACGGAATTGTTCCGCAACTTGTGGATCAATTGTTGGGCGGCACCGATCGCGCGCCGTTGCAAGTTTCCAACTTTCGCAAGCAGTTGCGCAAGGCGCCATCGTTGGTGCGCCGTGAAATGTTGCTCTTGCAAATGGCGTATGACCACACGCCCATCGCCGCCAAACGCACGCGCCAATTAAAGTCCGCGCTTGGTCTTGGTGGCTCCAGTGGCAGCAGGGCGGCCGCGACTTGGTCCATGGTTTTAGCTTGTTTCGCGCTGGTTTTTTCCGGCATGAGTTTGGTGCAGGAACCCAAACGCCCGCTGCTTGCGGTTGCGGTGTTGTTGGCTGCGGGGTCATTTGTCATGGGTTGGTCTTGGCTTCGCTGCCAAACTCGTGTGGGCATCATTGCCCGCGGAATGCACAAGGGAATCCGATGCGTCAATCGCACGGCCGCGAGCTTTCGTGAAAGTTTGCATCACATAGAAGTGAATATTGGTTCGGCAAGCATGCCCATTGACCGCGGCGACGATTCGCGCTTCGCCATGATGGATCGGTTGCTGGCTGTGCTGCGAGTGGTTGACTATGGCAGCATCGCCATTTTGGTCGACCGCGTGGATGAACCAACGGTGGTCGCGGGCGATGTGGATCACATGCGATGCCTGGTGGCTCCGCTGCTTTCAAGCAGGTTCTTGCAACATCGTGGTATGGCGGTGAAATTGCTTTTGCCCGCGGAGCTTGGCGATCGTTTCAATCGCGAGGACGGCGCGTTCTTCAGGGCCGCGCGTTTGGACAAGCAAAACGCGGTGGAGCGGTTGCAATGGTCTGGATCAATGTTGGCCAAGGTTTGTGACGCGAGAATTCGCGCGGCCTCGGCGCGTCCAACTTCGGCCGTGGCTGTTGAAACATTGTTCGACGAGAATGTTGGCCGCGCCAAAGTGGAGGAGGCTTTGGGTGGTTGCGGAAATCCGCGCGAGGCATGTCGAATGATGTACGCCATGTTGCAAGAACACATGGCGCATTCGGACGCGGGGGTGAAAACTATTTCCAGCGCCACATTTGATTTGGTGCGTCAGCGTTCGCAAGTGCGATCCAATAGCAAGCGATAAGTGCGCGCGAACTTCAGGCGTGCATAGTTCAGCACACATTCGCTTTCCAATTAAAAATTCCGCGCGTTCACATGCGTTCAATCAACCCACGCGCCTAGGAATTCCCCAATAGGGCGGGGAGTAACTCAGGGAGTAACTCAGGGAGTAACTCAGGCAGTAAATCAGGGAGTTTTTTTGGTGCTCGCAGGATCGGAGCCTTCTTTGGAATTCAAACTACCGCCGGCTTTCATCTCCACCTTCTTAGAGGTGTCGACTTTGCGTTGGGTGATGGCTTGCTTTCCAGCGGCGGGGCTACTTGGGCCGCATGCGGCCAGTGCGAGGATCGAGAGGGTTGCAAATGTTAAAACGATTTTGTTCATAGGTGTCTCCGTTGTGTATTGAATCAGATCAAAGCAAGGTTCGTCAAGTGGATTTGTGATGTCAAGAGTAAAAGTTTATTGCTATTTTTTGCCAATCTCAGGCGATTGAGCGCGCAACGGCACGAGGCGATTTTCGGGCGCCAACCACCGCCATTGTGTGTGATACGTCTCATCATTATCCGCAACTCCCACGTTCACGGTTTGGGTGGACTCTGGAAGTTCCACTTCCAACCACCAACCAAGCGCGCCTTCAAGCGGCCCGGTGCGAGTTACGGGTTTCCAATCTTTACGACTTGCCGCGCTCCATGGCGAGAATGGTTCTATGAAATACCACGCCTCGCCTTTGTCGTCGGTCCAGCGGATTTCTACCGCGTCAGCGGCGGGATTTTTTCGACGATCTTTCGTGTCGCGCTTGTCTGTGGCGTAACCACTTTGTGATTGGTCGGGGGTTTCAATGCGAAGCACGATTGATTGAGTTGGGTTGGCGGCTGGCTTACTCAAGCGAACCGTTGGGTCGGCCTCCAACGTGTCATAGGGAGAGGGTTTCCATGAACAAATCAATAACTGTGCGGCGGGTTTGGCGGCGTCGACTGAATACAACGCGACGCGATCCAGGTCCGGACGCAACTGCACATAGGTTGGAACAGTTCGTCCCTTCGTGTCCTTCATCTTGATCACGCACTCGATGGTTGGAGGCTGCGATGGAATTTTTGTGGCGACGCTTTTCAAAGTCAACGCAATGTCAACGGATCCCTTGGCGGGAACAACAACGCTCGCGGGCGCGTCGAGTGTCCACGTGGTGTTGGCGTCGGTGGTGAATGGATTGAACGAGTCGATTGAAGTGCGGCTGACAAATTGCTCGCCATCAACAATCCAAGGGGTGGGATCGCGCGCGATGGAAGTCGTGATTGCGATCGTTCGATCCAGCGGATTTGTAACTTTGAGAGTGACAACGCCACTGACCGACGTGGTTGCCATGAATGGATCAGGCAGCGCGCCCACGAGAGAAAGGCATCCTGGATTTTCACGCAGCGCGAACACGCAATCTTGATCTTCGCGCACCACAAAATCCTCCGGCAATGTCATGCCCACTGGTTGGTGGAAAATTTCCAACGCTCCATCGGGCGCGATTTGCACAAATGTGAGATGTTGCAGTTGGCCCGCAAGTGGGTGTTGATCAATCGCGCCGCCGCACGTTCCAACCACCAAATATTTCACGCCGTCTTTGGCGGGATCGTCTTGCAAACTGTGCAAATGTCCCGCGATCACCGCCGACACTTTGGCTTTGACCAACAGCGGATGAATGCGCTCGAACCATTTCACGCTGTCATAGCGCCACAGTGGTCGATGCATCAAGATCATGATGGGTTTGCCGCGCGCCGCCGCGCGATCAAGCGAAGTGCGCAACCAATTTAATTGGCCATCGTTCACCTGCATCTTGCTGTCGCCAAGACCCTCGTCGGAGAACATGACAATGACGCTGGCTCCTTCAAGTTCCGCCATGTATTGCAGTGGACCAAATTGTTGCAGATACAAATCCGCAAATGTTCGGTCGCCAGGTTGGCGCGAACCGCTGATGACATCGTGATTGCCAGCGACGGGCAAGAATGGCGCGCTCAACTTTTCAGTGATCGATTTGTAGATCACGGCTTCCTTCTCCCACTCGGCGGGATCGCGGGTGTAGCCCTGAACCATGTCGCCAACGGTGAAGACGGCGTCGGGCTGAATGCGATTCAGGTCGCGCACCGCGGCTTGCAGATATGGCAATCCCCAATCGCGGCCGGTGGTGCGGTCAGGAAGAATGGCGATGCGAAATGGACGATCGGGCATGGCCACTGGAACAACTTGTTGATCTATATATGGTTTGCCCTCGCGAATAAATGGCGGCGGAGTGGCGGACGCGTTGGCAACGCACACAGCGATTGCGAACAAGGTGAATGTATAGGCGCATGTCACGCTGATGGTGTTCAATAGTTGGCGAAAGAATTTCGTGAACATATTTGAAAATAGCACGAGCAATAGCTTGGGCACCAACGCGAGTCCGTCACGCGACAAAGTTGTGGTTTGCATGGCGAGATTTGTACCCGCACTTTGTTTGAAATGCGCTAACCATACTTGCCTTTGCAACTGCATCGATTCAGGCTTGCGGCGCGCTGTCGGCAAGGGAGCGCAGATAAAGCCAGGAAAATAAACCCGTGTCGTGGCCGTCGGAAAATCGAATGCGCACGGCGTAATTACCCACAAGTTCCGCGGTTAAAGCGGAGAGTGGCTCCGAGGAGGAGTGCTTTAAAATATGCAGCGGATTGGTGGACATGGATTCACGCTCTTGGCGGGCGTCTGCGCTTTGGCTCATGCGACGCAGCGTGACAACATCTATGAAACCCTTGCTTCCATCGCGCCATGTCACGGTGAGCCCCTTTGATTTTTCCAGGTGCAAAGACTGCGGCGGCGGTTCGGTTGGTTCGTTGGGCGAATTCACGGGCGCGCATGGTAGATGATTTGCCGCTCCTCTATGATGGGCGCATGGTCAAACACGATCACCCCGCGGATCTTCTAAATTCTTGGATCAAACTTCGCGGCGCCCCGGTGTGCGTTGGCATGGACCCGGTGTTTGAGCGGTTGCCGCCCGCGTGTCAAAAGCACGAGCCGGCGCAAGCATTTGAGTTGTGGGGAAAAACATTTCTTGATGCGATTGAGACGCATGTGCCTGCCGTAAAATTTCAGTCGGCGTGTTTTGAGCGCCACGGAGTCGCAGGCATGGCGGCGCTTGCGAAATTGCTGGCGCATGCGCATGGGAAATTCTTGGTGATCCTGGACGGCAAGCGCGGCGACATTGGAATCAGCGCCGAGCATTACGCCGCCGCCGTGACCGAGCATTTTCGCGCCGATTGGGTTACGGCCAACGCGTATTTAGGCGTGGATGGTTTCTTGCCTTTTCTTCAGGCGGGTCTTGGCGTATTCGCGCTTGTGCGTACGAGCAATCCATCGGGAGATGTGGTGCAAGGCGAGCGATTGCATGATGGACGCACCGTTGCGCAGAGTGTGGCCGACGTGGTTGCGGACACTGGCTCGCGCTACATGGGCTCTTGCGGATTCAGCGCGCTTGGCGCGGTGGTTGGCGCCACCAAATCCCTCGACGCAGCGCAACTTCGACAACGCATGCCGCACTCGCCGTTTTTGGTGCCGGGCTACGGCGCGCAAGGGGGCGGCATCGCCGACGCAATGCGTTGTTTTATTCATGGTCGTGGGGCTTTGATCACCGCGAGCCGCTCCGTGATGCAGGCATTTGAAAATCGCGATGGCGATTGGTCGCAACACGTGGCGGAAGCCGCGAAATCGTTCGCGCATGAAATATCCTCAGGATTGCAAACCCATCTTCCAACTTCCGCAAATTCAGCATGAATCGAATCGCGCTGTTTGCCATAGCGTTTGCGGCGTTGTTGGCCACGCCATTGCTGCTGCGTTGGAGTGATTCGCCACGCACACAAATAGTTGCAAAGATTGGCGCTGCCACGCCGATGCGCGAGGTGGTGATTCTCACGCCAAGCAACGAGCAAATACGTATTGAATTCGGCCAGGCTTTCAGCGCGTGGCATCAGAACAAATATGGCGAGCCCGCGGAAGTTGTATGGAGCACTCCGGGTGGCGCGGTTGAAATTCGCCGCATGCTTGTTTCAACATGGGAGTCGCGCCTGGCTCAAAATATTCCTGTGGGTGGCGACGCCGATTTAATTTTTGGCGGAGGCAGTTATGAATTTGACACGCTTAAAAAAGAAGTGACGGTCACCGTGGGCGCGGGGGCTGACGCAAAAAAATATTCGGCGACTATTTTGGAGCCGGTTCAATTGCCCGAGTCCGTGGTGATGGGCTGTTATGGAGTGGCTGAAATCGCGGGGCAAAATTTGTACGACCCCAAGGGCTATTGGTACGGAGTCGCGCTGTCGACTTTTGGAATTGTGATGAACTTGGATGTTCTTGACACGTTGCATGTCGAGCCATTGAAGTCGTGGAGCGATCTTGCGGATCCGCGTTTGTTTGGGTGGGTGAGCCTGGTGAATCCATCTCAATCTGGCAGCGTTTTGTCGGCGTTTGAATCGATTTCGCAAAGAGTTGGCTGGCGCGATTCCATAGATATTTTGCGCCGCGCCGGCGCCAATGCCAGGGGATTTGCGGCCAGTGGTTCGCGTGTGCCAATTGATGTTGCCAGTGGCGACGCGGCGGCTGGCGTGGCGATTGATTTTTATGCGCGATTTCAAATTCAATCCATGGTCGACGCCGCCATGCACGCGGGTCGCCAAGGCAGCGAACCCAAAGTTATTTTCACCGCGCCCGCGGGGCAAAGTTCGGTGGATCCGGACCCTATTGGAATGTTGCGCAATCCGCCGCACAAAGAGACTGCGATTCGCTTCATGGAATTTTGCCTTTCAAAAGATGCGCAGCGTCTATGGCAATTGCGCGCTGGTGCTCCAGGTGGTCCGCGGCGATTTGAATTGCGCCGCATGCCAGTGATGCGTTCGCTCTACACCCAAGAGTTGCCGCAGTTCATTGATCAAGTGGATCCAATTGCAATCGCGACCGCGCCAATGTTTGATAATCCAAGCATGCGCGCATTCACTCCGCTTTTATTTCAGACCATGGCTATGGATACGCACACGCAATTGCGGGCGGCGTGGAAAGCGATCTTGTCGCATCCCGCGTATCCCAAGAATAATTTTGGCGTGGTGCGCGCGTCCGATGTGGCCGACACGCAATTGAAAAGTTGGCTGGAAAAATTCGATGCGTTGCCCATGGTCGCAACTCCACATGGATATGTGGAACTCGCTGATATCAATCAACTCAAAAAACTTCGCGATGGTTGGTTCAAGGGCGAGTGGAAAGATCAAGGGCTTTGGCCCGAGCAAGGCGCGCCAGTCGACACGCTTCGACAAAAGTTTTTGCCATTTTTTAAGGAGAATTATCAGTGGATCGTGGATCAAGCGGCACAACAAAAATCGGCGTGAGCGCCGCCATACTTTCGGTTGGCGATGAGTTGATGCTGGGTCAAACCCAGGACACAAACGCCAAATGGTTGGCGTCGCGGTTCGCCACGCACGGGGTGTTGGTGGGTGAGATTCGAGTGGTGTTGGATGACGTGGTTGCCACGGAATCCGCGATGCGGGAACTGGCCGCCCGCTATGACATTATTGTGATGACGGGGGGACTTGGTCCCACGGAGGATGATCTCACGCGCGAAGCGCTGCGACGCGCGATGGATGTGAGCGAACCACTTGAGGTTGATCCGCAAGCGCTGGCCGATCTTGATCGTTGGTTCCTTGATCGCGGTCGCCCGATGACCGTGAACAACAAGGTGCAAGCATTGCGGCCCAAGGGCGCGAGTTGCTTAAAAAATATCCTGGGCACTGCCCCAGGTTTGTTCGCCAACATTGGCGCGGCGCGCATTTGGTGCTTGCCTGGACCTCCGCGCGAAATGGAGCCCATGTTCGACGCGCAAGTCGCTGTGCATCTTCCCACTGTGGCAATGTCCACGGCGGCGGTGCATTCCTTTGGTCAAGGTGAAAGTTTCTTGGCGCAACAACTTGGTTCACTCATGTTGCGCGATCGCAATCCGTTGATTGGAACCACCGCCAGTGGATCCATTGTCAGCGCGCGCATTCGCGGAGTTCAAGACGCCGCAAAAGCCGAGTCCATGGAAAGGGCGATGCAGGAGATTGAAAAATTATGGGCGCCCTACGCATATGGGCGCGATCAGGAAACGCTTGCGGGCGCGCTTGGAAAACTGCTTATTTCTAGGTCAGAAAGGCTTTCGCTTGCGGAAAGTTGCACTGGCGGACTTGCGGGAAGTTTGGTGACGGCTCAGAGCGGATCAAGCGAATGGTTTGCGGGTGGCGCAATCACGTACGCCAACGTCGCGAAAATGGATTTGTTACACGTGCCCCATGATCTGTTGTCCCAGCATGGCGCAGTAAGTGCGCCAGTTGCGCTGGCCATGGCGCGTGGATGCGCGGCGTTGTTAAAGACAGAGTGGGCCGCCAGCATCACCGGCATCGCTGGCCCAAATGGTGGCAGTGAATCCAAACCCGTGGGCGAGGTGTTCATTGGAATATGTGGCCCGCGATTCGAAGCGGTAAGAAGATTTCACTATCCAGGCGACCGCGCATCTATTCGTGATCGAAGCGCCAAGACAGCGTTGGCGTTAGTGCGCTTCGCGATTCTTGGCAAGGATGCATTCGCGGCCCCATTTATTTGGGAGTGGAGCAAGTGAGCGTAGTCGCAGAACGTGTTGGCATAGCGCTTGGATCAAATGTTGGTGATCGCCAGAAATTTCTGCGACAAGCGTTGAGCATGATCATTGATAAAAAAGTGCTGACCCAAATTCGCGCTAGTTCCATGTATGAAACAATCGCGGTTGGAGAACGCGCTGGCGGAAAATTTATCAACGCCGCCATCACGGGTTTCTGCGCGCTTACTCCGCGCGAGTTGCTCGCCGTTTGCATGAGTGTTGAAAGCGCGCTGGGAAGAAATCGCGCGGTGGAGGGGCAGGGCGGACCTCGCTCCATTGATTTGGATGTGTTGTTTTATGGGCAACGCCAAGTGGTGGAGCCTGGTTTAATTTTGCCACATCCGCGCATGTTTACAAGGCAATTTGTGCTGAAACCGCTCTCGGAAATAGCCGGGGAATTGATCCTTCCCACGCAAAAAGACAGCGTACACTCTCTCCTCGCATCGCTGGATCAAACGGCGATCGAGTGTTGTGTGGGTCCGCTTCAAGCTTGAAGCATGATCCAAATGAGTGGTGAATATTTCTCCGTGTGGAGAAATAGTGGTTGAAAAATTTATTCAAATTGGAGCTTGCATGAAAAAGTCATCGTTGTCCCCCCAGTCAGCCATGTTCACCTTTGTGTTTGGGATCAGCTTGGCCTGCGCGCCAATTTGTCTCGCTCAAAATCCGTCAGACACGCCAGCGCCAAAGGCCCCAGCCGCGACTCCAGCCGCGGCGCCGACTGCGACTCCAGCCACGACTCCAGCCGCCGCACCAGATATGGATTCAGCCGAGCCGCAAGATCAAATGGCTCCGCCGCCCAACGCGCCAATGGATATTCCACCGGAGTTCAAAGCGCCAGCGCCATCAACTACCTGGAGCGCGGATGAAAAATCAGCATTAGCGGTTGCTCAAGCCACCGCAATTGTGAAAAGTTTTCCAGCCCGATACTCAGCTATACCCGCTCTTGAAGAAACAATGATCATCCGTTCTCCCCAATTTCAAGGACAAGATCAGAAGGTTCAACTTTTAGCCACCAAGTCGGGTGACGCAAAAGTGATCATGCCTGGAATCACATTGACACGTCTCAATGATCAGGTGTATGTGGAAATGGATGGCCGACCTAAGTACGCGCAAATGAAACAAGCCGGTTCGGCCGCGAAGGCGTTGGGCGAAGTGATGGGTGGAAAATTGCCTTTGCCAACGCTGATTTTGCTTGGTGGGGATTCCGCCGATGTCGCTGCCGCGATGACTCTTGGTCAAAACCCAGACATGTTTCCTTCGGGATTCCGCGCGGGTGTTGACGGCAAGCCTGATCAGATTTTAATGATCGATCCGCAAGGAACCGAAGTCGTGGCATTTATTGATCCAAAGACTGGCTTGCTCGCTTCAATCAACATGTCCCTGACCAATCCGAAATTTCCGCCTGGACTTCGCTTGCCAATGTCGATCACGTTTGAACGAAAGGTGTATGACGCAGGTTTGCCAACACCTATTGCTTTCGATCCAGCTGGGCGCAAAATGACCGATACCTTGGACTCTCTTGACCAACCATTTGATGTTGGTGACGCCGCGCCTGATTTTGTATTGCAAACACTTGAGGGTGGAAAAATAACCCTGGCTGATTTGAAAGGCAAAGTTGTGGTGCTTGATTTTTGGGCCACATGGTGCAAGCCATGCATGATGGCACTTCCATTGCTTGACACATTTGCAAAGTGGGCCAGCGAAAGCGGCAAGCCAATCGCCGTATATGGCGTGAATGTGATGGAGCAAGTTGATAAGCAGGTTCCAAACGCGCGCGAGAAAATGGTCGGTGATTTTTGGAAAGGCAAGGCATTTTCTTTTTCAACATTGATTGATTTTGATGAGCAGGTTGGTAAGGACTACAAACTCACTGGCATTCCATTCACCGTGGTCATTACTCCAAATGGGAAAATTGCCGCCATTCACATGGGTTTTGACGAGAAGTCCACCGAAAATTTAAAGAAAGATGTCGAGGCGGCTCTAGCGACCAAGGGTTGAATTTGTCGCGATTGAAATACCACGTGCCAAGTCACGCCAATCGAATGTGCAATGCCAGCACTCGGCTGTTTGTTGCGCTTGCAAGTGCCGCGTTGTGTGTCTTGGCTCAATTGGCGTGGGCAACTTCAACTGCCGCCCACTTCATAATGGATTCTTCCGGTGGCGCGATCCATGGTGGGGTGCTTGTGGATCCGCCCACTGACAATTGGAAAGACTTGAGTCAAGCATGGGCCGCATCTGCGGGCGCCGCGCGCTGCAATGTTAATGTAGTGGTTCAAGATGGAGATTTATCCGCCGAAAAAGAAGCCACGCCCAGTGTGATCGCATGGGACGCTGCTGATCACAAATTTGCGCTGACGCAAGGCGCGCTGACCGTGCTTGTGGATTCAACACGAATGATGGGTTTGCGAGCGGGCGTGGATGTGGCCGTTGATCGCGCTCTGACAATCGAGCCCGCATTGGCGTTGCGCAAGGAAATTCCGGAAAGTCCCTGGCCGCAACTTGGTGTCGCGCTTCGCAATCAATCAGAGCAATGGTGGAAAGCAATCGATCCTGAACTGGGGGAACTGGGGTTGAAATCATTTGTGAAAAAAGATGATGGATCAATTATTGTTTTGCTTGAGGGCAAGAACGGTTCGCTTGAACTCACGTTCAATGGCCAGACTTCCGAATTGCGCGCCGCCACGCGTCGAATAGAAAGTGGGCCGCGCGTGCCGCCAAATGCCGCAATTGAATGGCGGATGACATTTGACGCGGTGCCGATTCCCGCTGAGATGTTGACTTTGGATGTGGGCGATCGTCGCCGTGTTGAGCGCTTGGATGATCTTCCAAAGCCAACTCCGATCAAGGTTGATACTGAATTGAAAGATTCCACCAAGCCAAATGCGCAATTGAATCCCGAAATCAAATTGGCTCCAGAGGTCAAGCCGTAGCCTGAAATTTTTGGTAGCCAAAGCAAATGCCAGATCTGAATGTGGGATTGAAGTCAATGCCTGATGCCAACAAGCCAACTAGTATTGTGTCGTCTTGAAGAAGGTCCACGATCAATCTGTTTCTGATTCCGCATCGGCGATTCATTTGCCAATGTTCGCCACTCTCTCTCAGTTGCGCCAAAACGCCGTTAATGATTTGCGAAATATGAACGTGGGTGAGGTGCGTTTTGAAAAACACGATCGCATGCTGTACGCCACCGACGCAAGTATGTATCAAGTTGAACCAATTGGCGTAGTGATTCTCAATCGACCCGAATGCGCCGTTGACATTGTGCGCTATTGCCGAGCGAGAAATATTCCAATATTGCCACGAGGCGGTGGAACAAGTTTGGCCGGGCAATGCGTGAACCAAGCGCTGATGATGGACATGAGCGCGCGTTGCCGCGGTATAAGCGAAATAAATGTGGCCGCCCGCACTGTCACGGTGGAGCCTGGAGTGACGCTTGATCAACTCAACGCGGCGCTTAGCCCGCATGGCATGATGTTTGGACCCGATGTCGCAACCAGTAGCCACGCAACCCTGGGAGGCATGATTGGCAATAATTCGGCGGGCGCACGCAGTATTTTGTATGGGCGCACTGTTGAAAATGTGGTCGCCATGACAGTGGTCACCGCCGAGGGAGCCGTGTTGAAATTGTTCCAAGGTTCATGCGATAGCGATCCCGCGCAAGCTCTCTTGGCGCGGCGTTTGGCGGAGATTGTTTTGCCGCTTGCCGATGAGATTCATAAACGCATTCCAAAAATAATGCGCCACGTGGACGGCTACAACATTGACATTCTGCTGCAACAACTCCAAGCCAGCACTCCCGGCACATTTGACCGGGTGAATTTGGCGCAACTGTTCTGTGGATCAGAAGGCACGTTGGCGGTGATGTTGCAAGCCACGCTAAAAATTGTTCCCAAGCCCAAGCGCACCGGCTTAGCCATCATTGGTTTTACCAGTATCGAGGACGCGCTTACGCCATTGATGGGCATGATCAACACCAAGCCAAGTGCCGTTGAGTTGATCGATGAAGTTGTTCTAGATGCCGCGCGAGACAATACGGAGTACACCCACTACGTCGACTTGATGCCCAAGCCAGCCAGCGGGAAATTGGGCGCGGTGATGTATGTGGAATATCAAGGCGACACGGAGTTGGATTTGAACGCCTCATTTGATTTGTTGGCGGCGGTGGTTCCTGGCGCCCCGATGCAGCGCTATCTCACGCCCGCCTCGATTGCTTCGGCGTGGAAATTGCGCAAGGCCGGCGAGCCGTTGCTGCACAATATTTCCGGGGATAGAAAGCCCCTGACTTTCGTGGAGGACACCGCTGTTGATCCAATCAAATTGCTTGATTTTGTGAGGGATTTCAAGGCTATTGTCACGCGGCATGGAACCACGGCGGCCTACTACGCGCACGCCAGTGTGGGGTGTTTGCACATTCGGCCGTTGGTGAAAATCACCACCGATGCCGACCGCGCGCAGATCACATCGATCGCTGTTGAAGTTGCCGACTTGGTGGCGAAATATGGCGGGGCGCTTTCCGGCGAGCATGGCGACGGACGTTTACGCACACCATTGCTTGATCGAGTGCTTGGACAGAAATTGTGCGAACTCTTTCGCCAAGTTAAAAACATTTTTGATCCCGTTGGCTTGATGAACCCTGGCAACTTGATCTCAACCGGCGATCCATCGCAGATCATGCGGGCGTTGCGTGTGAAGCCCCTTGATCAAGAGATTGAAATTCAAACCACAAACACATTTTTCCGCTTTGAAAAAGAACATGGATTTGATCACGCGGTTCAGTCGTGCAACGGCGCGGGCTTGTGTCGCAAAACGCAACCTTCCGGCGTTATGTGTCCCTCGTACCGCGCAACGCTTGATGAGCGCCATTCCACGCGCGGTCGCGGCAACGCGCTTCGCCTGGCGCTGTCGGGGCAGATGAACGCACCGGATCAAATCAGTTCTCCGGGCCAGATCTGGAGCGATCCAGAAACCAAAGCCACGCTTGATCTGTGCCTTTCATGCAAGGCGTGTCAAAGTGAATGCCCCAGCAATGTGGACATTTCAAAAATGAAGGCGGAATTTCAGGCGCAAGAATTCGCCGCGCGTGGAAAAATTCCCTTTGCAACCCGCTTGATTGGGCGTATTCGCAAGGCAAATCGCATAGGTTCGCGTGTGTGGCCCATCGCCAACGCGTTGCTTGAATACACGCCGCTTGCAAGCGTGATTCGCTCCACGCTTGGCTTTCATGCGGCTCGAACTGTTCCTGGATTTGGTCCCGCAACGCATCGTTGGGTGGCGCGTAAAAATCGCGCGGTCAATGCCGCCACACATTCCATCAACAGTGCAATGAACGAATCTAGTGAAGGTCGGTCTGTGGCGCGGCCAACCGTGTTGTTGTTCGCCGATTGCTTCACCAACTTTTCAGAGACACATATCGCGCGTCACGCGGTTGAGTTGTTGGAGGCGTTCGGGTACCGCGTTGTGATGCCTGACGCGGGTTGTTGTGGACGAACATTGATCAGCGTGGGAATGTTGGCGGAAGCCTCTCGCACTTGCGCTCAAACCGCCAAAAAACTTTTGTCCGCATTGAACAGCGAGAACGCCGTGGCGTTGCTTGCTTTGGAGCCATCATGTTTGAGCGCGATCAAAGATGATTGGCTGGATCTCAACATGGGCTTGGACGTCAAGCAACTGAATGAGTTGGCGGCGCGCAGCATGTTGGTGGAGGAGTTTCTTGAGGCGCGATGGGAAGACCATCCACGCAAGCCAGCCATACCCTCTGGAAATGAAACGGTGATTTTTCACGGTCATTGTCATCAAAAAGCGCTGTGGGGCAATGAATCCGGCGCTCGGTTGCTTCGACGAATTTTTGGAGATCGACTTAACGCCCTTGACTCTGGTTGCTGCGGCATGGCTGGATCATTTGGATACGCCAAGCATCGCTACGACTTGTCCATGCAAATTGGCGAGCAATCATTGTTCCCCGCGATTCGTTGCGCGCCGGACTCCGTGGTTGTTGCCTCGGGCACAAGTTGCCGCCATCAAATTAGAGATGGCACCAGCGCGCAGCCACTGCATCCGATTGAACTTGTGGCGAAATTAGTGTCAACGCAGATCACAGGCATATCAAGCAAACCGCATTGAACTAGGTGATTTTGCGCCGCGCATGAAACCTTCAGCCCAAGCTAAGATGCATCCATGCCCACACCGCAAGATGAATTGGAACAAGCCATCGAACGCGAGCCCTCCAGCGAAGAACTCAGAAGCGCGGTTCTTTTGTTGGTGGATGACAATCTGCAAAATGTGGAGTTGATGCAGGCGTGGTTGGAATCGCTGGAGTGCAAGTTGGAGACCGCGCACGACGGCGTTGAGGCCATTGAAGCCGTGGCGCGTTGCAAGCCGGATTTAATTTTGCTGGACGTGATGATGCCGCGCATGAGCGGCTTTGAAGTATGCCGCAAAATCAAGCAGGATTCAGCCTTGCGCGACACCGTGATCATCATGGTGACTGCGCTGAACGAGGTGGGTGACTTTGAGCGCGCCGTGGAATGTGGCTGCGATGATTTTCTAACCAAGCCGGTGAACAAGTTGGAATTAATCACCCGCGTGCGCAGCTTGTTGCGCGTGCGCTTGCTCAAGCGACGCGTTGAAGCGTTGCTGCGAAATCCGCGTCTATAAAAATACTTTTATAAATAAATTTCCGCGATAAGGTTGGTGGGACGGCGGTCTTTGGGAGTCAAGCCGCGGACCGCCGCCACACAACTGCGGGAGTGTCGCCCAAGCGCGTCCAGTGGCTGTCCACGCCACGCGGCTCAAGCGTCATGCTCAAATGATCTAGATATCTACGAAGCGCATGCCAATCGAATGATGCTAAAAATTCACGCAGAGCGGAAGGGTTGATACGTTGAATGCAATCGATCAGTTGTTCTTTGCTTTGCATGTGCGTTGCGCTCCTTGCCGAATTGGCGTGAACCTTCATCGAACCAAGCGCGTCGCTTGCCGCACAATTTTTTTGTATCACGAAATAAATTTCAAGACCGTATGCGGTCTCTCCACAGCATCTTGTGGGGAGCATTGCGTGCCGCCACAAGTGGCGTGTATTGGCTGAATTTGGCTAGGAAAGGGGGCGGAACGAAATTTTAGCCGCGTTGACGTCTGGATAGACCTCAAAGATCTTGTCCAGCCGTGAAATCAATATGGCTTGCACCATCAAGCTGCGAAGTCCGCACAAGCGAACTTGCGCGCCATGCTTCTTGAGCTTGTTGTGGATTTGCAGCAGGGCGCCAAGACCCATGCTGGACAAAATTTCAAGCTTGGCGCAATCCACCACGACTTGCGTGGCGCCACTTTCAACATGCTTGGAAATTTCCTCTATCAATTGCTGCGCCGTGCCGCGGTTCAAGCCACCGTCGGCGGCGACAACCAAAATCAAACCATCTCGCTCGGTGATGTATGTCTGCATTTTTTAGTCCCGCACAACTTTCAGCGCGATCAAATCCTGAATGTCAATCAAGCCAATCGGTTTGCCATCGGTGTCAACCACGGGCAATTCATCCACGCGCAATTCGCGGATCATTCGCACCGCGTCGCGCACCAAGGATTGCGCGGGCAAGCAGCGCGGATGTTTGGTCATGCAATCGGCGATTGGTTTTTCCAACGCGGCCGCGCCAAACTGGTTGATCAATCGGCGCACATCGCCATCGGTCAAGATGCCCGCAAGGCGTCCGTGGGAATCCACAACCATCAACGCGCCCGATCGACGCCCATCACCGCAGGATTGCAGGGCGCTTTTCATGGTGGCGGTCAATGCAACGCATGTGAGATTCTTTCCCACTTGAAAGCGCAGTGCCTCGCTCACGGGTCGAAGTCCAATTCCCAGCATTCCGCCCGGGTGAATCTTGTGAAAGTCATCGGCCTTGAAATTGCGCCGGCGCGCCACGGCCAATGCCAACGCGTCGCCCGCGGCAAGCATGGTGGCGGTTGTGGCGGTGGGGGCCAAATTCAATGGACAGGCCTCCTCGATGTCGCCCAGCGAAATATGCACAGTTGAAATCTTGGCCAGATTGGTTTGGGCGTGCTTGGAAATTGCAATTCCCGCCACGCCATCAGCCTTCAGGATCGCCGCGAAGTTGAGAAGTTCCTCAGTTTCACCGCTGTAGGAAAGCAGCAGAACCACATCGTTGGAGCGAATGCGACCCAAGTCGCCATGCACCGCCTCGGCGGGATGCACGAAATGACTTGGCTGACCCAGGCTTGCGAAAGTTGCGGAAAGTTTGCTGCCAATCAATCCGGACTTTCCCATGCCGCTCACCACAACATGCCCGTCGCATGCGCAGATTAAATCAATGGCCTTGGCAAAGTCCAACGAATCAGGACTGTTGTGTGAAACTCGAACGGCCAGGCGCGTGATGGCCTCGGCCTCGGATCGAAGCACATCAGAAATAAATGTTGCCTCGTCGGTCGCCATCTTTTCGGTCATGCACAAAATGATAGCGAAAACAAACGATGATTTTGGTACAGTTTGCCCGTGGCAATCCTTGACGAATATCAAGTCAAACTTTCGGCATTTGAAGGCCCGCTTGATCTTCTTTTGTTTTTAATCAGGCGCTCGGAAGTTGATATCCACGATATTCCAATCGCGGCCATCACAACCCAATATCTTGACGTGCTCAAGACAACCGACGAGATGGATGTGGAGCAAGCGGGCGAATTTCTAGTGCTCGCGGCCACGTTGGTGGAAATGAAAAGCCGAATGCTTTCGCCCAAGCCGGAGCATGACGAGGCGCAGATTCTTCCGGATGCTTCTTTGCACGAGGATCCGCGGCGTGAATTGGTGCAACAACTCTTGGCGTACCAGCGCTTTCGAACAGCCGCGGAAACGCTTGATTCGCTGCGCGATGAATTTTCAAAACGGTGGACGGCATCCGGTGTGGCCGGTGAAGTTCCCGCGGTTGATGGCGAAGCCACCACTGTTGAAGATGTGCAGGATCTTGACA
This sequence comes from Planctomycetaceae bacterium, assembly GCA_947480055.1. Taxonomy (GTDB): domain Bacteria; phylum Planctomycetota; class Phycisphaerae; order Phycisphaerales; family SM1A02; genus SYAC01. Next base: position 17,061 of record CANKBX010000009.1, read on the forward strand.
TAGGCGATGTGCATTTGCTGGATTTGCTCGAGGCCTTTGAGCGCATCACGCTTGCGGTGGATTTCACGCGCCTTGGAAATCACCAAGTCACTTTCGATGACACGCCGATTGGTTTGCATCAAGATGATCTTGTCGATCGATTGGGTCGCTCGCCTGAGCGTCGCATGCGACTCGACGCCATCTTCGAAGGGCGAAATCGCATGGATCGAATTGGTTTGTTCTTGGCGTTGCTTGAATTGGCGCGAGAGCAACGCATTCGTGTTCGGCAAGCGCAAGCCAATGAGCCAATCGAGTTGGAATTGGTCGATGTCAGCGCCGCGCCAGCCACAATGTCCGTTGGGAATTCTTCAACCGCCGCCGAGTGATTCACGCACCTTTGGTGAAACCACCGCGCCCACTGGAGCGAGTGTCTCCAAATATTGCGCCGTGGCCTTGACCACGCTCTCCTGTAGTTGCTTGGCTTTGGTCACGCCGCCGGCCTCAAATCCATTGCAAATCACGCTGAAAGTGGCGTGATGGCCATTCACGCATTTCACCACGCCCGAGAGCGCGCAGACGCCGTTGATGTATCCGGTTTTGCAATGCACGGAAAATTTGCGGTCATCAAGATCGCGAAATCTTTTCTTCACCGTTCCGCTTTCGCCACCCACGGCGAGCGTGGCGGTGAACTCATCTCCCAATTTCTTGTCGCTGATCAAGTCATCTACCCACGCGCTAAGAATGCTGGCGCTCACTCGGTTCTCTTTGGAAAGACCCGAGCCGTCCACGCAATCAAGCGACTCAATATTCACCTTGTCACCCAAGCGGGCGCGGACAATTTTTTCCACAGCGTCGCTACCGTTGAGCCAAGAGCCTGGCGTCTTTGTCACGGCAAAACCGGCGCGTTTGAGCAAGCACTCGGCGTACAAATTCTGACTGTCCACATTGCACCTTCGCAACACCGTGGCGATGGGAGTGCGAACGACTGGCCCAACGATAACGCCGGTTGAAATTGGATCGATCTCAGATGCAAGTCGATACGACTTGACTGGAATACCGCCCTTGGTCAAACGCTCGGCCAAAAGTTGCGCGAAATAATTTGCAGGGTCTGTCAAAGCCACGCTCACTGGTTCTTCAAGCGGCTTATTGCAGAAACCTCGGATCGTGAACGAGTTCGTTGTGGCGTCGCGCTGAATCCACAGGCCATCTTCCTTGCCTTTCACTCGGGCGGTGTGGTTTACAATCACAACAAAATCACTGCTTGGCCTTGTCTTACATATTTCCGCGCCACGATCCGATGGTTTTGCCCAGAAATCAAGGCGATTGAGATGAAATGTGATTCCATCAACCGGCGCGCAGTAGTGCTCGTTCAGTTGGTCCGCGGGCCAACCAGGATGCACTCCGTTGCGATCAAAGATGCGATCGTCAATCACAAGTTCGGCGCATTCGGTCATGCCCGAATCCTTGGCGCCTTGCACCCAAAGATCCAGCAATGACTCCGGCGTCATGCCTTTGCTCTGTTGACCATCCTTGTTGGTGTGCAGCATTTCCGCCAGAAGTTCTGGATCAGCGAATGAAGGATCGCCGTCACCCACTGCGATCAATCGATCTCCGTCACGCAGCAAACGAGTTTGAAATACAAAGTCGCCACCAAGAATTCGCAGCGCCGCGCCAGTGGTGAGCAATTTTTCATTGCTCGCCGGCGCCATGGCGGTGTCGGAGTTGATGCGCACAAGTTCAATCCCATCTTCGCCGCGCACACTGATGGCGGCGGTTCCTTTTTTGGGCGATGAGGTGTTCGCCAATGCTTTCACTGTGGAAGCTAAATCGGTTCCAAATAGTGTTGTGGCCGCGAATAGCGTGAGGCACGCTCCAACACAATGGATCATTGCGGAGGATGCGCGGCGCGTATCGCCAGCGACAAATGAACCATGATTTTTAGGCTTGGCGCTACGATTGAAATTTTGTAAAAACACGTTCATCTATCGGTTGTTTTCATTGTTTGGCTTCAGAAAGTGTGGTGAAGAATTCAGCGAAGACGTCATGGAAATTCCAGCCACAAATCCGCTCGCCCAAGCCCATTGAAAATTGAATCCACCTATGCGACCGTCCACATCCAAAATTTCCCCGGCCATATAAAGACCAGGACATTTGCGGCTTTCCATAGTGGCGAGATTCATTTCACTCAGAGGCACACCGCCGGCGGTGACTTCGGCGTGGCTGAAGCCGCGGTCGCCAACAATTTCAACAGGCGCTCCGCACAGAAGTTGCGCCAACGCGCGGCGACGATCGCGTTCAATTTGCTTGGGGGTTCTATCGGAGGCGATGCCGGCGCCCTCCAATAAAGTTTTTGCCAGGCGCTCGGGCAGTTTCTCACGCAAGCGCGACAGCACGGTTTGCGCTTTGGCTTCAAGCAACCATGTGTCGGCTTGTTCAAGCGAGCATCCAGGCATGAAAGATAATTGCAACGATGCGCTCGCATCCCGTGTGCGCTCCATCATGAGGTAGCGGCTGATGTCCAGCACCGCGGGCCCGGACAATCCGAAGTGCGTGAACAACATGGAGTTTGTGAACGATGTGATGCGCTTGCCGGTGGCTGAAACAACGCGAACTTCGGCATCTAAAGTGAGTCCGCTGAGTGAGCGCACCCAATGTTGCGCGCTTGCCACCAATGGAACAAGTGAGGGAATCACGTGCTCCGTCACGCTGTGGCCAAGTTTTTGAACCAACTCTAAACCAAGTCCATCCGAACCAGATTTGGGCAAACTTTTTCCGCCGCTGCACAAAGCCACGCGACGCGCGCGCAACGAGCCCCACGCGCCCGCGACTTCAAAGCCGCCATCGACAAGGGGAGTGATTGTTTGCACGCGCAGTGGCGAGCGAATATCCACATCCACCGCGCGCGCCGCTTGCAGCAGTGCGTTGAGCACGGTGTGCGCGTCATCCGTCACAGGAAATAATTTTCCCGTGTCCTCTTGTTTCAACTCCACTCCCAGTTGATTGAAGAACGCAACGCAATCCGCAACCGTGAAGCGACTCAGCACGCGCCGAATCGCGGCGGGAGTGCTGCCTGCGTAATCTTGCTCGCGCACCACGTGATGCGTGACATTGCATCGACCGCCTCCGGCCACAAGAATCTTTATGCCAATGCGTGGCGCTCCGTCAAGAACAACAATACGAGCCGCGGTTTGTGTTTGCGAGTCAGTGGCTTTGGGCGTGTCCGTGGTTGGGATAATTTTGGCGAACTCTTGGCGCGCGGTTCGCGCGGCGTGGATGGCGCTCATCAAGCCCGCCGCGCCGGCGCCAATCACCACAATATCGGCGTCAAAACCCGCCGAATTGCCAACTTGATCACTCATCTTTTGTACGCGTCGCCAGCATCTCGCTTGGCGTCTTTGGAAATCGTCAGAGGCGTGAGCCGTGGTTTTTTCACGCCGGGCTTGGCGGTGCAACTTGGGCAAGCGGGTGAGCCTCCCTTTGAAGGAAGCAACGGGCGAAGCACCACGTACAAGCCAGCAAGTGCGATCAACGACACGATCCAAAATTGTATTTCATTCCAAAGCATTTAAAATCCTCCTGTAAGAAGCGCTTGTCGAACAATCCATGCCATGCTCCACGCCAATCCGCTCATCCATGCAAATTGTAGGAGCGGCCATTTCCATGATTGTGTTTCGCGCCGGACCAACGCAAGTGTGGGCAGGCATTGCATGGCCAATGTGAAAAACACCAACAGTGAAGCCGCGGTTGGAATGGTGAATAAAAGAGTTCCGTCTGCGCGGCGATTATGGGTGAGTCGATCCAATAAAGAAGCCTCATCATTGGCGTCCGTTGAGGAAATAATCATGAGCGTGCTCACAAAAACTTCGCGCGCCAAAAAACTGGTGAGCACCGCCACGGTGAGTTGATGGTCAAATCCCAATGGGTGAAAAAGTGGTTCTGCGATCAAGCCAAGTTTGCCCGCCATGGATCCCAGTTGTTGCTCGCGTGATTCCAGCAGATTTGCAGCACTTTCAAGCGCCTGCACCTGTTCAGGATTGGCGTTTGCTTGCAGCGCCACTTCACTTGTTTGGGCTCGCATCTGCAACAACTCGGGCGAAGGCGCGACTTTTGGATAGGCGCTCAGCCACCACATGACAACGCAAATCGCCAAGATCATGGAGCCAGCGTTCTTTATGAACAACACGCCGCGGTCGTACATCACCCACAACGCAATGCGCACGCTTGGCCTGCGATAGGGTGGCATCTCCAACAACATTGGGCGCGCTGGACCCTTGAGCAGCGTGCGTCGAACAAGAAATGCGCTTAACAAACCTGCGATTGCGCCAGTGGCGTAGCACCCAACAAACGCAAGGCCCGCTAGCCACGGTCTGCCCGCGAACAAAAGCGAAATCAGCAACACATAGACCGGAAGTCGGGCCGTGCAACTCATGAATGGCGCCACAAGAATTGTTGCCAGCCGGTCCTTGGGATCTGGAATCAGACGCGTGGACATGATGCCAGGCAAGGCGCACGCATGGCTTGAAAGAAGTGGAACAAATGCTTGCCCGGGCAAACCAAATCGGCGCAAGAATTTGTCGGCGGCAAACGCGGCGCGCGCCAAGTATCCGGAATCTTCAAGCAGCGACAATAGAAAAAAGAGCAGGCAAATTTGCGGCAAAAAGACCACGGTTCCAGCGACGCCTCCAATAATTCCGTCCACGCATAAATCGCGCAACGGGCCAGCGGGCATCACGGCGCGCAGCCAATCGCCCGAGGTGCCAAATATAAAATCAAGTCCTTTCATGGGAAATTGAGCCAGCCAGAAAATGCTGGCGAACAACACGCTCATGACCAGAATAAATGTTGCCAATCCCGACACTGGATGCGTGAGCGCGCGGTCAACGCGGTCGCTCACGCTGCTTGCCGCGGCCAATCGACCGCTTGCCACTTCCACAAGCACGTCATTGGCCCACTTGGCAAGATCCGATTCGCTCACGCTGGATGCGGGAAGATGATTCAGCCGTTGCTCGAACGACTCCAATGAAATTCCGTGCAGGGCCGCGCGCAAGGCGGCGTCGGCGAGTTCGTCCACGCCCTCGCCAGTGCGGCCGCTTGTGATCACAACTGGACATCCCAAACATTCAGAGAGCGCGGCGGCGTTCACACTGAAACCTTTTCGGCGCGCGTCATCAGCCAGAGTGATCGCAATCACGCAAGGCATTTTTCGCCGCAGCGCATGCGAGGCGAATCGCAGCGACCTGGAAAAATTAGTCGCGTCGGCGATGATCACGGCAACATCCGGCGCGACATCGCCAATGCGGCCGTCCAAGCAATCACGGCACAATTTGCTTTCAGGAACTTCCAGACTTAATCCATAAATCCCAGGCAAATCCATAATCTCAAGCACGCCGTGGGTTGTGGCAGCCAAACCCACGCGACTCTCAACGGTGGTGCCGGGAATATTGGCGGTGCGCGCACGCGAGCCGCAAAGTCGATTGAATAAAGTTGTCTTTCCAGTGTTGGGTTGACCCAACAACGCCGCGCGTGGTGGGCGCTCGGTGGAGTACACCCGCAGCGCTTCAAGTTCATCAGGCTGCTGGGCAGCCATCGCAGGGTTTCACAAAAACTTTGCTGGCCACGGATCCACACAAGCCAACGCGCGTTCGTTCCACTTCAATAATGCAAGGCGCTCCAGCCTTGCACACTTTTAATTCGCAGGACTCGTGAATTCCCATTGCTCGAAGAAGGCATCGATCAGCCTCCGCAAGCGTGGTCAGTGATTCGGAGTCGATGATGGCGCGCTGTCCCCGCGCGAGTTGCGTTAAAGGAATGCGTTTGGATTGCGCCGCGCCATCGCCCATCAATGTTGAGGGAATTACAACCATGACAGCGTAGTGTATGAGTTCAATTCACAAGGGGCAAGAACAAAATCACTGGCGTTGCGGACGCGCCCAATTCGCTCGGTGATCACTTTGGTGTCGCAGTCTGGGCAACCTTCTCTGGATACAGGCGCACTGGCCTCACTTGAAATTTATAAGCCACGCATGGCCCGACCAAAGGTGGATTGTCAAAAGTATTGGGCGTCAACATCTCCGGTTCCGCGAACAACGTGGGCGTAAGCGTGCCGCTCATTCGCCAAATCACGTCCCGTTCCGGCATTGTGTCCCCAAGTTGCGGGGCGTTGCTGGCAAGAATTGTGGCGGATACAACTCGGCCAAAATTTCTTTTATTGTCGGCGGACACGCACTGAAATTCAAATGTGCGATTGCCACCCGCGCCCACGGCCAGCTCCACAATCCGTCCGCGCCACTCGATGGCGTAGGGAGTTGCGCGGTTCATGGCGTCAATCCATTTCTTGGCCTCCACCAAATACAACTGGCGCGTGGACTTGCTGTCCGTCTCCATAGGAAGCGCGACGTGGCGTTTGGCCATGTCCTCGGTGAATTTTTTCTGAAAGAAATCCAAGACCGCGATTGGATTTCCCATTAAATCCGCTGTGGCGTCGGCGGTGGTTGGAGTTGTGGTTGTGGGCGCCAATGCGGGCGACTTTTGCGCCGCGGCTTCAAGTTCCTGCACGCGCTTCTGCGCCGCTGCAAGTTGGTCGCGCAACTTTTGATTTTCCGCTTGGACTTCCTGCAGTTTTTGGGCGTCGGTGGGCGTGGGAGTGGTTTGACCTGCGAAGGCGCAAAGGATCGCGCTAAGAAGAATTGATTTCATGTTGTGAATAATTCTAACCAATCAAATTGCAAATGATTTGTTGGCTATCCTTTATATATGACCGCAGTCCATCGCCTAGTTGAGCGCGCGCGTCGAAGACTTCAAGTGTCCGAATTGCTTGAAGTTGCCGCTTTGACTTTTCCCGTGGCGGGTTGGGCAATGTTGGTATGGATTGTGATTCTGCGCATGTTCTTGGTGGGGAGCATGCCGCCGGCCATGACCTCGTGGTCCATGCTGTTGGCGATTGGAGCGGCGATATTCATTGCCAACGCGGCGTTGCTGATCGCGCGTCGCGGTTGGCCTTCGCGCGTCCATGCGGCGGCGCAACTTGATGAGCGCCTGAATCTTGCCAGTCGAATAAGCACCGCGCTTGCGGTGCAAGATCGTGGCGACGCTTTTTCTTTGGCGGCCGTGGCCGACGCCAATCGAATCGCCCAGGATGCGCAAAATAAAAACTTGTTGGCCCGCTCCTTCGCCTATCGCTTTGGACCCGAGTGGAGAGTGAGCTTGATCACAGCGTTGCTGGTGTGCGCCGCGTGGCTGTTCATTCCCAATTGGATTTCGTCGGCCGTGAAAAAAAATCAGCAGGCGCAGCAAGACGCGGCTTCGGTGGAGAAAGCCGATCAAGCCGAGCAGCGGTTGATTGACGCCATGCAAAGCGCGATGGAAGTTGCGTCGCTTGATGAATCAATCCAGAAATCAATCGACGCGTCGCGTGAAACTTTGGATCGCGCCAAGCAGCAAACAATTTCGCCAGCTGATCGAGAGGCGCAGGCTTTTCAACAGCGCGCCTTATTGGAGGCCGCGTTGCAAACAGCTGGCGAAGCCGAGGAGTTGAATGACAATGAATCGCTCAAGGACGCGCTTTCTGAATTGGAGTTGTCCCAAGGCGAGGAGCGTGAAATGTTGGCCGCGCTCAAGCGCGGCGATTTTGAGGCCGCCGCAAAAGAGGCGCAGAAACTTGCTGATAAAGCGCAAAGTTCTGATCCAGCCGAAGCCGCCGCCGCCAAGCAGGCGTTGGAAAAAGTCGCCGCCGCATTGGACAAACAAGCCGCCAAGGAAAGCGCCAAGGCTGGCGCCCTGAAGAGCAAACCCACGCTGTCCAAGGAGGATCAGAAAAAAATTGCCGCGGCCATGAAGAACGCCAAGCAATGTAATTCTATTGGCAAGCAATCGAAAGGATCGTGCAGCGGTGGCGCGCCCGTGAAAAATTTAATGGACTTGCTTAAGAAAGGCTCCGCGGCATCAAGCCAAAAATCAAGTTTGTCCAAATCACTTGCTGCGTGTAGAAATCCCGGCTCGGGTGGCAGGGGAGCGGGTTCAGGATTTTCCAAGCCCCGACTTGCCGACCAACCTGACACAAAGCCCAAGCAATTCACAACCGAGCAAGTGATGAGTGAATCTCAGGATATTGATGCCGAACCGATCGCGCGTGACTTTGTGCAAGGCAACGCCACGACAACCCAAGAGGCCACGCGCAAACTCACGGTGATTGAGAATCAAGTGCAAGCTGGCCTTGAAGAGGCGAGCGAAGAGGATCCAGTTCCGGCGCCGCTTCGCGAGGCGCATCAAAAATATTTTTCACAGTGGAAGAAAAAAATCGAGGATGCAAAAGAGAATCAAACTCAAACGCCCGCCGCAACCACCAGCACGCCCGCGGTGGAGCCCGCAAAACCATCTTCTCGCGCCCCGTAATTCCATGATTCAATCGACGCAACCCTAAGGCTTTCCGTGTGGATTTCATTTGAACATCCTGGTTGGCTGATCGCGTTGGTGTTGTTGGCGCCGATATGGTTGATCGCATTTCGCTCCACGGATATGCGGGTTTCAAGCCGCTCCGTGGTGGCGGCGTGCATTCGTAGCGTTGTCATCGCGCTGCTTGTCGCCGCGTTGTCGCGGCCAAGTTTGGTTGAATCCAGCGATGGCATCACTGTGGTGGTTGTCGCCGATGCAAGTCGCTCCGTGCCAATTCAGTTGCGCACCGTGGCGCAAAGTTGGTTGCAAGATCGCGCGGGGGATACATCCAACGCGCGCGATCAATTGGCGGTTGTCACGTTCGCCAAAAGCGCCGAGATTCAAAGCAAGCCGGAGAGCGCCGCGAAAATAAATATTTTGTCGCATGCGGACACCGCCATTGGCAGCGATTTGGCGGCGGGCGTGCGCATGGCCATGGCGCTCATGCCGCGCGACACTCGCAATCGCATTCTTCTTGTGAGCGACGGCAACGAGACATCTGGAAATATTCTCGAGGCCGCGCAGATGGCGCGTTCGGCTGGCGTTGCCATTGACGTTGTGGCGCTTGAAGTGGCGACAGCCAACGACACAATGGTTGAATCGTTGCGCGCGCCAACCCGCGCGCGGCGTGGTCAAAGCGTCGACGCGAAAATGATCATCCGCGCCCGCAGCGCAATTGACGGGCGAATTCGCTTTGAAATTGACGGAGAAGCGATTGATTTGGATTCCAAAAGCGACAGCAACGCGATGAAGATTCATCTTGACGCGGGCCCAAATGTGATCACCATTCCCGTGGCGCTGCCGCGCTCCGGCGTGGTGCGCATGAAGGCCATCTTTGAGCCGCTTGATCCAAGCGCCGACGCCATCGTGGAAAATAATGTCGCATCCGCTATCACATTTGTTTCTGGTGAGGGCCGCATTCTTATCGTGGATGATTCCGGCGCCGAGACCCAAGCCTTCGCGCAAGCGTTGCGAGCCAGCAAGCTTGATGTGCAAGTTTCAAACGCCTCGGTTCTTTCTGATCCAACCACCGCGGGAAGTTATGACGCGATCGTGCTCGCCAATATCGCGCGATGGAATTTGGATCAGGCCGCGGACCGCTCGATTGAAATCGCGGTGCATGATTTTGGCGTTGGACTTCTGATGTTGGGAGGCGACCATTCGTTTGGCGCCGGCGGCTGGACCGACAGTGAAACCGCCAAGGCGCTTCCGGTTGAAATGAATCCGCCGCAAGAGCGTCAACTTCCCAGGGGCGCGCTGGCGCTGATCATTGATTGTTCCGGCTCTATGGGAATGCCCGTGGCGGGCAGCAACATGGATCAACAACAATGCGCCAACGAGGCCGCGATCGAGGGCATTCGCTCGTTGACCGCTGGCGATCAAGTGACCGTGATCGCGTTCGACGATTCGGCGGCGGTGGTTGTTCCGCTGATGAATGTTGAGAATCCAGAGGCAATTGCGCAGCGAATTCGTAGGATTGTTCCGCGTGGTGGAACTAATTTATTTCCCGCGATTGAATTGGCTTCCAAGCAACTTGAAGCCTCGCAGCAATCGGTCAAGCACATGGTGATTTTAAGCGACGGACAAACCATGGGCGATCCAAACGAGGGGATCCGCATGGTGCAACTGCTCGCGCGCAAAGGTGTTTCTGTTTCCACGGTTTCCATTGGCGACTCAACCAACGATCCGCTGCTTGAGCAAATGGCCAAGGTTGGCGGCGGCCGCTGCTATCCAGTGAAGTCGCAGAACGCGCAACTTGTGTTGCCGCAAATTTTTATTAAGGAAGCGACGATTCTCAGTCGAAGTTTGTTGGCGGAAGGTTCATTCGCGCCAGCCACGTCCGGGCAAAGTCCGCCGGGTGTCGCGCTTTCCAAATCCATGCCCAAGCTCTCGGGCTACGTCATCACCGCGCCACGCGGAGGACTTTCGCAGAACGCGCTTACGATTCCCACCAAGGAATTTGCCGATCCACTTTTCTCATGGTGGAATTATGGAGTGGGTCGATCGGCCGCTTTCACAAGCGATCTTTCATCGCGTTGGGGTTCGTCGTGGGTTGCATGGAGCGGATATCAACCGTGGTGCGCGGGAGTTGCGCGATGGTTGTTGCGCCAAAGCGCGCCCATGGACACTTCGCTCACAACGCAACTTGATGGCGACGACGCCATAGTTGAACTTTCAATTCGTGAAGACCAAAATTCCAACGCATCCAACGCCGTGGCCACTGCAAAAGTGCTTGCTCCCGATGGATCGGTGGCGGCGTTGGCGTTGCGCCAAGTTGCGCCCGGGCGCTGGTCCGCCAAATTTTCCACCGACGCATCGGGCGCGTATTTGGTGAACGCCGCGCTGAAGCAAGGCACCGACGAGCGGCCAGTTTTTGTTCAAGCCGCCGTGAATGTTTCCTATCCGCGTGAATTTAGATTTCAGCGCGATGACCAAACCAAACTCGCGGAGGTGGCGCGCATTTCTGGCGGCCGCGTGTTGAAGTTGGGCGACACCAACGTGAAATTATTTCAAACCGATGGAACGCTGCCCGCGGAATCGCTCCGTCAAATGTGGGACATGCTGTTATGCGCGGCCACGTTGCTCTTTATTGTTGATGTGGCCGCCCGTCGATTGGTGTTTCAAAAACGCACCGCGAATGAAACCACAAAGGTTGTTGTTGGACAAGTGGGGCAAGCATGGAAGACGGCCAGAATTCGCGCCGCCGATGACATGTCGCAAGCGGAAGTGGCAAAGGCAAGTATCCAGGCGCGCGAACGCAGCGCCGCGGCGAATTCCACAGCCGCGGTGAACTCCACAATAAATCCATTGGATGCCCAAGTTGACCCGATCAACGATTCCTCCACGCGCGCCCCGCAAGATTCTTTGGAACAGCTCTCGCCACTTGAACGATTAAGAGAAGCCAAGCGCCGAGCGCGGACTGCTGGCGATGCCGCCAATCAGGATGATCCGACATGAGCCAAGCAACCAATGAAACACGCGATATTCAAGCCGAATGTGAGGCGTTTCGCAGCATGTCCCTGGCTTGGAAAAATTCCATTTGCAGCCGCATTGTTGGTCTAGGCGATTCGCTCGAGCAAACTTTATGGTGCTTGCTAGCCAATGGCCACATTCTTCTGGAGGGCGTTCCCGGCCTTGGAAAAACATTGTTGGTGCAAACTATTTCGCAATCCGCCGGTCTGCGCGCCACGCGCATTCAATGCACGCCCGACTTGATGCCAGCGGATGTTCTGGGCACCACTGTGCTGGTGGAGGATCTTGTTCATGGTCGTCGCGAACATCGTTTCCGTCCTGGTCCGGTATTCACGCAAATTCTTTTGGCTGATGAACTCAACCGCGCAACGCCGCGCACGCAGTCGGCATTGCTTGAAGCCATGCAAGAGCGATCCGTGAGCGTGGGTGGAACAACATACGCGCTTGAAAAACCGTTTTTAGTTTTGGCCACGCAAAATCCAATCGAGCAAGAGGGAACGCATCCACTACCGGAGGCGCAACTGGATCGCTTCATGGCAAAGATCGAAGTCCCCAGCCCATCGCGCGAGGCGCTTCAAACAATTTTGCAGCGCACCACCAGTCAACCATTGCCGCCATTGACAGCGACCATCAACGCCCCAACATTGATCGCCGCGCAGCACTTGGCTCAGGAGGTCATCGTGGCGCCCCACGTGATGGATTGGGCCATTCGACTGGTGCTCTCCACGCAGCCAAATTCAGTGTATTTCAGCGCGCAAGCCAAGCGTTACATTCGCTGCGGGGCAAGTCCGCGCGCCGCTCAATCCATGCTCGCCATGGGCAAAGTGCGCGCCTTGCTTGCGGGTCGCTACGCGTTGGCGATTGATGATCTGCGCGCGGTTGCGTTGCCGGCGCTTCGGCATCGACTTGCATTGACGTTTGAGGCCGACGCTGATCGCGTGGACGCCAATGAAATTGTGCGGCGCATTATCCAAGGCATGCCATTGGAGGCGCCATGATTTCGCCGAGCAAATTAATCAAGCTGGAGGATTTATTGCAGCCCTCGCTTGTGGCGGCATTGGATCGTCTAGATCTGATGAGCCGAAAAATGTTGCAGGGACGAATGCAGGGGGAGCGTCGAAGTCGACGCCGCGGTCAAGGCATGGACTTCGCGGATTTTCGTCCCTACGCGGCCGGCGATGATTTGCGATTTGTGGATTGGAATATTTACGGTCGTCTTGATCGCCTCTTTCTAAAAATGTTTTTGGAGGAGGAGGATCTTGGCTTGGTAGTCGCCATTGATGGCAGCGCCAGCATGGATACGGGCGAGCCAAATAAATTTGACGTCGCGCGCCGCATCGCCATGGCGCTGGCCTACGTTGGTTTGGTCAATCAACACCGCGTCACTTTGGCGCTGCTCAAAGATGGCAGCGCCGACCGTCTCACTGGCATGCGCGGACGCCGCCGCGCCGCCGACGCCGCAAACTGGCTCATTGGCCAAAAAGCCGCTGGAACAACTGGTTTTGATAGCGCGTGTCGATCGCTGGCCTCGGCTCGCTTGGGTCGAGGCGTGGTGATTGTGATCAGCGATTATCTATTGCGCGAGGGATATGAAAGTGGATTTCGCGCTCTCGCGGCGCGCGGTTGGGATGTGTTCGCGTTGCAAATTTTGTCGCCCGAGGAAATGGATCCACGCAAAAACAATCAGAACCTTGATGTGCGATTGGTCGACCTTGAAAATAAAGGCGAGGTGGAAATCACGCTCACCGGCGCGGTGGTGCGCGATCATCAAAGACGATTGGAAACATTCAACGCCGCAATGCGTGAAACATGCATGAAGCTTGGTGTGCGCCAAATGACAATCAGCTCCGCGGTTGACTATCAAAAGTTTTTAGTTGAGACTTTGCGAAAAGAGGGGCTGCTGAAATGACATTGCTCACGCCCATCTTTGGCTTGATCACCGCGTTGATTGTGGTGCCACTGTTGTTGCTGTTGTACATGTTGAAACTGCGCCGCGAGCGCCGCGACATTTCCAGCACGCTTCTATGGACATCCCACACCAAAGATTTGCGCGCCAACTCGTTGTTTCAGCGCCTGCGACTTTCACCTCTATTTGTGCTGCAATGTCTGCTTTTACTCATGCTCGCAGCGGCGTTAACGCAACCAATATTGAAGGAGTGGTCGCGGCCATCTGGTCGAGTTGTGTTCTTAATCGATCAATCAGCCAGCATGCAAACGCGCGATGCGCCCGATTCTCGAACGCGCCTGGATGAGGCCAAACGCTTGGCAATCGCGCAAGTTGAGTCATGGCAGGGTGGCGGTCTCTTTGCGGCAAGTCCGCCAGAAGTCATGGTGATTGCTTTCGCACAGGATCCTTCAGTTCGCATTCCATTCTCCACCAATCTTGGGCGCATTCGAGAAGCCATTGATGGGATTGAGCCGACCGATCAAATCACGCTCATCGCGCCCGCGGTATCTCTTGCAAGGGCTTTTTCATCTTCGCAAGATGCGCTGGAGATATCCCAGTCATCCACGCAAATAAATACATTGGATAATTCTTCGCCCACCATGCAATTGTTTAGCGATGGAAATATTTCCGACATCGCCACATTGTCCCTGCGCAAAGGTGAAACCATGTCCTGGAATCGCTGCGGCAATCCGCAAACCATCAACCAAGGTATTTCCGCCGCGGGCGCTGAGCGGCGCAATGATGATCCAACCCGAGTGAGCGCCTTTGTTGCGCTGCGAAATGATGCGGCAACCCCCGCCAAACGTGAAGTGCAGGTGAGAAGCAACGGCACGCTCATCGCCAGCGCGTCGGAGCCAATCGCAATTCCTGCGGCCAGCGGCAAGGGCGCAACCCGCGTTGTCGGCGCGCAAAAACTTTCATTCACGCCCTTCGCTCTGCCAAACTCCGGCGTGCTCAGCATGAGTTTGCTTCCCGAAGACGCGTTCACCACCGACGACCGCGCGGTGATCGCCATTCAAGAGCAGCGCACGCTCCGCATTCTGTTGGCTGGAAATGATCCGGCGCTCGAGTCACTGCTGAATAGTTTGTCATTCGCGAATGTGCAACAAATTGCGTCCACGGATTTCATCAAACGCATTTCCGCGGACGCGAATTGGACCGAATCATTCGATGTGGTGGTGTGCGTGGATTGCGAATTGCAATCGCTCACCGCGGGAAGATGGTTGATCTTTGGCAAGCCGCCAGCCATTGCAAATCTAAACGCGTTCGGGGAGCAACCACGCCAAGCGATCCGCACATGGAAGAGCGATCACAAGGCGATGGCGCAAAGTCAGTTCTCCGATCTCGTGGTGGATCGTTCGGCGGCCATCGCGCCAACTTCCGATTGGCTTGCGTTGCTTGAAGGTTCCAAAGGACCGCTGATCGTGTCTGGACGATCGGCCAACGCCACGGTGATTTATGTGGCGTTTGTTCCCATGGATTCCAACTGGCCCTTTCAGCGCAGTTTTGTGAATTTCACCGCGCAAGCCGTGGAATTTCTGGGCGCACTTGGTAGCGCCGTGACAAGTGAGTCGCTTGAGCCGGGCGCAATGTTGCGCACGCGAATTGTGCGCGGATCAACCAACGTATTTATTCAAACTCCCTCAGGTGACCGCGTGGCGCAAAATCTGGTTGATGGCGAAATTGTATTTGGACCTTTGCGAAATGTGGGCGTGTACAAAGTTGAATACGTCGATCCATTGGGCAAACAAAAAGTACGCATGGTGGCCGTGAATCTCACCGATGCCACCGAATGCGATGTGGCCGCGGCGGAGAAATTAAATATTCCTGGTGGCGAACTCGATCCCAAGGGCGTTGGCTTGGCCACTTTGACAATTTGGCCGTTCATTGTGGCGGCTTCGTTATGCCTGCTTATGCTGGAATGGTTTCTCTATCATCGCTTTGGAGGCGCAACATAAGTTCACCGATTCGGCCATGTACATGAATGATTCGCATGGTTTAATACACGTTTTGAAGCGCCTTTTTCAATATATTTGAAGCCATTGAATTGATTTGCAAAGTCTTAGAAAGATTATTCGCCAAGCTCGCGCCGCAAGTCGTATGATCAATTTATGAACGCAGACCGCATCGCACAATTTGAAAAAATGGCCGCCGCCGATCCCACCAACGAGATGGCGCACTTCAGTTTGGGAAACGCCTATTTGCAAACGCAACGCTTCGCCGAGGCTTCCAAAAGTTTGCAGCGCTGCCTTGAACTTGTTCCCGACATGAGCAAGGCGTGGCAGTTGTGTGGCCAAGCGGAGATTGGCGCGGGTTGGACTGACCGCGCAGTTGTGACGCTGACCAAGGGTTATGAAATTGCGGCAAGCAAGGGCGATCGCATGCCGCAGCAAGCCATCGCAGAATTGCTTCGATCCATTGGCCGCGAGCCGCCAAAAGTTGCTTCGCCAACCGAAGAGGAAACC
>CANKBX010000010.1 GCA_947480055.1 Planctomycetaceae bacterium
CAAGCACTTGCAAAAGAACATTGCTGACATCGGGGTGCGCCTTCTCCATTTCGTCAAACAGAATCACGGCGTAGGGACGGCGGCGAACAGTTTCCGTAAGGCGGCCGCCTTCTTCGTAGCCCACATATCCAGGAGGCGCGCCAATAAGTCGCGCCACGGAGTGTTGCTCCATGAACTCGCTCATGTCAATGCGCACCATGGCGTCCTGAGTGTCGAACAAAAATTCCGCCAGCGCTTTGCACAATTCGGTTTTGCCTACGCCAGTTGGACCCAAGAAAAGAAAGCTGCCAATTGGTCTATGCGATTCGCCAAGACCGGCGCGACTACGGCGCACCGCATCGGCGATACTTTTTACGGCTTCGGCTTGACCCACCACGCGTTGCTGAAGCTGTTCCTCCATGCGCAACAATTTTTCGCGCTCGCTTTCAATCAAGCGACTCACGGGAATACCCGTCCATTTGGCCACAACATGCGCGATTTGCTCGGAGTCAACCTCTTCATGCACCAACGCCGAACCTGTGGCAATGCGCGCATGCAGCGCGGCCGACGCCTTCTTTAGACGCGCGTCAAGGTCGCGCATTTCACCGTATTGAATGCGCGCGGCCTTCTCTAGTTGGCCGGCGCGTTGCGCTTGCTCGAGTTCGGTGTTCTTGCGGTCCATTTCCAACTTGCACGCCTTGATGGCGTCCAAATCTTTTTTCTCCAGTTCCCACTGCGCGGTCAGTTTGCGATTCTGATCTTGCAGACCAGCGAGTTCTGCCTCAATGGCGTCAAGGCGTTTGCGGCTGTCGGAATCTTTTTCCAGTTTCAGAGCCTCGCGCTCAATTTCTAGGCGCATGATGTCGCGGCGAATCACATCAAGCACCGCGGGCATGGAATCATTTTCAATGCGCAGGCGGCTTGCGGCTTCGTCGATTAAGTCAATAGCTTTGTCCGGCAGAAATCGATCCGCGATGTAGCGCTGACTAAGCGTGGCGGCGGACACAAGCGCGCCGTCTTGAATGCGCACACCGTGATGCGCTTCGTAGCGGTCCTTCAAGCCGCGCAGGATTGCGATGGTGTCCTCGACGCTTGGTTCGCCAACAAACACGGGTTGAAATCGGCGCGCAAATGCTGCGTCCTTCTCAATATGCTTGCGATATTCCGCCAAAGTGGTGGCGCCAATACAGCGTAATTCACCGCGGGAAAGCGCTGGTTTAAGCAAGTTGCCAGCGCTGGGGGAGCCCTCAGTTTGGCCCGCGCCCACAATGGTGTGCAACTCATCCATGAATAAAATAATCGAGCCCTCAGCGGCGGCCACTTCGCGAAGAACGGCCTTGAGTCGCTCCTCAAACTCGCCGCGAAACTTTGCGCCTGCAAGTAGCGCGCCAACATCAAGTGAAAGAATGCGCGCGTCCTTCATGCTCTCGGGACAATCGCCGTTGATAATGCGCAGAGCCAAACCTTCGGCGATTGCAGTCTTGCCAACTCCGGGCTCGCCAATCAGCACTGGATTATTTTTTGATCGACGACTCAGTACTTGCATGCAACGGCGAATCTCCTCGTCGCGGCCAATCACTGGATCAATCTTTCCAGATTGCGCGCGCTCGGTCAGATCAATGGCGTACTTCTTCAGCGCCTCCATTGCACTTTCGGCATTGGGATCATTGGCGCCAGTTGAACCACTGGCTTTGCGAATGGCCTCGATGGATTGCAGAAGCCGCGAGTGAGTAACACCTACAGCGCTTAACACTTCCTTGGCTGGAGTTTTGGTTTCGGCAAGCGCCAACAATAAATGTTCGGTGCTTACATACGTGTCTTTCATTCGCTGCGCTTCGCGCTCGGCGTCTATAAGAATTTGCCCAAACGACGTTCCGGGAGCGGCATTCGCGCCTTGCACTTTTGGCATGCGTCGCAGTTCCGCTTGCGCCACATCGCGCACGCGATTTGCGTCCAGGCCGGCTCGCTGCAAAATGCTGCTGGCAATTCCGTTTTTCTCCTCAACCACAGCAAGCAACAAATGCAGGGGAGTGAGCTCGCCGTGACCCGCCAAATTGGCTTGGCTTTGTGCGTTTTGAATGGCTTCTTGGGCCAAGGTTGTCAATTTGTCAGTTCGCATTGTGTAAGGTCCTTTCAATTGAGTTCATAAGGCGTCTCTTGAAGACGCATGATGACTTCAGTTAGATATGACTAGCAATCTGCGTGCCACTGTTCACCATGCGAACCGGAAAGTGTGTCGGAAATACTTCGGGGCGATCATTCAGCCAACTCACGAGCCAAGCGAACGCGTCAACAAGTCTCGGGCCGGGTCGGTTGAACATTTGATTTCCATCCACCACCGCGATGGCGTTTGGTTTGTTATCCATTACGGCGGGAAGCAACGGCCACCACTTTGTCGCGCGCAGTACATCAAGTTCTTGCCACGCTCGATCAAGCGAGAAGCCGCAAGGACAAATCACGATTCGCTCCGGCGCGGCGGCGAGAATTTCTTCCGGAGTGAGCGCGCGGCTTTTGGCGTGCGCAACTTGCAGCGAGTGTTGTCCGCCAGCCGCTTGGATAAGTTCTGGCGTCCAATGTCCGCCACAAAATGGCGGATCGCACCACTCTAAAAATAGCACTTCTGGCCCGGGAATATAGGGATTTACATAATCCACCGCGCTCCAATAGGCGCCGCGCAATTCCACCATGGCGCGCTCGGCTTGGGTTTGCAAGTTCGCCGCTTCGCCAATCACCAGCGCGTCGTCAAACACTTGCCAAATGCTCGCGGGGTTTAAACTCACCACGCGTGGCCGCGGCGACATGTCATTGGCAATGCGCTCCACCGTGCGCAGATCGATAGAGCACACATCGCACAAATCTTGCGTCAAGATGAGATCGGGCTTGAGCGATCGAAGCAGTTCCTCATTCAACTCATACAAACTTGCGCCGCCACTTCCAGAAGCCAGCGCCGCGCGAACCTGCGCGTCAATGTCGGCGCTGCTTGCGGCGTGCGTAATTTGTTTGGTCAAGATGGGGCGGTCTTGAACCTCCGGCGGATAGTCGCACTCATGGCTTCGGCCCACCAAAAATTTCGCGCCGCCAATGCGGCATAGAAGTTCCGTGGCGGAGGGAAGCAAGCTGACAATGCGCATGGGTGAATGCTAGGAATTGCCGCGGCCATGCGGGCGGGTGATTTGAAAATAATTTCTCTCCCTAAAAAAAACGCCCCCGCATTTCTGCGACGGGGTGTTTACGTTTGGGAAATACCTATAATTGGGAATCCTAGATTCGAACTAGGACTAACTGAGTCAGAGTCAGTCGTGCTACCGTTACACCAATCCCCAAATGAATCATGCGGAGTGATTTGACAGTCTAGCAGGACTTTCAGGGCATTTCTGAGCAGTTTTTCTAGCGGCAACAGCAATTCACCTTGGCGACTTGCTCAAAAAAGACGCGTTGGTTTCAGTGTTTTTCTTGGCAGCGTTGCGGCCCAAAAGTTGCGACACCAAAATGCCAGCAAGCATGAGCGCGCATCCTAAATACTCGCGGGCGCTTAAGCGTTCCGCAATCAGAAGCGCGCCGGCGATCGCCGCGAATGGACTTTCCATGCTCAACAAAATCGCCGCGTGAGTGGGCGGCGCGGTGCGTTGACCAACCACTTGCAATGTGAATGCAACACCAACGGCGAGCGCGCCTAAATATGTCAGCGATATCCATGAGCTTGAGATGTGCGACCACTCTGGAAGCCCGCGGCTCATCATAAATATGGCGGCGACAACTCCCGTGACAAGAAATTGCACGGCGGCAAGTTCAATGGGATCGCAACGCGGCGCGTAACGGCCAATGATCAATACATGGATGGCCCAGATCACCGCGCATCCAAGCACCAGCAAGTCGCCACGGCTCATATGCAATTCCGCGCTGACGCTGAGCAAATACAAACCCACCGTTGCCAGCGTTACGCCAAGCCATGCCGACCAACCAACGCGCTGGCCAAGCATTAAACCAATCAGCGGCACAAACAGCACATACAAACCCGTGATAAATCCAGCGCTGCTGGCCGTGGTGCTTTCAATTCCTCTTTGCTGCAAATATGCCGCCAACAACATGGCGAGCCCCGCGAATAGTCCGCCACTCCAAAGCAGCGCGCTGGGTGAGGGCATATTCACTTTGCGGACGCGGCGAACAATAATGACTGGAGCCAAAATCGCCGCGCCCATTAAAAATCGGATACCCAATATGGAAACCGCGTCCAAACTTTTCGCGGCATCTTGTTGCGCCACAAACGCCACGCCCCAAATTGCCGAAGCCACAAGCAGCAACAAGTCCGCTCGAATTGTTTCGCGGCGCAATGTCACGGGGAATGATGAGAGTAATACACCTCGCCCGAGGCCTTGAGTTCTAGTGTTGCATCCATATTCAAATTCGCCTGCACCAAAAGAAATTTGTCATTTACGCATTCAAAACCAACCGGTAGAGGAATGGTAAAGCGGTAGGTTTTGGTCACCGAGTCCCAGTAGTTTTTATTGTTCTCCAAGTTGGAAAGATCCACATCGATGTGATTGATGTTTTTAGATTGCGGATCTTGAACAGAGAGTGAAATAAATCCCGGCGTGCGGGTTGGCTGTTTGTTCAGATCCAAGCATTCAACATAAATTTCAACGACGCGTGGATTGGACGCCTTGGCATCCGGACGAATTTTTGGAATATAACTGAGCGGATGAATGACAATGGACTTGGGATGAAAGGGCCAACTATCCACTGAAACGAGTTGGGCAATTTGCTGGCTGGATTTGGCATTTTGCAGATTGTTGGTGGGGGCACAAGCCAAAAGTAAGCAACTCATGCCAAGAGTTGCAATGATGATCTGGGGCGGCACGCTCATGCTTTGAGCATAACGCTCAAAGCAAATACATGAGAACGCTAGACTCTTACGCATGAAGATTTCACACTGGCTTTGTTTGGGCGCATCAATCATGTCCGCATTATTTGTGGGGTGCAACACGCTCACCACATCAAATAACGCCGCGCCTGTCCCATCGCAATCCACCAAGAAGCAGCCGATGGACCCGACTACGAACATGGCTTCCAACCCAAACACGGCGGCGCCAAATGCCGATCAGTCCGTAGAGGGACCGCGCCCAGCATTTTTAACGCCGAGATCCGACGGCACGTATGTGGATAAAAAGGGAAACGTGTTGGTGCCGCCCACCGTGATGTTGGGAGTGACCATGGAGCAACCAGGACCCGCCCTATGCAAGCACATGAATCTCAATCCCGCGCGCACCACGCTTCTTGTGGACATTATTCCTGGATTGCCCGGTGACAAGGCTGGACTTGTGGATCACGATTTGGTGGTGGCAGTTGATGGCTCGCCAAACGCCGGCGCCAATGACATTCGCAACCTGTTGAAGAAAATGAAACCTGGCGACACCATTACGTTCATGGTTCAGCGCGGCGCTGAAAAGAAATCGGTCACGCTGACAACGGTTCCATGGATCGCCGAGCACATGGTGCGCCCATTGCACGCGGGTTCATACACGCCGCCTGGTCTTTCAAGCGACGCTGAGCGCGATGAAGTGCCGCGCGAACTGATGCCAGTGATGGATCGCTTGAATCACATCGAGCAACAATTGAAAGAAATTCAGGCTGAATTGAAGAAATCTTCGCCAGCGGCCCCGCGTTGATCGAGCCGAGTTGAATGATGGATTGCGCGGCGATGGCGCTCAATTGCGGCCGCGATTACTTGGTGACGAGTTCAATCACGCTGTACTGATCCAAATTCAGCGTGACAAGTTCCCCATCATCCAAGCGAATTTCAAGTCGATCAAGCCACACTTTGTCATCGCGGCCATGCACAAACCACGAGCCAGTCTTTGCTTGTTGGTAACGCACTACAACGCCCTCTAGTGTTGTGGTCCACACATCGTGCGTCTGCGCATATTGCTGCGTAACGCGAACGCGAGTTCCGGCGGACATGGGTGGTGCTTCAAGCGACATGGGATTGCAAGTGTAGCCAACTCACACTTCAGCGGCGACAGTGTCTGGACCAACTGTCGCGCGGCTCATGGTGGCGCGCCAAGCGCCGGACATTCTGCGCTTGATGACATCATTCACGCGTTCAAGAGT
The DNA here is from genome assembly GCA_947480055.1 of Planctomycetaceae bacterium. Classification (GTDB taxonomy): domain Bacteria; phylum Planctomycetota; class Phycisphaerae; order Phycisphaerales; family SM1A02; genus SYAC01. Next base: position 6,088 of record CANKBX010000010.1, read on the forward strand.
CCAGCCATCCAAGATTGTTGTGAGTTCGGTCAGTGTTCGGGCCGTACCAATGCGATACATATCGTTGGTGATATTGCTGGCCCGCGCCATGGCGCTTTCACCCTGCATCACCATGCGACTTTTGAAGCCAATTTTGGCGCGGTCAAATTCAATTTGATTCACGCCAGTTTCAAAGCGCGCAAGTTCGTCCAAAATGCATTGAGCAGTGGTGGTGGCGCGTTGCGGGGTGCTTCCCGCATAAATTTGCAGAACTCCGCGATCGCGACCCGTGGAGGCGCTGGCCCCAACGCTATAGCAAAGACCGCGTTTTTCCCGCACTTCCGTGAATAAACGGCTGCTGGCTTCGCCACCCAAAATCACTGCGGCAATTCGGAATCCAAATGAATCTGGATCGCTTTCGTTTGGCGCGTCAAACGCAAAAGCCATGTGAGTCTGCGAACTTTCCAGCGAGTAATGATCCACGCCACCCGAGCGCGGGCTTGTGATCTTTGCCTCCATGTTGGTTCCAGCCCAAGATCCAAACAATTCCCGCACTTTTGCAAGGGTCGCTGTTGGATCCACCGCGCCAGCGATGGAAAGAATGGATCCTTGCGCAACCGCTCGCCGTTTCCACACGGACCGCAAATATTCCGTGGTCAAAGAATTCAGTCCCGCCTCATCTCCGTATCCAGTGCGATTGAACGGCGGTGGAAAATGCAACTTGGCAAGGCGCAACATCACAAGGTGTTGCGGATCATCTGGCAACGCGTGCAATGCTTGCAATGAAAGTTGACGAACAGGTTCAAGATGTTCCTGATCAATGCGTGGCCGCAGCGCCATGTCCGCGATTAATTCCAGCGAGGCGTTTAAGCGCGAGGCCAACATGGTTGCGGAAATTAAAACGTGATTGGCGTTGACCGTGGTGCTGCGATCGCAACCCAACGTGTCCAGCGCGTCGCTGAATGCGCGGCTGTCGCGCGAGCCGGAGCCGCGCACAATAAGTTCCGAAAGCAGCGTGCTTTCCCCTTCTCCCGCGGCTCCATCAGGGTCGCCCGCGTTGCCCGCGGGAATGGCGAATGACAAAGATGCGGTGGCCATTCCTGAAATTGGTTCCAGGGCCACGGTGAGTCCGTTGCTTAATTTTTCTACTGTGATGCTCATGGCGTGTTCTTCTCCAAGAGTAGATCAGAAAGCCATTGCTCGGCGGTGTGCATGCCGGCTGGTTGATGGCGCAGCCAATCCGCGATGCGAAGCGCGCCCGTTGCGAATAGATTTCGCTCGAGCGCGCGATGTTCAAGCGAAAGAATTTCATTTTCCATTTGAAATGTGACGCGATGATCCCCAACCACTTCGCCTTCGCGAATACTTTGAATGTCGGTGTTGGAAATCACGCCACCTGATGCGCGCAACGCGTCCGCCAACGCAATCGCGGTGCCTGATGGAGAATCTTTTTTGTGCGCGTGATGTGACTCGTGAATGGTGATCACGGCTTGCGAACCTAAAATTTTGGTCGCAAGCGACGCCAAACGGGTCAAAATTGCGATTCCAAGCGAAGAATTTGAAATTTTTATTGCGGGAATCTTTTGCGCGGCATTTTGGATGGCCAAAACAGTTTTTTCACTCAATCCAGTCGTTCCAATGAGCAACGCGGCGTTTAAATTTGTCGCAATCTCCACCGCGCGGCGCGCGCCAGCGTCGGATGAAAAATCAATCACAACGTCGGCGTTTTGTGGTGTTTGTGGCATCGGGTCCAACGCGCAAACGATGGTGATGCGCGCAACTTTGCTCGCCGCGAGTTGAATCGCTTGACCCATGCGACCATTGGCGCCGACAAGCACAACTTGGAGAGGTTTTGTTGGTTGAAATTGTGTCAAAGTGGTCCGATTTTAAAAAAGTTTCAAAAAGTTGTGTAAAGGTACTTCACATTTCGTGTCGATAAAGGTACAAGTATGTGTGGAGACGCTACTGTTACGCAGCGCCTCCTCACTCCGACAACCTAGCGTAACGCATGGGAGCCACACAATGGCTAAGAAGAAGAAGGCTGCTAAGAAGAAGGCTGCTAAGAAGACCTCAAAGAAGCGCTAATAGCGTTTTGGTCTGATTAGAACCTTACTGAACAGTTCCAAAGGAGTCGACTTTAAGTCGGCTCTTTTGGTTTTTATAAAAAACATGCGGCTTTGCTTGTTGCGGATATAATGGATTCACTTGCGATGAACAATTTATTTTGGGTATCATCCCGCACCGCATGTTCGGAATGTGAAGAGTAGGAATGTTGAGAGATAAATTATGGCACACGTGATCGCTGAACCTTGTATCGCAACCAAAGACGCCTCCTGCGTGGAGGTCTGTCCCGTTGATTGCATCCATCCTGTGAAGGGCGCAACCACGTTCACCGACGCCACTCAACTTTATATCGATCCGGAAACTTGCATTGATTGCGGTCTCTGCGTGGATGAATGTCCAGTGCGGGCTATTTTCCCAAGCGAAGATTTGCCGGCCGAATGGCAGAAATACGTGCAAATCAACGCGGATTGGTTCAAGAAAAAATAAGTTTGGGCAAGGCGAGTGGCCAACTCTGGTTCTGCAGAACCATGGCGCGTTTGTAAAACAGCGACGCCACGAAAAAGTCCAACAACAATTTTATTTCACGAAGCCGTTGGCGCGCTCAATCCTTTTGATCGTGCGCCAATTTGTTCACGCCAATCGCCGCGTCCGCATGCTCGGTCCAATCCACGGCGCGCGAACCCAGGGCAATTTCGCTTTTCAGCGTCTTGCGATAGCCAAGCTTTCGAATGATCTCAAGCACATCGGTCCATGTTGGAAATGATTTGTGATTCACGCGCTTGAATGTGTCAATGGCAAGCAGGAACAAAAATTGCTCCTTATTCATCTCGCCTTCCTCGGCGGTCTTCACAAAGTCAGTGAGTCGTCGGCCAGGACCACGGCGGCGTTCCAAGTTGGAGGCCTTTGCAATTTCAATGTCACGGCGGTCAAGACCAATGCGGCGGTCGGTGACATCTTGCGAGAATTTATTTTTGTTGGGTTCAGGCGTGGATGGAGGTGTTGTCATGGGATTCTCTTTACGTAAGTTGGACGCCGGATTCAGTGGGCAAATTGCTAGATACACTGTACCACTCAAGGTAATTTTTCCCATAGAGTGACTGCTCGGCGCAAGTTTGGCAAGTTCGTGAAGGAATGGCATGACTGACGATTTTCAAGATAGACCTTTCAACATTTCAGCCGCAATTCTGGGATGGTTGTTGCCAGGAGTGGGCCACATGAAAGTGGGCGAAATGGGGCGGGGAAGGCTGATTTTGCTGGGAGTTGGGGGTCTTTTTCTTCTTGGGGTTTTGGTGGGCGGCCTAGATTGCGTGGATCGCCGTGAAGATGCGATGTGGTTCGTAGCCCAGAGCGGCGCCGGCGCTTTCGCGTTTGCCACGGACTTTCTCAACACAAATTTGTTGAAAAGCGGAAGCTTTGGGGAATTGATGCCTCTTGCTGTTCAAAATGGAACCGTGATGGTGAGCAGTTTTAAAAGCGCGGGTCCCGCTAACGAAGTTGGAACTCTCATGTGCGGCCTCGCGGGCATGATGAATGTGATCGCCGTGCTTGATGTGTTGCATCGACCTTGCCGATCATGCAAGAAAGACGTGACCGAATGATGTGCGCGCTTGCCTACATTCCATTTTTGCAACCAATGCCAACCGTTGCGCATTGGTGGTGGCTTTGTTTGATACCAGTGTGCGCCGCGATTAGCGTGACATGGAAAGCGGTTCGCCTAGAAACTCTCGAGCACTTCTGGCGCGAGTCGATCACCATGACGGTGCATTCTGTTTTGGCGATGGCCGCTCTTGCCGCGGCTCTTATGGTGTTCTTGCGTCTGGTGATTCCGCTGTTGCCAATGTCCTAAGTCGCGGCTTGGGATGAGCGCTGGTCCTTAAAGCTCGGCTTTGAGTTTGGCCTTGAGTTCGGCCTTTCGATCGCCGCGGCGTCGATACAGGCGCAGGCCAAAGAACAACAATGCGAACCACGGAATTGCATCAATTACCGCTGTAATTGGGGTAAATATAAATTTGAGCGGCTCCTCCCATACGCGATCTTTTCCCATTTCAAGGCAGGCGCCGCTCACGTCAAACTCCGCGCTGGGCGGAAAAATTTCGTCATTGCGGGTGGTCACCCACACACGAACCACTTGCACCATGGGCCAACCCGCGCCAAGCACGGCCACTCGGGTACTGCGTTCATATTGATCCATGGGCGCCATCGCGTTGACCGCCCACCATGGCGGCGCGCCTGCTTCATCAATTGGCGACACAAGTGGCGCGTACATTTTCGCCGCATTGACCCAGCCCACGCCAAGAGCTTCGTGGTGCGAAACAGTCCAAGGGTCGCGGCCGTCGGCCACCCATGTGTCTATGTCGACAAGATGCACTCCAAAAACCATGTACACGCACCACGCCGCGACGCACAACGACACCACGAACGCGCTGATCAACGCCAGCGCAGCATCGGCGATCAATCCGCGCGGCATCGCGCCCCCGGGTTCGACTTGATTCCCTTTCCGTGGTAACAGGGAAAATAAAAGCATTGAATTGGACGTCATCGCGCCCCCGGGTTCGACTTGATTCCCTTTCCAACGTTTACTTTCGCGCCAATTGGTTTGTTGGATTGTTTTCCGCGCAGGCGGCCCTTTTGCGCCGCCGCATTTTCGCGCGCTGTCTTGGCCACTTTCAAACGACCGCGCAACGCAAGAATTACTTTCGTGCTGCGGCGCAAAGGTCTATTCACGCCGGTGGGCGCGGGCTTTGGAGCGGGGGTGATTCCACGTTTTTTAGGCGCCAAACGTGCGGCTTCTGGGTCGGGCGTCAAAGCCTCTGGGATCTCAAGCGCAAGCGCCACGCGGCTCCATCGGGCGCGGTCTTGCACATCCACAAAGACAAACGACTCGGCGAAATCACTGGCGTGACCCGCGCGGCCAATGCGATGAATCACATCGTCGTCCATTGGGGGCAAATCATAATTCACCACGCAACGAATCGCCGGCACATGCAGCCCGCGCGCCGCGACATCGGTGGCAACAAGCACGCGGTTGGCGCCAGTGCGAAGTCCATCCAGCGCGGCCTCGCGTTGCTTTTGTGAGCGGTCGCCATGCAGCAAGCCAGTGGTGATCTTGTGGCGTTTCAGCGCGCCCGCCACCCAACCCGCGCGACGGCGCGTGCGCGTGAACACCAACACGCCCGTGCGCGTGGGTTCTTTCAACAAGTGCAGCAGCAGGGGAGTTTTCGCCGCGTCGCGGCAGTCATACGCGGTTGGAATTGTGCGCGCCGCCGTTGAATTGCCGCCATATCGAAATGGCTCGCGCACCACTTCATTGGCCAGATCTTCCACGGCGCGGCGCAGCGTGGCGGTGAATAAAAATGTTTGTCGCTCCGCGGGCATGCGCTCCATCAGCGCGCGGACTTGCGGAGTGAAACCCATGTCAAGCATGCGGTCGGCTTCGTCGATCACAACCATGTTGATCCATGCCAACGAGCAGGCGTCCAGATCCAGCAATTCACGCACGCGCCCGGGTGTTCCAACCAAAATATCCGCGCCCGCTTTCAGCGCCGCAACTTGCGTGGAGATGGCGCTTTTGCCCCACACCACCACGGATTTTAAAACTGTCCCGCCAAGAAGTTGTTCCGCCTCTTTGCCGATTTGTTGCGCCAACTCGCGCGTGGGCGCCAACACAATCGCGCGAAGCCGCGCGCGCTGATCGGCAAAATGTTTATTGTCGTGGCTGGGTTTGTCGGCGCGCAAACGCGTGGCGATGGGCAACAAGTACGCCAAAGTTTTTCCAGTGCCCGTTGGAGCAACGGCGACAATGTCGCGGCCAGTGATCGCGGCGGTGATTGTTCCCGCCTGCACCTCGGTGGGCTTGGTGATATTGGAACGCGTCAGAAACGCGATTAAAAGTGGATCAACGCCGAGGGTCTTGAAGTCTTGCACAACCACAGGCTAGCGACTGATGGGCGCGGAGTTCTCGGGGTTCAGGCTGGCTTCAGAACTGGCTCGATGGGCGCCGCCGCGGCGGGTAACAAACCCATTCGTCGATATTTTTCGCGGTACTTCACATCCAAGCGCTTTTGGCGATCTCCAAAATCAACACGACGCCCTTCGGAGAAAATCACAACTGGCTCGGTTGTCATTTCCAAAGGTTCACCCGATGAAATTTGCAGCGTGGCAAGTTTGCCAGGCGCGAGTGAGCCAACGCGATCGCCAATGCCGGCGATGTGCGCCGCGCCACTGGTCACGCTTTGCAACGCCATGTCGCGCGACAAACCATACGCCACTGCGGTGGCCGCGTGATCGGGCAAATGACGCTCGTTGCTGGGATCGCTTCCTGTGGCGATGCAAAATGGCACGCCAGCGTCCGCCAATTTTTTGGGAAGCGCGTAAATGGAATCCACGGAATCTGCGCGGCGCGCGGGCAATCTATGAATGCCGGCGATCACCACCGGCGCTTTCATTTCCTTCAGAATGCCAATGCAACTCGCCGAGCCGGCGCCGCCCCAAATAATTGGTTTCAAGTTTTTACTTTTGGACCACAACAGCGCGCTTTCAATTTGTCCCGGCGAATTCGCCACAAAATATACGGGCTCCTCGCCCTTGAGCGCGCCGATCATATTTTCAAATCGCAAATCGCCTTCGGTCTTGGGATCTTTCTCTCGCGCCAACATCCACGTCTTGGCGTTATCAAAAAACGTGTCGATCTCTTTTAAATTTTTCGCCGCGTCTTTCTTTTGATCGTCCACGCTTTTGTCCATCCATGGCGCCACGATTGGCTCCGTCATTGGCCAATGCACAATCAGACCGGCGCGCGCAACCATGGTTTGATCCTCGCTGGTCCAGCCATCAATGCGCATCGCGCTGGCGTGACCGGCGACAACGCCGCCTTGCGGAAACACAACAGTATTCAACACGCCGCCCGAGCGCGCCACCGGAATTAAATCGCTGTCTGGATTCACCGCCACGCACGCGCGAATTTCAGGGTGATACGCCCCAAATTCGTCGCGGTCATCGGTGGCCGACACTTGTTGAACTTCCACAATTCCTAATTGGCTTCCAACATGCACAAAGCCCGGAAGCACGGTGAGGCCAGCGCAATCAAATTTCTCGCAACCCGCAGGCAGTGACGGAGCATCGCCCGCGCCAACCGCGGTGATGATGCCCTTGTCAAAAATCACATAGCCGCGGTCAATGGCTGCTTGGCCCGGCACCGCGGTGAACACGCGCGCGTTGAGCAACGCGATTGGCTTTGGCTGGGGCACTGCAGGAATCTGATCGCTTTGCGCGGCGGAAAAAGTAGCCATGCTTAATAAATTTGCCAGGCTAAAAATAATGCGTGTTGAGCGTTTCATCAGCGGCTCTCCTGTAAAAGAATTTTCCAACCTTCGCTTGAACCACCACAACCACAATCACCAGGGCCCATGCTTTCTGGATCGCGACCGCGTCGCACTTCATCCACCATCGCTTCGCGGCGAACGTTCAGCATGCGTGAAAGCAATGTCGCGGGCGCGGGCTTGGCGTCTTTTGCGGGCTCAACTTTTGGCGGCTCAATGGTTTTTAAATTACCGCTCTTCTCGCCTTCGGCAACCGCAAGTTCAAGCAAGCGCGCGCGCAACTTATTATCGCGCTCACGCATGGCGCGTTCCTGGGCGCGGTCGAAATAGCACGCGCCCTCAATCCAAGTGCTGTCTGCCAATGAAAAACTACTCAGTGGATCGCCAGACCAAATCACAAAGTCACCGTCCTTGCCAACTTCAAGGCTTCCCACGCGGTTGTCAATGCGCAATTGCTTGGCGGGATTCAGCGTGACAAACTTCAACGCCTCATCTGGAGTGAGGTCGCCGTACTTCACGGCTTTGGCGGCTTCCATGTTCAGGCGTCGCGCCATCTCGTCGCTGTCGGAATTAAAACTCACCACCACGCCCACGTCGTGCATCATTGCGCCGTTAAAAGGAACCGCGTCCATCACTTCCATCTTGTAGGCCCACCAATCACTGAACGTGCTCGCGCCGGCGCCATGTTTGGCGATCAGATCCGCAACTTTGTAACCCTCAAGCACATGCTGAAGAGTGCCAATACGGAATCCAAAATCTTCCGCCAAGCGCAGCAACATCAAGATTTCATCTTGGCGGTAACTATGGCAATGGATCAATCTTTTGCCCGCAAGAATTTCCGCGAGCGTGTCCAGTTGCAGATCGCGCCGTGGTGGCATGGTTGTGGCGCGCTGCTCCTCGGTCAGCGCGGCATACGCGCTTTGTTTGGCGGCATATTCGCGAGCCTCACGGAAACTATCGCGCAGCAACGCCTCCACGCCCATGCGAGTATTGGGGTAGCGCCCGCGCGGACGCGTGACATTTTCACCAAGAGCAAATTTAATTCCAGGAATCGCGTCGGCGATCCGGAAATCATTGGCGCTGCCGCTCCATTTTAATTTCACAACGCTGTTCTGGCCGCCAATTGGATTGGCGCTGCCGTGCAATTGATTGGCCACGGTGAGGCCGCCCGCAAGTTCGCGGTACCAACCCGCGGCATCTGGATCAATGCAATCACCAATGCGGCACTCCGCGGTGTCATTCTTAGTGCCTTCATTCACGCCGCCCTCAATTCCCGTGTGGCTGTGGCAATCAATCAGACCAGGCGTGACATGTTTTCCGGCGCCATCTATCACACGCGCGTCGGCGGGAATATTTTGCAAGTTGCTTCCAACGGCTTGCACTTTTCCATTCACCACCAGCAGGTCCGCGTTTTTCAAAGTGCCCGCGGGCCCACTCGTCCAGATGGTGGCGTTCTTCACCAACACTGTTTGCGCGACAGGCGATTTCTCAAAACCGTATTCGCCCAGTGGCATGATCGCTGGAATGAACGCCAGTGGGTCTTCGGTTTTCACATCCGCGACTTTTGCATCCGCGACTTTTGCATCTGCGACTTTCGCATCTGCGACTTTCGCATCTACGACTTTTGCATCTGCGACTTTCGCATCTACGACTTTTGCATCTGCGACTTTTGCATCCGCGACTTTTGTATCCGCGACTTTCGCGTCGGCTGGCGGAGTTACTTCACGCTTTGTCAACACAAACGCAATTGATTTTCCATCACGGGTTTGGGCTACGCCCTCAACACGATCACCCATTCGCACCGCGGTGCAACGCAGCAAGCCTTCGCTGGCAAGCGCCTCGCCAGGCAACGTGAAGCCCACGCGATCAAGATCAAAATCAACGTTTCCCGCGGCATATTTCTTGGGTTCAAACGGTTTTGCGGCAACAACTGGAGCGGCATCAACTGGTGCGGCAACAACTGGTGCGGCAACAACTGGAGCGGCATCAACTGGTGCGGCAACAACTGGAGCAGCAACAACTGGAGCTGCCACAACTTCCACAGGCTTAGCTGCGTCAGGTGCAGTTGTTTTCATTGGTTCGGCAACTTTGGAACTTTCCGCAACCGCCGTCGCAGTCACTGGCGCAACAACGGGCGCCGCCGCAACAACTGGCGCAACAACGGGCGCAACAACTGGCGCAACAACTGCCCCAACAACAGGCGCAACCACCGGCGCCGCCGCAATCACTGGAGCAATTGTTTCAAAGTTAATGGCCTTGGTCTCTGGATCAAATGTTCCCGCCAATTCAATCGCATCGCTCTTCAATGTGCACGTGCCTTTAAAACCAAAAATCACAGGCTCGTACACGTTTACTCGATCGCCCGCCACGATGGTCGCCATCACGTGGGTCTTCTCGCCAAACAGCGGTCCATCAAGCAACACCATGTTGGCCATGCGACCAACCTCAATCGTTCCCGCAACCAAACTCAAACCAAGCTGCTTGGCGGGACGAGTGGTCAGGCATGAAAGCAATTCATCCTCGGACAAACCGCTCAGCATGGCGCGCCGCGCTCGCGCCGGAAAATCCGCGCGGCTTTTCAACTTCACGGTGCTCACGCTTACGTCCACGCCAGCGTCAATAAGTTGCTTCACGTTGCGCGGGGCCAACGCCCAAGTCTCCAAGTCGCGCAAAGAAACCGACTCATCTTTTCGTGGATCACTTACGTCTGGAGTTTTTGGAAACTCAAATGTTTCAACGATTGGCAAGTTGGTCGCGGCGATTTCATTCAGCCTGCGGAATTCATTTCCACAACCAATCACGCGCGCCTTCAATCCAAATTCTTGGGCCAAGCCAGCCGCGCGCAAAACATCTTGCTCATTGTTGCAATCAAAAATCACCGTGTTTTTACCTTGTATTGATGATTCAAGCGCCGCCAACGCCGCCGACGCTTTTGGCGGATCATTGCCCTGCGGATGCGCTTTCCACACGGCGTTGGATTGTGAAAGCCACTTCGCATCCAACAGGCCTTGGCGAATCAACGCCATCGTTCCCATGAGCGCGGATGGATAGCGACTGTCATCTGGACCATCGTCACCCACATGCGTGAATGAAATATTTTGTCCCGCATTGGGGATCAGTTGCTCCACTTTTTGATCGTCATTGGAAAGCAAGATCACCGCGCTTTCGCCACGAAAAATTCCAGTGTTCGGGTGCGCCGCGGCAACAGTGAATCCCAAGTCGCGCAATTCTTTGCGAACACCCGGAGCCAAAGTTGCCATGTTGCTCACGCGCACTTGCGGAGTCACCTTGTCATTCCAATAGTGGGTCGCATCATCATGGGCCGCGCGCGAAGCTGCCGCGCTGTCAATCATCAGGCCCGCGTCGATCAGTCCGGGATACAGCGTCAATCCTTTGGCGTCGATCACATGTGTTCCGACTGGCGCAATCACGGCCCCACTTTTTCCAACCGCGGTGATCCATCCATCCTCAACCAATACCGCGCCATCTTCAATGCGTTCTCCAGGCTTCACAACAACGGTGGCGTGTTCGATTAAGTCGCGGCGAACCTGAGCCGGGCGCATGGCCACTGGCGGCGGATTTTGCGCGTAAATCGTGGCAACGCAACTGAGCGATAGAAATCCAAACGCAATCAAGACTCGGTTCATGGAGACTCCTTTGAGGTCCATGATGGTAGAGGGGGCAACCCAATTTTGAGCTAGGGAAGTTGCCAAAAATTTTGATGGGTAAAGTTCGCCACGGCCTCAAACAAAAATGCAAATCCGTGAATTTGCAAGCCTGGAACTAAATATGGATGTGCCCGAAAGACGCTTTAGCTTGGGTCAATTTCATCAAGCAAACGCAAAAGAGCCGCGCGAAGCCGATCGGGAGTTTCGTAGGTTCCCTGGGCAATTTCCGAGCGTGCGGCGTCAATTTTAGTTTGGCGAATATCTGGCGACTGGCGGAGTTTTTCAAGGTGGCGCGCATGTTCAGAAATTTCCACGCGGTCTTGAATTTCCGAATGCTTTGGCGTGTTGGCCGTTGAAGCGGGGGCGTCAACTTGCGTTCGCTGAATTGAAGCGGGGACGGAACTGCCTTGAAGACTATTGATCGGTGATATATCAGGCATAAAAAACTCCTTGTCATCTTCGGCCCAATCCTTTGAGTCGATTCAAACAGGTGTAACAAACGCATCCTGCGTCTTAAATAAGGTCGCGGCAATTCGCTTCCGTGAGGATAAGATCGACTACTTCACACTCCAACCTTGAGCAAATTGTTATGCAAAATAAAATCTTTAACTTCCCACAGAGTAAGCCATTGAGTCGCTGTTTCAAAGCGAATTTAAGTGTCAAAATGGCAGGCGTTTTGTGCGCCGCCGCCCTCTGGTGTTTCTGCGCGAATGCCTTGGCGCAAAGTTCGCCGCCGTCCTCTCCTGGTGGCACCTCTGGCGCGACATCCGGTGGGGCTTCTGGAAATTCTTCGGGGGCGGCCAAGGGCAACGCAGCCAAGCCTGATCCAAATAATGACTTGATGAATGAAGGCGATGAGGTGGACGGCAACGTCACTGGCCAGGGCAAGGGCAAAAATAAAAACCCCACACAAAACAGTGGGGCGAATTCCGCGCCCGCCACTCCTTCAAAGTCCCAAGAAAAAAACAGCACGCCAACGGGCGAGCAAAAACCTGAGTGGTCTGTGTGGTTGGCGTCATTCACCGAACAAGGTCACGCCGCCGCGGCCGCCACAATGCGCGAAGCGATTGTGAAGCGCTATCCCATGCTTTCGGCGGCGCACGTGTGCTCGCTCGAGAACGGCAGCGTCATTGTGTATGGAAGTTTTGTTGGCCTTGATGATCCCAAGGCAAAGCCCGCCATCAAGATGGTGAAGGACATAGAGGAGAACGGCGTGCGTCCATTCGCGCGCTCGTATTTAATTCGGCTGCAGACCACATCCAACAACACCAAGCAAGGTCCCTATGACTTGTCCAAAGTGCGCGTGCGATTTCCAAACGTGGTTCCGCTGTTCACGGTGAAGGTTGCAACATGGAGCGATTTTAAAAGCGATGAAATTCCGTTCGCGGAAATTCAGTCCAAGGCCGAGGCGTATTGCGCCAAGCTTCGCTTGCAAGGCTTCGAGGCCTACGTGAAGAACGACGCGGATGATCGATCAAGCATGGTCACGATCGGCGTGTTTGATTCCACCGCGTATGACGCGCGCACAACCTTGTTTCACCCTGATGTTGAAAAAATTCTAAAAAAGTTTCCCGTGCTCCTTGTCAATGGCGAACCACTTTTAGAGCCGCCGCCGCGCGGATTGCAAAACGCAAAACCCACGGCAAAAGCCTGTGTTTTAATAGAAATTCCTCGATGAGCCACGCCACTCAAAGTCCGTTGCTTGGACAACCCAAGGCCATCAGTGCGTTGACCAATGCGTTCGCCAGCGCGCGCTTGCATCATGCGTGGATTTTGCACGGCTCCATGGGCGTGGGCAAATTACTCGCCGCAAAATTGTTCGCGGGCTTGGTGCTTGATCCCGCAACAACGCCAGCCGACATTGCCGCCTTCGCTCCGCCGCTCAACACAGAGGACGCCGCGTTGATCAACGCGGGTTCACATCCAGACTTTATTGTGATCCGCAAGGAGTTGGCGGCGGTAAGCCAGAGCCGTGAACTGCGCGACAAAAAGCAGCTGAATATTCCAGTGGACTTGCTGCGTGAAACTCTGATTGGTGGCGTGGACGGCGAGGGGCGCATGTTGGATTCCGCCGTGCATCGCACTCCGGCGCGCGGTCGCGCCAAAGTGTTCGTGATTGATGAGGCTGAATTACTGGAGAGCGAAGCGCAAAATGCGCTCTTGAAAACATTGGAGGAGCCGCCTCTGGGAACATATCTTTTCTTGGTCACTTCGCGAGAGGATCGATTGCTGCCAACCATTCGCAGTCGCTGCCATCGCGTGGCGTTTGGTCCGCTTTCGGATAACGCCATGCAACAGTGGGCCACCCAACATGATTGGCAAGTTTCCAATACGGAGCGCGCGTGGTTGCTTCAGTTCGCGGAGGGAAGTCCAGGCCTTGCGTTGGTGGGTTCCAAGTTTGGTTTGCATCAATGGTGGCAATCGTTGCAACCACAATTCAAGCAATTGGATCAAGGCAATTTTCCCCCATCTTTAGCCGAGGAAATGACCAAATATGCGGAGCAATACGCCGAGCAGTTGGTCAAAGAAAATGAAAGCGCCAGCAAGGACGCCGCCAATCGACAGGGCGTGGCCATGTTGGTGCGCATCGCAGGATTGCATCTTCGCCAACGATTGATGAACGCCGCCGCCGCCAATGATCGCGATGCTCTTGACGCCATTCAACGCGCCATGCGCACGTTGGACACATTCGAGGAGGCCGTGCGCGCCAATGTGAATTTAAAACTGGTCATGTCATCGCTTGTGGCGGCGTGGAGCAACGCGTGCGCGCCAGTTTCGCAGCGGTGAAAAATCCATGAGCACCACGCAAGAAATTGAACGCGTTTGGATTTTGCGCACCATGCCAAAGATTCCTGCGGGCGCCGTGATCTGGAAAATTCAGCAGGGGTATCTGCCTGAGCATTCCGTCAACGACCAATCCTTCCGCGAGGGCCGCATTCGAAGTGTTGAGCTTGCCAATGGCCACGCCGAATATTTTCACACCATCAAGCAAGGCCAAGGAGTGGTGCGCCAAGAAACCGAGCACGCACTGGACCGAGCAACCTTTGAAAAACTTTGGCCGCAGACGCTGAACCAGCGCATTCGCAAAGTGCGCCACCGAGTGAGCGAGGCGGGTTTGACTTGGGAAGTGGATCAATTTCTTGATCTGCCTTTGGTGATGGTGGAAGTTGAACTTCCAAGCGAGCATGCGGCGTGCGCGTTTCCACAATGGCTCGCCGCGGAAATTGATCGTGAAGTTTCAAGCGATCCTCGATATAGAAATCACGCTTTGGCCGTGCGTGGCTTGCCGAAATAATCCCCAAATTATCCCTGAATAATCGCTCGAATCCTTGCTAAGATCACCGCCCTCGGAGTTCAACATATGGCCACACCAATCCACTGCACCGTCGTCACCCCAAACGCAATCAGCCTTGAAGAAAAGGCCACCTATGTTTCATTTGAAGCCTGGGATGGCCAAGTTGGCGTGATGCCGGGAACAAGTCCGTTTCTCACGCGCCTAGGAACTGGCGTGCTCACTGTGACAAGCGAGACAGGATCAATCAAGCAGATTTTAACCGACGGCGGTTTCGCGCAAATGCAAGGCGACAATTTAACTCTGCTCGCCGACAACACTGTGGATATTTCCAGCATCGACGCCAAGCAGGCGGAGGCGCTGCTGTTGCAAGCCAATCAAAAAGCGGTTGAGCCCGGCGCAACCACGCCGGCCGCCCGTGAATCAATCGAGCGCGCCCAACGCGTGGCTCAAGCCAAAGTCAATGCCGCTGGTCGAAGAGTGGGTCAGCGCGCGTAATTTATTTCCGCGAACAAGTTAGCCGCCGCACGGACATAGAAATTCGCGGCACAAAGGTGATGCATGGAACAGCAAGAAGCCACGGAACAATCTCAAGCCTCACCATTCAAGAACGCGCCCGATGAAACACCCTGCGCCGATCAGTCGATCGAGTCGCGCGTGGAAGCCGTTCTGCTTTCCGTAAGCAGGCCCGTGAGTGAAACTAAATTGGTGGAATTTCTTGGCCTAGGCGCGCTGAACGCCAAGGACAAAATGCCCGCCACCATGGTGAAGCAGGCGATTGACCATCTGAATGCGGAATACGCGCAATCTGGCAGGGCGTTTCGCATAGAACGATTGGCCGGCGGTTGGCAACTGCTCACGTTAAGCAAATTCGCGCCGTTGATGACGCGCGTGCATGGAGCAAAGTTGCAGGGGCGTCTCACGCCGGCTTCGCTAGACACTCTTGCCATCATCGCGTACCGCCAGCCCACATTGCGCTCAGAACTGGAAGCCGTGCGTGGCGTGGCGTGCGGGGACGTGTTGCGTGGCTTGATGGAGCGACGCTTGGTGCGCATCACCGGCCGCGCCGAGGAGCTGGGTCGCCCCATGTTGTACGGAACCACCAGCGAGTTCTTGCGGGTCTTTGGCATTTCACGCATCGAAGATTTGCCGCAAGCGCGCGAGCTTCGCAATCCCGCGGGCTGATCTCGCTTCACGCATATTTAATTTTTACATGTTTGAATCATGCTCATCAGATAGAGAATTTTTTTGCATGCGATAAGCGATTTATACGCGCTGTATAAAAACGAAACGAGTCCTTTTGAAAGGACTCGTAACGCAAACGGGGGGAGTGATTTGAGCGGGATTGCCGGAAAAATCTCACGGCGCGACCGCAATATTTGTGAATGTTTAGATCTTTCGACGACGACGAATAAGAAGATTGACTCCAGAAAGACCAACTAATGCAAGCGCACTTGGAGCAGGAACTAAATTTCCGCCCCAAACACCACCGAACGACGCGGTCGAACCACCTGAAAGATCAAATTGAAACTGGTAACCAAGACTTGAGCCCAACCCACCTGCAACGGTGTACGGCGTGATAAAGACCTGCGGAATAGTGGTACTGGTTCCGCCAGGGCTTGACAAAGTAAAGTCGCGCAATAATTCTGAATTGGGTCCAGGCGAAGTGCCGCCACGAAGACCTTGCCAAAGTGGATTTGTTCCATAAGAAGAAAGCGTGGAACTGGCGTCAGTATCGCTCGCTAAAGTTCCGCCGAGATTTCCAAAGAATTCCCAAGATGGAGTTCCGCCTCCACTCGGGAGTGGATTTGGAATTTCGAGAGTGATATTAAATCGCTTGGTGCTCGCGGTTAGATTGGCAATTGTGAATCCATTGGTCACAAATGATGTTGCCGCGAAATTGGAGGCAAGATTCCAACCCACAACCCAAGTCGCGCTTGGGTATCCATCGCCAATTGATCCCACGTAGCTGAAATCATTGAACGGAGTGAGCTCGCCTTCTTGTCCAACGAATGTTTTTTTGCCGTCGACATCAAACTTAATATTAAGAATTGGTCCAGCAAATACAGAACTAGAGATGGCAGTTGCGACTCCTAAAATAAATGTAAATTTGCGCATTTTTCCGACCTCTCTCAAAGTTCAATTCTTAAAAAACATGGCTAGTAATCTCAATCCGTGTTGTAACCATCCATTTCAAATTCCCCATTGTCAAAATGGGATTTGATCAATTTTGTAAATAGCTCAGGAATCCATTCGTCTTCGCCCGCGCAGACCAACCCCTCCAGCTATGCAAACCAATGCAAACGCGCCTGGTGCGGGAACAGCCGAAACAACAACAAAGGTTCCAGAGACAACCGCTTGATCGCCCGCGGAAAGAATAAATTTTAATTGGGTTTGTATGACGTCATTCACGTTTGCTACGGCACCAAAGTTTGCCCGAGTAAATGTGTCCGAATACGACATTTGGCCGAATGTTGCTGCCACAACTGAAAACGGTACAAAGGAGGTCGTGTTGGCCAATTCTGCCACCTGAGCGTTCTGCACAAAGGTTGAGAAGACAGCCGTAGTTCCAATTCCCTTTAAATAGGCGCCACCACCGCGGATATCGGATACCACAATCGCGAGCGATCCGGATCCACCAGTGTTTCCTAAAGAGTTTGAAAGCGTAAGAAAATTGCTTACATCAAAGACCTTATCGGCCAAAGTGTTGTTTGTGAATACAGTTGAAAACGACACCATGGCGGCGTTTGCGGCACTTGCAATAAGTGTGGTCGCAAACAACGACATAGCAAATCCTCTTCCAATTCCTATTTGTGAATTCATAACTTTTCCTTCCTCAGATCTCTAGTTTTTCAAACATTTGACGCCGCGAACAGCGCACACTCCCTCAACCTACAATCCGCCAGCTTGCGCAAAGCGAATACCTCTTCAAAGATGATTACGCACCGCCAACGTGAAGTGTTGCGTTAAATAAAAATTCCCAAAGGATTTGGGTTTCACAAGCAAATTCACGGCTTGTATTTGGATCCCATGACCAAATTGCTCCTTCATCCAGGGCAACAATCAAATCCAAATTGAATTGCGCAAGCAAAAATGTAGATAGTGGGGCGTTATTTTGGTTATAAGACGCAAAATTAGCATCGCCTTGTGAGTTTTAATCCGCCTTTTCAACGCCAAAATTAAAGTAATTACCTGCAAAATACAGATTCTCACACATTGGCATCTCGCTGCGTATGTGGTTCGCAGCAGACATGAATTTTGGGGGCTTTCAATAGGGACAAGCAATGGGACAGAAAAGTGCAGACGCAACATCTAAATCAACGTTAAGAATCAACCCCGCGGCCAACTTGCAGTCCACTGGCCGGGCAAGTTCCAAACAACTCAGCGCGCTCCTTGGCGTGGTTGTCGTGGGTGCATTTACAGGTGTACTTCAAGCTGGATATATGGGCGGGCCAACTCCCCCAGAATCCACCGATTTGCAATTGCAAAGCCAGATGCAGCCTCTCACAATTTATAGCGCCAACGGTTTTGCGCCGCTTGCAACAGATCAACCCAATAGCGCATTTGGTTTTAGTGGTGGCTCTGGCAGGGGCAACCGAAGTGATGGAACTGTTTCAAAACCATTTGATGGCTGGGCTAACTTTGCGTTGACGGGCAGCCAAAGCGTGACAGTGCAGTGGAATTTCACATCGGTTTCGCCGGATCAATATGAGACTTGGTCGATTGTGTTATTGAGCAATCCAAACCAAGTGTTAGCGGGCATGCGATTCAGCGCACAACAAGGCACGTCCCTTGGAGCTATGTACATAATCCCTGGCGTGGTGGGTAGCGCGGATATGTCACTGTTGCCGCCAGGCGGCACGCAGCTCTACCGCGTGAATTTCAGCGGAATTTCGCTAGGAATTGACCAAAGCGACATGGTTGGCGCGACATTTATCTCATCAATGGTGCCATCGCCTGGACCACTTGTATTGATGGGAGTTGCCGGACTCATTTCAAAGCGTCGACGTAAATGAATTCGCCGCACGTTAAAACGTTATGCGAACTCGGAAAAAAAAATCTATTTATTTGTGGTGCGATGCAACAAATCAACTTTGAAAACGTAAATACAGTACTTCACTTCGCTTCATGGTGTAGAGCTTCGGCTTTGGAATCCTTCGGGATTACCGCCACCAACTGAGTGCTTTGAAGGGCAACCCTTTACGAGAAAAAGGATTGCGCTGGAACTGCGGGAATCGGCTGGATTGGAATTGACTCTAGAGAGCGGGCGCGCCAATCCGCAATCACTTGGCGCATTTGCGTTGTGGTGTTGGAGGTTCGAATGCCTTCTTTGAGCGGCTTTACATGACCCATATTTTTTCCGTACCAACTAATGCGTTTGCGCATGCATTCCACGGCGCTTGAGCCGGGGTTGTATTGCTCAAGCAGTTGAATGTGTCTATCAATCACCTGGCACTTTTGATCGGGCGTTGGTTCGGGCAGCAATTCGCCCGTGGCGATTAAGTGGCTAGCGCGCTGAAATAGCCACGGCGTGCGCAGTGAACCGCGGCCAACCATGACGCCTTTGCACCCGGTCTGTTTCATGATTTGCACCGCGTGCTCGGGCTCGGTCACATCACCGTTGCCAATGATGGGAATATTTTTTACGGCGGCAACAACTTCGCCAATGCGATTCCAATCGGCGTGACCACTGAACATTTGACATGTGTAGCGACCATGCACGGTGACGGCGGCAATGCCGACATCTTCAAGTTGGCGCGCAAGGTCAGGGGCCACAAAGCGATCGGGGTCCCAACCTAGGCGAACTTTTGCGGTGACAGGCACGCGGCCGTTGGTGTGCTTGGCCACCGCGTCAACAATGCGCTTGGCCAATTGCACCGTGTCGGACACGTGGCACAACAGCAGCGAACCACCGTGTTTTTTTGCCACTTTGTCAACGGGGCAACCCATATTTATGTCGATCAACTTTGCGCCGTGATCAACCGCCCAGATCGCGGCCTCTGGAAGTGGATCGGTCCAATTGCCGTACAACTGCATGCCGCAGGGTTGATCGAACTCATTGGTTTGCGCAAGTTCAAGCGAGCGGCGCGCGCCGCGCAAAAGCGCGTGACTATTTAATAGATCAGTGCTGGCAAGTCCAACGCCGCCTTGCTCGCGGCAGAGAATGCGAAATGCAAGATCGCAGTGGCCGGCCATGGGCGCAAGCAACATGGGAGTTTGAAGTGTGAGTGCGCCAATGCGAAGCATGCTGTGAGTCTATTGCTTTACGGCGCGGAATAAAAATGCGCGGGGAATGCGTTGGGAATGCGTTGGGAGTTGGAATGCATTTGCATTCGAGTGAAGCGTTCACCTGATATGTTGATTGATTCATGGATACTGGCGCACTTGATTCCACGGATCCACCAGACCCATCGCCGCAAGCGAATGAGTCTGACTTGCCAACAATTGTGGGCTTGAACGCGCGCTCGGGTCAGAAAAATCCTTTGGAACTTCTGGGTGAATTGGCCAAGGCTTCAAGTGTTTCACCGATGCCCGAGCCAATGCCTGAAACAATTGGGCGTTACCGTGTTGAGCGCTTGCTTGGTGTGGGAAGTTTTGGGCGTGTGTATTTAGCCCATGATGATCAACTGATGCGCGACGTTGCGATCAAGGTTCCGCGCAACACTTTGGTTGTGGATCCGGCGAGCACGGAAGAATTTTTGTATGAGGCGCGCGCCGCCGCCAAATTGAATCATCCAAATATTGTTCCTGTGTTTGATGTTGGCAGCAGCGACAGTTGCCCGTGTTTTGTGGTTTCAAAATTTATCGAAGGGTTTGATTTGGAAGTCCGAATTCAAACCCAGACGCTTTCGATGCTCAAGAGCGTGGAGATTGTGGCGACGGTGGCGGAGGCGCTGCATTACGCGCACAAGCAAGGAATGGTGCATCGAGACATCAAGCCTGGAAATTTATTGATTGACAATGAAGATGATCGGCCCATGATTGGCGACTTTGGTTTGGTGTTGCACGAGCGAGATCTGGGCAAAGGCGCCAGGCTTGCGGGCACGCCTTCGTATATGTCGCCGGAACAGGCGCGCGGCGAGGCGCACCGCGTTGATGGTCGCGCCGACATTTTTAGTTTGGGTGTTGTGATGTACGTGTTGCTGACGGGACGTCGTCCATTTACTGGCACAACACAAGAGGAAGTTCTTGAACAGGTTCGCAACTTAGATCCGCGGCCGATGCGATCAATTGATGAAAATATTTCCAAAGAGCTAGAGCGAATTTGCTCGAAAGCAATGTCCAAACGCGCGGCGGATCGATATTCGGTGGCCAATGACATGGCCAATGATTTGCGGGCGTATTTGGCTGATTCTCAGGCAAAATCTGGCGCTTTGACGAATGCGGGCAACGAGGCAATGCCACCGTCACTGGAATTATTGACGGAATCCAAGACCGTGGCGTCGATAGGAACCCAACCCAAAAACAGCGCCGCCAATCAGATTGTGCCCAAAGGCTTGCGGTCATTCGACGCATCGGACAGTGAATTTTTTCTGGACTTGTTGCCTGGTCCCCACGGACGCGATGGACTTCCCGAAAGTATTCGCTTCTGGAAGTCACGCATTGAAACGCGCGATGCCGATGGTGGATTCGCGGTTGGAATGATTTACGGGCCATCGGGTTGCGGCAAAACATCGTTGGTGAAGGCGGGCCTTCTGCCACGCGTTGATCCATCGGTGAAGGTGATTTATGTAGAGACATCATCCGACAAGACTGAAACCACTTTGTTGAAGATGCTGCAACGGCGATTTCCAGAATTGTCGCAAACGCTTTCACTTGCGGATTCGCTCAACGCAATTCGCCAAGGCAAGGCGCAGCGTGGCGATGAAAAGGTTTTGCTTGTGCTTGATCAATTTGAACAATGGCTGCACGGCAACGGCGCAAAAAATGACACGGAATTGGTTCAAGCGTTGCGTCAATGCGATGGCTCGCGCTTGCAGGCGATTATTATGGTGCGCGACGATTTTTGGATGGCGGCCACGCGCTTTATGCGCGAGCTGGAAATTCCAATTTTGGATGGAGTGAATTCCGCCGCGGTGGATTTGTTTCCTTTGCGACACGCCCAACGCGTGTTGATTGCCTTTGGGCGCGCGTATGGAGAATTGCCGGCGACTGGCGAACTTTCAAAGCCGCAGCAGAAATTTATCGAAGACGTAGTGGCCGGTTTGGCGCAAGATGGCAAGGTGATTTCAGTGCGCTTAACGCTGTTTGCGGAGATGTTTAAAGGGAAACGGTGGGATTCAAATACGCTTCGCGATATCGGCGGAGCAGAGGGTGTTGGCGCGGCATTTTTGGAGGAAAATTTCAGTGAACGTTCAGCGCTGCCAGCGCGTCGGGCGCAACGTGTTGCGGCGCAAGCCGTGCTGCGCGCGCTGTTGCCGGAATCTGGAGTTGATATTAAAGGCCACATGCGTTCACGCATGCAGTTGCAGTTGGTGTCGGGTGATGAAAACAAGCCGCGCGAGTTTGAGGAGCTGATTCAAATACTTGATCGCGAGTTGCGCTTGATCACGCCGGTGGAATCGGCAAATACAAGTGATGGCGAAGCAACGGTCGCTACCCCGGATGGGTATTACCAACTCGCGCATGATTATTTAGTTTCCTCTCTGCGCGATTGGCTAACTGGCAAGCAGAAAGAAACCGCTAAGGGGCGCGCGCAATTGTTATTGATTGATCAGACGAACAACTGGCAACAACGGCGCGATCAGCGTCAACTTCCCTCGCGATTTCAATGGTTGCAAATTCGGCTGCAAACTTCGCGCTCAACTTGGACGCAATCACAACGCCTCATGATGCGAACCGCTGGAAAGAAATACGCGGTGCGATTTGCAATCACTATGGTGTTGCTCGTCGCACTGGTATACGGTTTACGTGAGTTTTATTTATATACACGCGCGCAAACGCTTATGGAAAAATTAAGCACCGCCAAAATAGATGAAGTGCCCAAAATCTTGGGCGAAATGGGGGATTATCAAAGATGGCTCAACGTGTCACTGGCTGAAAAATTAAATGGAGCGCAGATCGAAGGCAAGAAAAGCAAGCAGACGTTGTATCAATTGGCGTTGCTTCCATCTGATTCTTCGCATGCGGCTGAACTTTGCGACGTGATGTTGCGCGCCGATCCTGGCGAGTTTGAGGTGATTCGCGACGCGCTGATGGACACCCAAGCGCGGCACGTAGATAAACTTTGGAAAGTTCTTGGATCGCAAGCCGGCACGAAACACAGCGAACGCTTGCGCGCGGCTGCAGCGCTTGCCAAATATGCCCCGGATGATCCGCGCTGGAATAAAATGAACACAGTTGTTGTGAGTGATCTTGTTCAGGAAAATTCCATATTTATTGGCGCATGGAGCAAGGCGCTTTATTCCGTGAGGGAGCCGCTTTTGAAACCTCTCGTGGCAGTTTTTAATCAGCACGACAATGATCACTCCAATCAACGAACTGTGGCGACCAGTTTATTGTTGGATTTTTCCGCGGACAACGTGCCTGTGCTGTTCGACCTGTTGTTGAGCGCGGACAAGGAGCAATTTCATGAAGTGCTTTCGGTTTTGATGCCGCATAAGGAAAAAGTAATTCAACTTCTTTTGGACAAACTCGATGTGCAGTCGCCACCCAACGCGCTTGCGGCGCAAAGAGACGAACTGGCCAAGCAACAAGCCAGCGCCGCGGTGGCGCTTGTGCAACTTGATTACGCGGCCAAGATTTGGCCTCTCTTAAAGCATTCGCAGGATCCAAGTTTGCGCAGTTACATCATTGACCGTTTGGCTGGTTTTGGCTTGGATCCAGCCATTCTTGTTGCGCAGGAAAGTTTGGCGAAAGATGACTCAATTCATTGCGCGATTTTATTGGCGCTGGGTGAATATCCACTAGAGCAAATTCCAGCGGACTTGCGTGAAGCCTTGACGAAGCGCGCGAAAGATATTTTTCAGACTGATCCAGACGCTGGCGTGCATTCCAGCGCACAGTGGTTGTTGCAACAGTGGGGCGAAAAGAAATGGCTGGACACAACTCGCGCCGCCATGCGCGACAATCCGCAAACGCAGGCGCAGAGAATTGCGACATTGAAATTAGCGTCTGAATCTAGCAAAGATGCGGCGAAGATTTCCGCGCCGCGTTGGATTATGAACACGCAAGGCCAAACCGAGGTTGTGATCTTTGGTCCCGTTCAATTCATGATGGGATCTAACGAAAAAGTCGGTGGCACTTCCGCCGAGACTCAACATCCAGTAAAAATTTCCCATTCATTTGTGATTGGCGCCATGGAAATCACGCTGGCGGAATATCGCCGCATGAGTCCCGATTATTTAAATGATCCGAATGAGAAGGGATGGAATGTGAGATCGGGAGATATTCCAGTGGTGGCTTTGAATTGGTTTATGGCGGCTCGATATTGCAATTGGTTGAGTCAACAAGAGGGGATTGCCAAGGACCAGTGGTGTTTTGAAATTGGCAATAATGAAAATGATGTGCAAATGAAACCCAACTATCAGAATCTCAAGGGCTATCGATTGCCCACGGAAGCTGAAATGGAGTTTGCGGTTCGCGCCAACTCAGAGACCGATTATTATTTTGGAGACGCGCCCGAATTGCTGGGAAAATACGCCTGGTATCAAGCCAATTCACAAAGCAAAGGATGGCCCGTTGGAATGCTGAAACCAAATGACTTTGGGTTATTTGATTCGGCTGGAAATGTTTGGGAGTGGTGCGCTGATTGGTTGGGCCCGTATCCAAGCACACTCGTGGTTGATCCACAAGGGCCAGCGACTGGAACCAAGCGAGTGTTGCGCGGCGGTGACGAGTACTACGGTGCCGAGACCGATCTTTGTCGTGCGTGGTGTCGTGGCAGTCGCACGGCGGATTACCGCGGATTGTTCAGCGGGTTTCGCGTGGCGCGGACTCCGTGATGAAAGTTTTTAAGCGTGTGGGGTTCAGGCAATTTGCGCTGAGACAACGCATCTTTATGTAAGAGAGTGAAACCCTTTGCAGAGATGGTGGCACTAGGCGCTCCGATAACGCGACTTTTGCAAGAGAGTGAAACGCTTTGCAGAGAGGGTGGCACTAGGCGCTCCGATAACGCGAACTTTGCAAGAGAGTGAAACGCTTTGCAGAAAGGGTGGCACCAGTCGCTCAGATAACGCACCTTTGCAAGAGTGAAACGCTTTGCAGAAAGGGTGGCACCAGTCGCTCAGACAACGCACCCCACGCGAGCGGGGCTTGCGCGGGTGCTAAACTCGCTTGTGGTGCCACCCTTTCTGCGACGCGGGAATTTGGCTGTATTTGCGCGGTTGCACAAACGCTACAAGCCACCGCTGAAACGCCCATAAAATCTGCAGAACGCAACATGCGCCGGCTTGCGTCCATATCTCGTGCGCCACATTTAATTTATAATTTTTTGCTTGATTTTATGCGTTTAGCCGCTATTTTTGGCAATTCTCATGTCCATCATTCTCAAGCATTTGTACCCCACAATGAACAAAAAATTTAATTTCCAATTCGTATGTTTTACAACACGCCTGAACAATATCTTGCGCCTTGCCACGCTGGCCGCGGCATGCTTTGCGCTGCCAACGCACGCGCTTGCGCAATCAAGTTGCCCCGCAGATTTAAACG
>CANKBX010000011.1 GCA_947480055.1 Planctomycetaceae bacterium
CAGGAGTCTTTGCATGCATGCAGAATAGTCCGATTGGTTTGTGATTCAATTGAAATCTGCAAGAATGGGGCACATTGAATGAAAATAAATCCTGACGGCAATTCCGTATTTCTGCAAAGTCCGTTTATCTGCGGAGTTGCTCAACGGGGTTTTAAATGTGCCTGACATTCACCCGGAAAGCTTCAATAGCCTAAAGCGCAAAAAGTGGGGTTTTTGGCTTTAAATTAGCCCTATTTAAACCAAGGAGCGCGCCAATAAATGCGCGGCGCCCGACTTTCTAGCGACCATCTAAAGCCTGGCCTAAATCTGCCCGAAATTTATAACGAACTATGAAAAAATTCAGTTTTAAATTGTGATTTACCCCTGAATGGGGGTAGGTTGGATTGACTGAATTGCGCAAATCACCTCAACAAGAAAGACCACTGTGAAATTTCAAATCCGCATTGCCGCATCCGTAGCGTCCGTTCTATTAGTGTCCTTTGCCAGCCCGTCTTTCGCTGGCACAACACCAACCAAAAAACCTGTGGTCAAGGCCCCCACTGCGCAACCAGTTGCCGCGGTGCAAGTTGCCAAAGTTCCAATCCTTGAGGGGTTGCCCCTGCCAATCTTGCAACGATCAATTCAACTTGGTCGCGCCGATCCATTGCAACTGATGTCTGTCACCGTGAGCATGCCTTATGCGGACTCCGCGGCCATGGAGCAATTTGCGGAAAGCGTGAGCGATCCGAAAAGCCCCAACTACCGCCAATTTATTACACCGGAACAAGTTGGCGAGCGCTTTGGTATTTCCCAGGAGCGCGTGCAGGCGATTTCCGATTATTTGAAATCCCAAGGTTTGAACGTGACCATGGTTGCCAAGAATCGCCTCACCGTTTCATGCGAAGGAACTGTGGCGCAAATTGAAACCGCCTTTGGAACAACGATCGATCAATATGTGGCTGATCCGATTCTTTTAAAGGGCGGCGACGTGGGTGGCAATGAGGAATTCATCGCGCCTTCCACCGAACTGAAAGTGCCCGCGCACATTGCTGGCGACATCATTGGCGTGTCTGGAATTGAAACCTACACCAAGCCAATGCACCGCGCGATTTTAACTCCAACACAAACACGCGGTTTGTATAACACCGCGCCGCTTTACGCCGCAGGCGTGCAAGGCCAAGGCCGCACGATTGGTATTTCGAATTGGGACGGCTATCGCTTGACCAATGTTCCTTTGTACTACACCAAGTACGCGCTACCAACACCTGCAGGCGGCGTTGGCAGTAACGTGCATGAAGTGAAAATTAGCGGTGGCGCGGGCACGGGCACGGCTGGTGGCGAAGGCGATCTTGATATTCAAATGGTGCTTGGAATGGCGCCATTGTGCGAGTTTTATATTTACGACGGTGGCGCCAGCGATTTGATTGGCGTGCTCACGCGTGAAGTGAACGACAATTTGTGCGACGTGATCAGTGAAAGTTACGGCTGGAATCTTACAAGCTCCACATGGATTCCCGCGCACAACTTGCACTTGTCCATGACAACGCAAGGCATCACGTACATGGATGCGTCTGGTGACAGTGGCACAACGCTTGGCGCATATGACTATCCAAACTATGACCCTGAAGTCTTGATGGTTGGCGGCACCACCGCGACGGTGAACACAACTACGGGCGTGCGAATTAGCGAAACAGGTTGGAGTGGCAGTGGCGGTGGTTGGAGCACCAAGGCCGCGACATTCAACACGCGTCCATCGTGGCAAGTTGGAACAGGCGTAAGCACCACTATTAATTACCGCATGCTGCCAGACTTGTCGTTCCAAGCATCTTCGACCACAGGCGCATATTACTTTTATTATAATGGCGCCTTAAGTTCAGGTTCAATCGGAACAAGTTTTTCATCACCAGTATTCGCGGGCATGCTTGGAGTGGCTGAGCAGAAATTAATCGCTCTGGGTGGCTTGCCCGCAAATAGCGCTGGCAAGCAACGCTTTGGCCGACTGCAGAATTTGATCTACTCACAGAATGGCCGCACCGATGTGTGGTTTGACGTGATCTCTGGAAACAACGGAAATCTGCCGAGCGGTGTGGCTTCCAATTGCACGGCCAAGTGGGACTATGTAACTGGTTGGGGATGCATGGACATGAATGCGTTTGTAACCAGTCAAAATCCATTGTTCAACATCACTGAACCAAATGGCGTGCCAACACAGATTCTGCCAAGTGGCGGAACCACCATGAATGTGACTATCACTCCAATCACTGGCACCGTTGCGGCGGGCAGTCAAAAACTGTTTTACAAGGAGACCACTGCTTCAACTTGGAATTCTGTTTTGCTGGCTTCCACGGGCGGCTACAACTATGTGGCCACGTTCCCAGCGGCGTCTTGCAACAGCACGTTGCAGTTCTATGTGCAAGCCACTTCGGGCTCTGGAATTGCAGTGACGTTGCCAACGGGTGGCGCTGGATTTTCTGACAGCGCCAAGGCGTATGTATCGTCAGCCGTGTTGATTTCGGACAACTTTGATGTTGGAGTATCCAACTTCACATCGGGAGCAGCTGGCGACACCGCGACAAGTGGAACATGGATTCAAAGCTTGGGTTACGGCGCAACATGCTACGGAAGCACCACTGGCTACAGCGGAACCAAGGCGTGGATTACCGCGGCCAATGGTTGCGTGGATGTTGACGGCGGCAAGGTTTCATTGCTCAGCCCAATCGTGAATGCTTCTGGTGGCGACACGGTGGAAATTTCATTCGCGTACTACCTGAGCTACGGAACCGCAGCCCCAACAGATGATCCATTGCAAGTTTTTGTGAGCAATGACGGCGGAACAACTTGGGTGATGATGGCTTCGTACAACATCGCCACGAACTCCTCCACTACAACTTCCACATGGAGTGATTTAAAGACAATCAATGTGCGCGATTACGTGTCCGCAACCAGCCAAATGCGATTTAAGTGGGTGGCTTCGGACAACGGCACCGACAATGTCATGGAGGCTGGCGTGGATAGCGTGACCGTATCTACCGTGACGTGCTTGGGACCAGTTCAAGGCGATCTGAATGGCGATCGTATCGTCAACAGCGAGGATCTTGGAATTTTATTAAGCAACTTTGGTGATTGCACCACATCACCATGCCTCGGTGATTTCAACTTTGACGGAGTAGTCAACAGCCAAGACACTGGAACTATGCTTTTGTATTACAACTAATTATCAAGCGGCTTTTGCTTGAAAATATTGACAGTGACAACGGGCGGATCATTTAGATCCGCCCGTTTTTTTGTGCGGCGTGATCCTCGCCTTCGTCACTTTCGTTTACCCATGCAAGTTGCGCGCCTAGTTTGGTGTACGCGGCGTTGATCAAATCTTCCTTGCTTTGAAATAAATCTGCGCTTGGAGTTTGGGTGACGTCCATCATGCGCTCCTCTGCGGCGGCGGCGCTTTCAAGCTGGCCGCTGTCAAGAATGTGCGCAACGGTGATGGCAGCGTGGCGAAAGGCGCGCGTAATTAACACGGTGCGGTGGCAAGTGATTGGATCTTTTTCGGCGCACATCAGGGCGATGCGCTGATGTTGCGAACCAGCGAGGAGTCGATCAATGCCGGCGCGGAAGTTTGGCAACTGCGCCACAAGTTCGTAGTTGGCTTGCTTGCCCACAAAACATTCGGGCTCGTCGCGGCGCGCGCCAAGTTGCTGGCCCATGTGCACGTATGAAATATTTGCGCGACGCAGACTGGCTTCAAGCGCCTCGCGGTTGAAGTGCGGATTAAATCGGCTGAATGGAATGCTGCGCACGTCGGCGATGGCGGTGATGTTGTGTTGCTTTAGTAGGCCAATGAATTTGTCTAGCGTGTGGTTGGAGTGGCCAATGGTGAATAGTGTGGGTTGGGCATCCGGCATACTTGTGGATTATTGCATCTTCTGCTTCACCGGAATTTGAATCTCGCTCCAGCGATAGCCCGCTTCAATTTGCGGGCCGTTGTAATTCAAGGCGCGCGGCTCGCCCGCAACAACCCACTGATCTTGCTTGGCAAGCGCGTCGCGCAACTTGTCCAGTCCCGCGTTCACTTGCTTCAATCCGTAATTACCCTGCATGCCCAAACTAATCACTGTCATGGGCGGCAAATCTTTCACTTGCACATTGCTTTCGGCTGGACCGGTTTCGCCCATGTCCGGCGTGCGATACAGAAAACTCATGGTCCAGGAACCGCGCTCGTCGCTGAGATTGCCTTTGTCATCGCTCATGCCGGTGTAATCCATTTCAACTGGACTCGTCATGGCAATGCCGCGCTTTTGAATATGTTGGAAGAGCGGCCAGAAACTTCTGTTGGCGCCAGCGTTAGTTTTGCCAGTGCTGGTGATTTCAGCGCGACGCACAAGTGGATACGACTTGATCTCTATGCAGCGCGGCGGAGTTGGCGGCGCGTATCCAACTGGAAGCGGCGCTTCAATTTCATAGTCGCCGCAGACCCAGCCTTCTTTTACTTCTTCGGGAATTGGCGCGTCGCCACTTAGGCGAACGGCGCTGCCACTTGTTGGGGCGCGAAGCGGCCAAGCGATTGTGGTTGTGATTGTGGCCGGCGCGCTTGCTGGTGCGGTAGTTGCATTCGAAGTTGGCGCAGTCGTTGCAGCAACACTGTTAGAAGTCGAATCATTTTGCGTGGCGCATGCGGTTATGGAACAAAGAACAAGCGTGATGAGGGTGCGTTTCATGCCAAGGAATTCGACTACAGAAGCGTTGTGGACGCACCCGATGCAAATTTTTTAACGGCGGCGTTCATCCCCAACTTTGTGGGATTTTGCGCTAAAGTGCGCATGTGTCAACAGCCACGCCATCGCCTAAAACAGCCAAGTGGGATTACGCCCCCGCTCCTGAAAGTTTCCGCCCCGAAATTAATGCCGATCACGGTCTATATATAGATGGCAAGTTTGTGCCGGCCAAAAGCGGGCGCACCATGAATGTGATCAATCCCGCCACGGAAGAGCATTTGACTCGTGTGGCCGAAGCTGGCAAGAGCGATGTGGACCGCGCGTACAAAGCGGCGCGCAAGGCGCTTCGTGGTTGGTCGCGCATGAAGGCCAGCGAGCGCGGCAAGTTGCTGTTTCGTGTGGCGCGCAAGTTGCAAGAACGCGCGCGCGAATTTTCCGTGCTAGAGACGCTGAACAACGGCAAGCCAATTAAGGAAAGTCGCGACGCGGATATTCCGGAGTCGGCGAAACATTTTTTCTACCACGCTGGTTGGTGCGACAAATTGCGCTACGCGGTTGCTGGTGGACATCAGCCCGGACCCGTTGGCGTGTGCGGACAAATTATTCCGTGGAACTTTCCGCTGATGATGGCCGCGTGGAAATTGGCGCCAGCACTTGCGTGCGGCAACACTTGCGTGTTGAAGCCTGCGGAGACCACGCCGCTGACGGCTCTGCGGTTGGCGGAACTTTTTCGCGACTGTGATTTTCCGCCGGGCGTTGTGAATATTGTCACGGGTGGCCCCGAGGCTGGCAAAGCCATCGCGCAACATGAAGGCTTTGACAAAATTGCATTCACGGGCAGTACTGAAGTTGGCCGCGGAATTGTGAAGGGTTGCGCGGGCAGACCTGTGCGCCTCACCATGGAACTTGGCGGTAAGGGCGCGCAACTTATTTTCGCCGATGCGGCTATTGATCAAGCGGTTGAAAGCGCCGTGCTTGGAATTTTCTACAACCAAGGACAAGTGTGTTGCGCGGGCAGTCGATTGCTGGTTGAGGAATCCATCGCGGAAATGTTCCAAGCAAAACTTTTGCATCGCATGGCGTCGCTGCGCATGGGCGACCCAATGGATAAGAACACGGATGTGGGCGCGATTAATTCCGCGGCGCAACTGAAGCGCATTGCGGGCTACGTGAAGATTGCGCGCAACGAAGGCGCGGTTGTTCACGAGTGCGGCGTTGGCGAAATTCCCAAGAAGGGTTTTTGGTGCAAGCCAACCGCGCTTGGCGGAGTGCAGCCGGCGCATGTTGTTGCGCGCGAGGAAATCTTTGGACCAGTGGTGTGCTTGATGACTTTCCGCACGGTGGATGAAGCCGTTGCGCGCGCCAATGACACGCCGTTTGGTTTAAGCGCCGGCGTGTGGACCGAGAAGAGCGCCAAGATGTTTGATGTTGCGCGCAGGTTGCGCGCGGGCGTGGTGTGGTGCAACGGATTTAATTTGTTTGACGCCGCCAGTCCATTTGGCGGAATGAAAGAAAGTGGCTTTGGCCGCGAGGGTGGACGCCACGGGTTGATGGAATATTTGGCGCACTGAGTTGCGCTTATTGAAATTGCTTGCGTTGGTTTGATACATAATTACGCGCGTTGGAATTGCGTGGACTTGAACGAATAGTTGACGCGTTGAAATGACATTCACATTGTTGCTTGAAGAACGCTTTGAAAGAAACACACATGACTGAAAGTCGCCTGACAGTTCTAAAGACACACAAACTTTTCATCAAGGGCGCATTTCCGCGCGGTGAAAGTGGCCGCACGCATCCATTGCATGACAAAGACGGCGGCGTGCTTGCGCAACTGTGCACCGGCAGCCGCAAGGATTTACGCGAGGCAGTTGAGGCCGCGAAAGCCGCGCAACCATCGTGGGCCGCGTCCACGCCGTATTTGCGTGGCCAGATTTTGTATCGCCTTGCGGAAATGATTGAAGGTCGCGCGGATGAATTAACCGCGGCGCTGCGCGAAACCACGGGTGCCAGCGCAAAGAACGCGCGCGCCGAAGTGAACGCCGCTGTTGATCGAACAATTTGCTTCGCGGGCTGGGCCGACAAATTGGGCAGCGTGCTAGGCAACCAAAATTCCGTCGCCGCGCCGTATTGGAATTTCACGGCGCCTGAACCAGTGGGAGCGCTTGGAATCATCGCGCCAGAAGAGGCGCCGTTGCTTGGTTTTGTATCCATGTGGCTACCCGCCTTGTGCGCTGGAAACACCGTGATTGTGCTGGCGAGCGAGCGATTTCCACTGCCCGCATTGTTGATGGCCGAAAGCATGCCTTCTTCCGACGTGCCCGCGGGCGTGTTTAATTTGCTCACCGGGTTTCGCGACGAATTGTTGAAGCCATTTGCAAGCCACCGCGAAATTGACGGCGTTGTTGCGGCGGTGAACAACGCTCAAGCCACCGTGCTGCGCGAGCAAGGCGCGGACAATCTCAAGCGCGTTCGCATTCTTGATGACCGACACGACTGGTCAAGCGAGTCATGTGATGGCCCCGATGCGTTTGGCGGTGTGGTGGAATACAAGACCACCTGGCACCCGTTGAGCGCGGAGTGAGAGAGCGCTTCACTTAGAAGTGAATCGAAGTGAATCGAAGTGAATCGAAGTGAATGTATTGGCGCAACTTTCAAATGTGAAATAGAACAAGCGTTGCGTCGCGACACAATCACTGCGCAAAAGATAATTTCACGCCGGCGGGAGAATTGCCTTGCACATCAAAAATGCTAAGCGTGTTTGTCGCGGGCATGGCTTCGGTTGGAAGCTCAATGCGCGCGCGATCATGCAGCGTGTTGTAGTTGCCGACTATTTTTCCATTGAGCAAAACGTGTCCGTGGGACAAGCCTGCGCACACAATGGAAATGGGCCCACTTGAAACGTTCGGCTTGTCGAATGTGGTGGTAAACCAACGCGGCTCGCCAGGCTTGATTGACTTCAGCGGCTGCCACGCGTCAAGCGTTTGACTGGGCAGTTCCCAGCGGGCGAAACTCCATGTTGCGTTGCTGGCAAGCGCGGGGTCGTTGGACTGATAGAAGCGAAGTTGCTTGCATATGTTTTCAATGGAAACTTTTGCCGCAACAAATGCGGCTGTCGCGGCGGATGTGCCCGAAGTCTTTTTAGAAATCGGTGCGGACGCGGCCATGGTTTCATCAACCTGCGCGGCGAGTTCATCATCACTTGCAACAGGCACCAACACCAACTCATTTGCGCCGCTCTGCAAACCAATCTTGGAGCCCTTGGGCGCCGCATGCAACACCAGCGCGTCGCCAAGTTCGCTGCGCCAATCAATGAAGTCAATCACAGAGCCGTTGAGCAACACCGCCGCGCGCAATGAAGTTGCCGGCGCGTCAATGGTGATGGCGCCAGTGCCGGAATACGTGAATGAAATGTGCGCGGCGTGCGTGGACATGTGGTGACCGGGCGCCATGCCGGGCAGAAACGCCGAGGCCTTGAATGGGTTAACCGCTGGCGAATGAATGACGGTGATTTTTGTTTTAAGCGGCGTGACCGCAAGCGCGTTTCCAAACACGCCAACCGCTCTGTGTTGATGCGCGGAGTTGGCGCTAGTTCCACCTTGGCGCGCCAGCAATATGAGCGTGTGCATGGGAGCTTTGCCAGGCGCGGTGATTTTGTTATTGAGTTTGCTGTTGCCGCCCTTTGATTGACTTGCCGCGCCAACCAACACCGGCGCGTTCTTGATGGCGCTTGATTTGTTTGGCTGAATCACTAACGGAAGCGCCGCCGATTTTTCATTGAGCACGCCAAGATCTTTTCCATTGAGCCACGCTTGCATGTGGCCGGTTGCCTGCGGAAAGTGCACGCTTTGTGGCGCGCTGGATTTGCTGTCTGGCGTCCAACTGAGTTTGTACCAACCCCAACCCGCGGCCGCGCCACACTTGGCCAAACTGTGCGGCTCGCTAAGCGTTGCAAAGCGATCGCTTTTGCCAAGCACATAATCCTGGCACGCGGCCATTTGCCAATCCTTGAGGGCGTGTTCCACTTGCTTGCTCGACGCGCTGGTTGCAAGTTCGGTGATGGCGCCCGCAAGTGAAACATGAAACGCCTTTGCAAAGCCGGGAGTGATTTGCACGCGCGTATTGTGTGCGTCACTTTGACTTGCGACATTGAGAAGACCACTACTTGGAAATAATTTTTTGCCGCCCGTGGCCGCGGAATGATGCGCGGGGCTTTGGCCAATTCGGATGTGATCCGCGCCAATGGTCACGCCGTCCGTGCCCAAAAGCGTGGCGTCGATCTGCTCTTGATTGCACACCACCACCGTGAATTTTTGGTGCGTGAACACCAGCGGCTTGTCGCCAACCTTGGGAAGCGTGAACTCAATCACGGCGCCATCAATTGAAAGAACGCCATAAGTTTGCGCGGCGCCTTGCAGCACCAACATTTTTTTGTCGATGAAGGCAAAGGGCGACAAGTTGCAGAAGTCCATCACGCCCGCGCCATGCAAATTGATGTCTGACAAATACCAACCCACGGGCGCGTCGCCCAATTCAACTGGCATGCGCACGCCACTTGGCGTGATAATGGTGGTGGCGTCGCGGCGCGGCTTGCCTGGCTCGTCGGCGCCGCGAAACACAAACACAATCGCGCCATTGCCTTCCACCGTGACAACGGCAAATGATCCAGGCATAAGCGAATCAAGATCTTGCACCGCGGCTTGCTTTGCGGCGTCGGCGCCGGCGAAAACAAATCCAAAATTATTTGAGAAGCTCACCATGCGCCGCAACTGACGCGTGTTGTTGTCTGGCTGACCAACGCAATCCAACATCGCGGGCACGGCATTGGTGCGATCGGCGAGCGCCACGCCGGGCAATGTGGGTTGACCACCCGCGCACAAAATTTGTCCCATGCGCCGCAGATATTCCATTCCATCGCTCCAACCATTGATGTTGAAGTTGGCGAGGTGTTTGGCGGATTCATTGGTAATTTGCTTGCCCGTTGATTTGGCGATCACCACATTGGTGTTGCGGCCCGCGGCGCGCGCGGCATCCTCGCGAAGTTCCACAAAGCGCGGCGCGTAGGGCTGAATAGTTCGAAGTTGACGCAAGTTGGAAAAGAGATCGCTCCAACCTTCCCACACTTCAACGCAACCTTCCACGGAAATCCACAAGCCATTGTTGGTGAACACGGGAACCGTGAAACCGCTCTCGCGCGCGTAGCGCAAAAGTTCCGCGTGGTATTTCTTGCCCTCGGGTTCGTTGCCGCAATTCCATGCATGTTCAATTTGAACTGCGCACAACGGACCACCATCATTGGCACGACCGCCGGCGAATCCTTCGCCACGACGCGCTTCAATAGTGGCTTGCAACGCGGCCACTTCTTTGCCAACGGCCTGGAAAAATTTGGCGGTGTATTTAAGAAACGCTTCATTGACCACTCGAAGTTTCATGTCGGGCTGATCCGAAAGCCACGCGGGCAAGCCGCCGCCATCGAATGGCTGGCCAACAACTGGCCCCATGCGCAACACAACATGCAGGCCAAGTTCGCCGCACAAGCGAACGAAAGAGCCAATATCAAGCGCGCCGGTGAAATCCATGCGGCCAGCGCGCGGCTCATGCAGACACCATGGCGCGCTGGTGCGAATAATGTTGAAACCCATTTGCTTCAGCGACAGCAACGCGGCGCGCCAGCGTTCGGGAGCGAGCAGCGCATACTCAACATTCACGCCGATCATCCACAAACGATTGCCGTTCCAAATAAAACTTTGACTGTCGTAGCTCAGGCTTGGCATTGCGGTATGTGTTCGCTGAAACGGAGCGCTTGGAGTCACCTAATTCAAGCCATTTTAAGGCGAAATTGAAATGTGGCGGCAAAGAGGCGCATCTTCCTCCATGAAGCGCAACGTGGACTCTGTTGTAATTACAGTTACACTTTGAATGAGCGTTGGCGAGAAATTGCCAACAGGCTTTCTTTAAAGTATTTATTTTCGCAACAAATCTGAAAGGTCTTTCATCATGTTCTCGCCTTCACACAGCCGTACGTCACACTTGCGCACCTCGTTTCGCCGTGGCAGTTCCACCGCGCAACTCATGTTGGTGTTTGTGATTGTGGCCGGCGCGCTTGCTGTGATTTTTGTCAAGGCCGCGGAACATAATGGACATTTACAAACAGCGACGAGCGCGGTTCCACCAATGCAGGCAGAGCAAGAATTGTTGGCGCTTGCCTCGTGGGCCAACGCGCCCATTCAAGATTTTGTGAAGAAGAATAATCGCTTGCCCACTGCCAATGAGGCGCAAATTGCGTTGCAGCTTCTTGCTCAACCACCAGCCGTGCAATCGCAATTGATGGTTGTGAACGGACCTTCCTATCGCTTCATGAATGACGACAGTTATGAAATCTTGTTTCCAACAAAAGACCCAACGCAAGCAGGCGTGTGGATTGTGTTTCCATACACCAAGGCCGGCGTGTTGATGTTGCCGATGAACGGCACCAAGTTTATGAACGCGCTTCCTGGCATCGGACCCAACACGCAAATGGAAGCGCCACGCAAATGACGGCGCGCTCCGCGGCTCGAAATGTTTTTCGATTGTCGTGGAGAGTTGGTGCGGCGTTGGTGCGGAGTTTTGCAAATGCTTTCATGTTGAGCACCAACATGAATAAGGTGGCAATGTGCCGCGCAACAGCGCTGTTGTTGAGTTGCGCCATCGCAGGGATCGCCGTGGCGAATCCGCAATCACACACTGGCGCGGCGGCAAGCGACAAGCCGCCCGCGGCAACACGCGGCGCTGGCGACAACGCGGCCACGTTGTGGAAAGATATTTTTCCGCGCATGCAAGATAAAAATGACTCGGGCTTAACACAGGACGATTGGGATGCTATTTCTGATATTGCCAGTGGAAGTCTTTCACGCACCCAGAAGCAGATTGAACGCGGACGTGTTGCCATGGCTAAGTTGGGGCCGGTTGTTGACGACGTGGTGTCCACAAGCAAGTTACGCAAGTGCGACTTTGAACATGACTACTCACAAGGATTTGAAATGAAGTTGCCAGAACTTGCATCCATGCGACAGGCCGCGCGCATTTTGGGCGCGCGCGCCAATCTTGCCCTTGCCGATGGAGATTGGGACACCTACTTGGATAGCGCCGGCGCCAGTAGCAATCTTTCTAGGCAAGTTGCGCAATCACCCGTGCTGATTTCATCGCTTGTGTCTGGCGCTATTGGTCAATTGTCCGTGTCAAACGCGCAACAGTTAGTGGATGAAGGTTCGCTTACGCCGGAGAAAGCCGCCAAACTTTTAGAGGCCATGGATCCGCTGCGCGGCGCCGATCCTCACGGATATTCCGCCGCCATGAATGAGGAATACAAATCGGTGATCAGTTCCAAGATGGATGGCAAGCAGCTTTCAGACCTTTCGGGTGAACACACCGAGAATAATCGTTTGCAAAAACTTGACACGGAAGAACTTCAAAAAGCTGTACTTCCACTTGCTGGTATGTATCAAGAAGCGGCGGCTTGCTTTCTAGAACCAAACAAGGAAGCGGCATTGAAACGATTGAAAGCGTCGCTTGCAACAGTGGAGACGCTTCCTAAAAATTCTCAAGCGATACTGCAAGTGATCATGCCCGCCACCGAATACATGCTCAACAGTTTTTTTTATCAGCAAGCGACGACCGATGCGTTGGTTACTGCGTTACAAGGAATTGCATCTGGCAAATTAAACGCCGGCACGATTGGCGCGCCCGCAATTTGGTGGAGCCGTGCCGCCGCCGCGACGCGCGCGCTGAATGATGAGCAACAAGCCGCCGTTGAATTGTTGCGTTTGAGTTCCGTGACCGATGATTCGCCGCTTCTGGCCACCGCCATTGCAACGCTTGATGCGTGCGACGCCACGGTGTTTGAATGCATGCGCCGCGCCATGGCGTGTGAAAGTAAAGTGGTTTCGTTTGAAAAACTTTCTAGGGACAAAACCCGGCTGGACTTGGCGTTGGTGGGCGGATTGCGCGGCGCGGCGCGCATGGCGCTGGCTAAAAGTATGTTGCCCAAGTGGAACGCCGAGCAATCTCTTGGACTGATTTGCATGGCGATCGCCGCCAGCAACGCGCTGACAAGCGACCCCACATTCACGCACGCGCTGACCAGCCAAAGTATTGCGGAGGAAATTGCCGTGGCGGTTGGCCACTTTGCCATTCGTAGCGGAATGACCGATGAACTGCGCGGCAAACTTGATATGGCCATTGCCACAATTCCCCGTAGCGACGCGTTTGGGTTTCGCGCGGCGCACAAGAAATTGCGCGCGGAGTTGGCGGAAAATCTGCGATGGAAATTCCCACGCGCTGATGACGTGACTGAAGAACTCAATAAGGCGCTTGCGCAAAAATCCGCGCCGTGGCTATTTGCCGTTGACATTGTGTATCGCTCAAGCGAGAAACCCGCCGCAAGTCCGGACGGAACATTAGTGGACATGGATGACATATTCACACCCGACAGCGTGAAAAAAATCGCCGACGCTTGGGAAGTAAGAGACATTCAACTTACGAAGGACCCAGAGAAAGACAATGCACAAGTGGAACCCAAACCGCTCTCAAAAATTACAAAGCAACAACGAGTGCAAAAATTCCTGAACAAAATAAATCCCCCCGCCATGCTCGACGTTGCGCTAGACATGAACCGCATTGGCGACACGCTGAGCGAGATTGACGCGGCGGCGGCGAAACGTCGCAAAGAAAATTAAGAAAGACGACTCGTTCTTCTTGCAATGACATCATATGTCGCCGAGAATTCAGCGCTAAATTTGCATCAAGTTCAAATGATGTGATTATTGTTGGCCTTGCGTCTAGTCACACGCGCGGTTCTTGGCACGCAATAGTTATGTCCGCGCTTCGCCGCTGCGGATAACGCCAAGACGCATCAACGGCGGACCAATCACCTCGTTGATGACAATGGTGGCCAGCATGAAACTCTGCAACTGCACCGCCCATTCTTGTTGCGCGAACACGCGTTGAATTTCCGATGCCAGCGCAATACTGACGCCCGCTTGCGACACCATGACGGTCCAAAGCCACTTTCGTTCCAAGTCCGAAGCGCCTGCAACGCGGCACCCAATTCGCAGCCCGCTCCAACATCCCACAAAGCGAACTGCGCACGCGCCCACCGCCAATGGCCAAATGATCATCAGTGAGTCCAGTGAAATTTTTGCGCCAGTGGTGGCGAAGAAAATCACGTAGGTGGTTGGCAAAATATTATCAATGGAGGAAAATAAACGGCGCGACGTGTTTGGCGACAAATTAGTAAGCGCAAATCCAGCGGTAATTCCCACAATAAGCGGCGCGACATTCAGCAACTTTCCCGACAACGCAATGGCGAACCCGGCGATGACCATGACCATGTCAAGTCGAAAGCGGGTGCGCTTGGCGATCACGCCCAACACCAACGCAAAGATCAATCCAATAAGAAGCGAACCCGCAAGATGCCACGACACGCCAAAAGTTGCCTTCCAAGCAGTGTCTTGTGATTGGCCCGAGGTCCATACCGCCAACATTGCGCTGATGACAATGACCAGCACAAGATCCTTTAGAACAACCATGGCCAAACTTGTTTGCGCGAATGCTCCGCTGGCTTTTGTCTCGCGCAGAATGGCCACCACAACCGCGGGACTGCTGGCGCTGATCAACGCGGTCAACACCGCAACCAAAAACCAACGCTCAGTTGGGGTTCGCTCCGCTAAAAATGGAACCGCGCCGAACCATGCGACCACAAGCAACAACACGCCCACGCACAAGGCCACGCCCACTGACTCGAAGGCAAGCATTTTGCAAATGCGCGACCCCGCTGTTCGCAAGAATGGAATTTTTAATTCACTTCCGGCAATCAGTCCAATCAAGCTGACCGCGAGCGCTTGAACAAATTCCAAGTAGTTCAACTCGGCCTGAGGAACCAAGGTTGGAAATCCCTTGGGCAACCATGATGCAAGCGATGGTCCAACTAATATTCCAAACAAAAGATAGGCCGTCACGCGTGGTAGCGCGATCGACGCCGCCAATTCACCCGCAAGAAATCCGCCCATGACCAACAATCCCATTGAGAGCGCCGCGTAGTGCAGGCCTGGTGGAATTTGCAAACTGAAATTGCCAAAGACATCGATCGTGCGGACATTTTCCATATCAACATGTGACAAGCGCAAAGCTCCCACCGCGCAAATGGTGGCAAGCAATGTCAATACAAGTGTGAGCGCACGCTTCATGATTGGCGCTTCCATAAAAGAGGAATGACATTGCTGAACACGCCCACCGTTGCCACCACCAGCAACATTGTGCTTTGCACATTGTCCGTGCGCTCAAGTAGCGACGCAATAGCCAGCGGAATTGCGATGGGCGCTTGGCGAATGGTTGCAAAGTGAATGGAGTCCGCGCCGCGTTCAATCCATGTATTGCCGCTGAACATGCGCGTGGTTGGAACTTTAAACACAACGCGAAACGCCAGCACAAGTGCGGCGATAATCCATGGCCACCATGCGACAATTGGATTGACCATGGCGCCGGCAAGAAGAAAAAAGATGCTGGCGACCGCGGTTTCACTGCCAGTGATCACGCGCTCAAGTTTGCGCATGGCTCCACTGCGCATGTTGGCAATCATCACGCCAAGCGCGCACGCGCCGAACATGGGTGAACCATCCAACACCGTGGCCACGCCCGCGATCAACGCCAGTGTGCCAATGAGCGACACAATGATGCGCCCATCATTCCAACTTTCGCGTTGCAGAAGAAGCCGCATGGCCATGGCGCACACGCCCGCCACCAACAATGTGATGATGAAACCAAGCGAGCCCCAGCCGAGATTGAGCGCGATGGTTCCATCTGAAAGCACCGATGTATTAAGGGACACAATTCCGTGAATGGTGATGGCGATGATCACCGCTAAGCCAGCGCCCGCTTGTGTCAGCGTTCCCAATCGCGGCGAACGCGCGTCAAGTCCGCGCAATGAGCGCAACTCCGCGGTCCATCCAATCGTGGCGCATCCAATCAAGACGCAGGGAAAACACAGCGCGCCCCATGTGGCTTCGGGCGCGATCCATATCAGCGTGACGGCAGTAATGATCACGCCAGTACACACGCTTGCCACGCAATCCACGGCGATCCATTTCCACAACACTGCAGGAACTTGCGCCATGATGGCGCGCTTGGCTTGCAAGCCAACCAACAAACCAATCCACGCCAATCCAAGTTGCAATAATGGCCGCAGTTCCGTGAGTGATTCGCTGGTAAGAAAATGAAATCCAATCGGACCAAGTAGCAAACCCACGCCGAAGAACATCCAGCCGCCGCCAATCAAGGCCGCGACGATTGGAATGCGTGAAAATTTTGCGGCCCTGCGCGTCAACGCCAACGACGCCAAACCAAACACAAGCGCGCCAATGGCCAGCACTGAAAGCGCGCGCATATTTTCATCAGCAATATTTTGCGCGGCCACAAAGTTGATCACAGACCCAGGCCCATGACCGTTTCTAATGGAAGCGTCACGGCGATGGGACGGCGTTCAATTGGCAACTGCGAAAGAAATCGCATGAGGTCGTCAATTTGCGCGCGCGTGGCGATTGAAAGCACAACACGATTGCCTGTGGATTGTGGCAGTAACGCGGCGAGCCCAGCGAAGATTGGCATTTCGGAGCGGATGATTGTTCCCAAGCCGCGGCTTTCAAGCACCGTCGCGCCTTGAATGTTGGCGTCCAGCAGAGCGGTCACTAACGGATCAAAACTCTCCTCGGTTCGTGCGATCAAAATCAGCAGGCGCTCATCGCGCGCTGGCCGTTCAATTTTTGGCGCGCTATCCATGACGCTTGTCCTCTTCAAGAAGCGTGGCCAGTAGCGCGTCGTTGTTTGCGGCGTTTTTAATTCGCTTGCGTGTGTCGGCGTCGCAAGCAATACGGCTTAGCCGCGCCAGCAATCGAACATGTTGCCACGGCGTTTCGGAATTTCCCACCAATGTAAAAATAATATCCGCGGGTGGATTGGTGTAGTCCAACAATAAACCCTTGGGCATGACGCAACATCCAACAACTGTTTGCTTGGCACCCACCACCACCGCATGCAGAAACGCAACACCTTCTGGCGTTGACACGGCGCCGCTTCGCATGCGCGCTAGAAATGCTTGTTCCAAAGTGGTTTCGGCCAAGCCAACCGCGGCGGAAACTTCTTGGCACACGGAACGAATGAACAAGTTTATTTCTGGAGATGGATCAAGTCGTTGAACCAATTTCGGATTCAAGAACTCGCTCAACATGCGCGCAAAGTATCACTTGGCGCGCGGGCACGCAATATTCAGCGCGACTTCAGATACGCGATCAAATTATCCAATTGTTCTTTGGTCAGCGACACGGGCGGCATGCTTGCGGGATATCCCTTGACAACTTTTGCCTGCGGACGCTCGATGGATTCGCGCAAGTACGCCTCATCCGCGACCACTGTGCCGCCATCGGCAAGTTGCACGGTGCTGTTGTACAGCTTGTCCAAATTTGGCGCCAGTTGAGACGAGCCAACTTGATGACACACCGCGCAGCCTTGAGCCACGAACAACTTCGCGCCTTTTTGCACTTCGGTCAAGCCAACATCTGATGTGCTGGCTGGCATGATCAGCAACACTTTGATTAAGCCGCATCCGATCAAGAACACGATGAAGATGGCCACCAACCAACCGCCAAAGTAGTAGCGT
Organism: Planctomycetaceae bacterium; assembly: GCA_947480055.1. GTDB lineage: Bacteria > Planctomycetota > Phycisphaerae > Phycisphaerales > SM1A02 > SYAC01. Next base: position 17,377 of record CANKBX010000011.1, read on the forward strand.
GAGTTCATGAAAAATTTCACCAACATCAGCGACACAATGATCACGCCAAGAATGGGCGAGAGCCAATCCGCGCTGATCAGTTGCGGAAAGTGCGCGCTGAGCATCATGAACAACACGGGGAATGTCATGTAATGGTTGTGCATGGAGCGCGTCTTCGCCTGCTTGCCATATTTCAAATCATGTGGCTTACCCGCAAGCAGCGCCTTCATGAATTTTTTCTGATTGCGAATGATGTGAACAAAAACATTTGCCGTCATAGCGCTGCCAAGCATCACTCCCACTTGCAGAAATACCGCGCGGCCGTTGAAGTATTGATTGAAGAACACCGTGGCTGTCATAATCAGCGCGAAGGACAACAGCACGGCAAGCGCGGGAACTTCCTTTAGTTTGCTGCGCCAAATTGTGTCGTACACCAGCCACCACGCGACGATTCCGCCCACGCTTAAACCGATTGCGCCCCAACCCGTGAGCGCCGACTTTGACGAGTCAAGCAATGGCGCGCCGCCGTTGATGTAGAAAACCGAAATCAACAGCAACGTGCCGGTGATCCATGTTGTGTAGGACTGCCACATGAACCAATGCAGTGGCGCGGGAATGGCGCCGGGATTGATCACGCGCTTTTGCAAATGAAAAACACCGCCACCGTGCAACATGTCAAGTTGCCCCAACAAATCCTTGTCTGTATTTTCATCGCCAGCTTTCGGCGCGATCAGGTTCAACTCCATCCACGTGAACAAAATGGAATTGCCAATCCACATGATGGACGCAAGCACATGCACAAAACGAAAGATGACACTAAGCCAGCCAGCGATTTCAGATTCCATGAGTGATGTTTAAGATAGCCGCTGAATCGCTGGATGTATTTTTTGGAGGGTTTGGTGCGGCGGGATCTTGAGTTGGAGATTGCGTTGACGCTGGAGCAGCGATCACAGGATCAGGATTTTCTATTGGCACATCTATTTGCTGGGATGTTGCCGCAGGATCTGTCTCAACTTCTGTCGCGTCTGTTGGCGCGCTCGAAGGCGTGTTGATCGGCGTGTTTGGAGCCACGATTGGCTGGGAATTTGTTGGCATGGGAGGAAAGTTCATGGGAGTTCTGGAATTAACATTGTTCCAAAATCCAACAACCGTTGAATACACAAACCATACCGAAACTGAAATCATTACAACTGGCGGCGCCAACACCGCGAACGCCGTGCGCCAGCGCGAAATTTTATGTAGCGCGGCGAGGGCAGACACCATTGCCACGGCCATCCACACAAAACTGATCAATGAAAAGTAAAGTCCACATAATGGAATCGCGCAAATAATAAAAGTTCCAGAGCAAAACTGCGTGGCGCTAAGCGTATGACCAATCGCGCGGCGTGCGCGCCCAGTCATGCGAATCAGCGCGTGTGTGATCAGGCCCCATGCTAGAAAAAATACTTGCTGTGCAAGCACCAAGACCACCGAAAATGCAAAGACACCCAGCACAGTGGTGAATATCGCCGCACTCGCCGAAGGCGTCGGACTGCGGATGCCTGTAAAAATAGGCAACAATAAAGTAACTAAAAAAAATAAAATAAAATTTAGACTAGCGGAGATCAAACAGAGAAACGAAAACCAAAGCGCGCCACGCAGGCCCCGCTTCTGCGTCATGGTGTTGCCAATCCTCGATGGGGCACCCAGCGAATATCCAACCACGCGCCAGAACGCGCGCCACCGGCCAACGCGTCGTCGGTCGCTCCATACAAACTCCTGTTGCATGGCTTGTGAACCGTCGATTCCATCCGCGGGACGCGCGCACATTTGATTCAGTTGAATTGCGCTTTGACAGCTGGTGCAAGTGAATTCATACGGCAAAGCCAGCGACGCAATGTATTCGCCCGGATACGCGCAGTCGCAATGCGGACAAAGAAACTGCACAAATTCGCGGCGAAAGTGAAAGTCTTCAAAGCGCCACGCCTTGCCGCATTCCGGGCAATCTCCTGGCGGCAAGTTCCACAGTTCATAATTACACCCACGGCATCGCATGTATTAGATCGTACTTGAATTCGACCATGGAAACTATTTTTATATCTATGGCGCGCCTATCAACAAGGATGTTCAAATCCGCGTGAAACGTGGCGCGGAAGTATTTTATGCGCGACAAGTTTTATACTGCGCGCTCAAGCCAACTCGCTGAGCGCCACACGACAATAATATTTCACCGCGTCACTCATTGCTGGCCGCAAATCATCCAATTCACGCGCGTCGCACCAACGAATGGCGTGATGTTCCGCGGGCGCGAGCGTGGTCTGCCCCGCCTTCCCTACTTTGGGCCGCGCGAAATAAATCATTCCAATGTGCTCGTGCGTTTCGCTAATACGGTGAATGTCTAGAAAGCGCGGGCCAATCAGCGCGCGCGTGCCGGGACCCGTTGTGGGTGGGCGCTCGCCAATCAGCTCAACATCAAGTCCGCTCTCTTCTTTGGTTTCCCGCAAAGCCGCTTGCTCTGGGTCCTCATCAAGCTCAATGTGGCCGCCAAGCGGCAACCAGCGATCCAACTTCTTGTGGTGAATCACCAAAACTTTTCCAACGTGCACAACAAAAATAGCCACGGTGAAATCAATTTTTTCGTGGATGTGCGCCATTCAAAAATTATGGATTTCGCGCCACGCGAAAGCCAATAAAGTAATAGCGACGCTCTGGGTCGTAGCCATAACGATACGACGCGCGGCATCCATATGGAAAGCCAACCCAGCCGCCACCGCGCAACACGCGGCCAGTGATATCCGTGCGATTTGTTTTTTCAGCCGGACCCTGTGGATCCACCACTCCTTTTTCACTCGCTTTGTAATACGCGCCTTCGTACCAATCATTGGTCCATTCCCACACATTGCCAAGCATGTCATAGAAGCCAAGCGCGTTGGCCGCCTTCATGCCAACTGCATGTGAGGTTTTATTTGCGTTGCCCGGATTCCAAGCGATTGCATCTAATTCACCGTAGCGCGGTTGGTTGTTGCCAGCGCGGCACGCGTATTCCCATTGCGCTTCGGTGGGAAGCAGAAGTCCGGTCTTATCACAAAACTGTTGAGCATCGATCCAAGAAATGGTGTCCACCGCAAGAGTGCTATCCACCATCGCGGCTGATGAGGTCTTCGCCTGCGCCTCTTCCTTGGTAAGTCCATCCTTCATCAACATGGCGATCAGCGCATCGTTTGGATTTTCAACTTTGCAAATACTTGGATTGCTACCCATTGCCGCGACCCACTGCGGTTGCGTGACTTCGGTTCGACCAAGATAAAAGGGCTTGCTGATTTTAACTGGATGGGCTGGCTTCTCATTTTCCTGCGCATCGCCATCCAATGAACTCATGCCCATCGTAAATTTTCCGGGTGGAACCAACAACATTTCAATGCCGGTGGCCTTGTCTTTCACGCGCCACGGCAATTTTGTATCAACGATCCGTTGCAGCAAATTAGGATCTGTGACAACTTTCGGATTTGGATTTTGTTCGATCACTTCGGCCCACAAAAGCGCGGCAGGTTCGCTCGATTGCTTAGTCACTGGCGCTGTCTGTGTGATCAGCACTGGCGTTGAAACAGTTGCCGGAGCAAGTACCGAAGTGGTTGCGCTCTGATGGCTTGTATCAGACTTTTGCGCAAGACTTGTGGCACCAAGAGTGGCCCACAGGCACAACATCATGCTGATGGCGGAATACCCCAATCTCATATGTGTGTCTCTCATGCTCTACAGAATAACTACTTACGCGCATCTTGTGATAATAAATATTCTGAGCAAACTAAAATTATTTCGCGTGTCGCCATTGGTGAGAGTGAAGAAAACTACGGAGTTCTTGCCACTCGAAAGCCAATACCGTAACTGTGATAGTTGGTATCGCAACTTGCGCGACTGGACGCTCGACAACCACCGGAGTAATTGAACCAACGTCCACCGCACAACACGCGGTTCGTTCCATTGACAGGTCCCGAAGGATCGATTTGGTTTGCCGCGGTGTATGGCTCATACCAATCCAGGCACCACTCGCTCACGTTTCCAAGCATGTCATAAAATCCAAGCTCGTTCGCCAAAGCTTGGGCAACCGCGTGAGTTGTACTTTGTGAATTTTTTGAGTACCAAGCGATCGCATCGAGATCTCCATAGTTCGCCGCATTTGTGCCCGCGCGGCAGGCATATTCCCATTGCGCCTCAGTTGGCAAAACAAGTCCATTGCCTGCTTTCTTCAAGAAATTATTTACTTTCTCAAATGTCACTGATTCAACGGGGTGTTCGCCGCTTAATTTAAAATGGCCAGCTTCTTCCCCGGTCACTTTATACCACTGCGCTTGAGTGATTTCGGTGCGGCCAAGATAAAAAGGCTTGGTCAAGGTCACTTCATGCGCGGGCTTTTCTTCGTCAGTCGCCTCTGTGTCGTCGGGACTTGCGCCCATGATGAATTTTCCAGGTGGAACCAGCAACATTTCTATGCCGGCGGATTTGTCTTTCACGCGCCACGGCAAACCCGTGGCTTTTATGCGCGCCAGCAAATCCGCATTGGTAACAACTTTGGGATTTGGATTTTGCTCAAGCACATCAGCCCATTCAAGCGTGGTGATTGGCGTAGTTGCTATTTCAGTTGGCGCCGCAGCAGTTGCAGCGGGCGCGGTTGGTGTCGTTGCGATTGTGGTTGGCGCGATCGTGACTGATTTGGATGAGGATGTAGTCGCTATTGCGGTTGGCGCCGCGGCGGTTGCAGCGGGCGCGGTTGGCGTAGTTGCGATTGTGGTTGGCGCGATTGTGACTGCGTTGGAGGAGTCCTTGGTAGAAATTGCCCCAGCAGTGGCAGCTTTAGCCTTCAGTTGCGCTATACGAATTTGAATCTTCTTCTTCACATAATCAAATAAAGGTTTCATTTCCGGTGCAACTTGCGCAACCTGAGCATCCATTGACTTAAGCCGTTGACGAAGTTCCGCGAGACTTGTGGACTGCATCACTATTAAGGCGGTTTGCTTGGCACGTGCGCGAGTTGCCTCAGGCAGTGCCGCGAGTTCGGGATCTTCGTCAGTTGCGGAAGCAGGCTTGGTTGATGTTTCCGGCGGAGTTTGAGCCGATGCAGTTGCATGACTGGTTTCGTTGGCGCTTGCCAACGAAAGCGTTGCCGTGTGCGCCACAGCGATTGCAAGGAATAACCTAAGAAATTGCGCATATCTCATGCGGTGCAGAATACATTGCATGTCAGATTTTCTACGGTGTAAATCAAACAGTTAGTCGACGAATATCAGCCAGCGTCGAGGATTGGTTTAAAACACCGCGGACTCAGCAAGGTAAAGCAAACTACGGAGTCCTCGCGACACGGAAGCCGAGACTGCCACGGTAGTCGGAGTCGAGGCTGAAACGGTACGACGAGCGGCAGTTGACGGTGAAGCCAACCCAACGGCCGCCGCGCAGCACGCGGGCCGAACCGTCCGATGCTCCCTTGGGATCCACCACACCATCTTCACAACTCTTGTAATACCCCTTGCCGTAAATATCTGAGCACCATTCAAACACATTGCCAAGCATGTCATAGAAGCCAAGCGCATTGGGTAATTTCTTACCAACTATGTGCGTCGTGCCACTCGAGTTTTTATCAAACCAAGCAATGTCATCTAAGTCACCATAAGTTGGCTTGCGAACGCCAGCGCGACATGCGTATTCCCACTCCGCTTCGGTGGGCAATCTTAAGTTTGTCTTTGTACAAAACTGCTGGCAATCATTCCAAGAAACACTCTCTACTGGGAAAGGGTCTATATCGTCGGATTCTTTTGCGGCCTTGGCCTCTGCTTCAGATTTAGTCAGGCCTTCATTCATTAATTTTTGCATCATTGAGTCGCGATCTTTGCCAATATGAAAGTTACTTGGATTATTTCCAGACACCTTCACCCACTGCGTCTGCGTGACTTCGGTGCGGCCAAGATAAAAAGGCTGAGTCAGCGTCACTTCATGCGCTGGCTTTTCACAATCACCCGCTTCTGTGTCGCCTGGGCTCAAGCCCATTATAAATTTGCCGGGTGGAACCAACAACATTTCTATGCCGGTGGATTTGTCTTTCACGCGCCATGGCAAACCCGTGGCTGCAATGCGCGCAAGAAAGTCGGCGTCGGTTACAACTTTGGGATTTGGACTTTGTTCAAGTACATCGGCCCATTCAAGAGCGGTCTTGGGCGTGGTGGATTGCGTGGTTGCGTTTGGTGCTTTCACAACAGCTGAAGCTTTCACTGATGTGTTTGCTTGAATAGGTTCGTTGGCGCTTGCCAATGAAAGTGTTGCCGTGAGTGCCAGGAACGCCCCAAGAAGTTTTGTGTTTCTCATGCGGTGCAGAGTACTGCGCCGTGGCGGACTTGCTGTGGCTGCAAATCAACCACTTGATGGACGAATATCAGCCACTGAGTGGACGATTTGCAGAAGGCGGACGACACCCGATTATGGCTGAATGCTTTCGCGTGGCGCGTTACGGACTACAAATTACGGCTTCCACTGCGCAAGTTTGCGGCGCGCTTGCAACACGCGCACATCTGGGTCCACCACAATTTGTGCGGGCGCGAACGGAGTTTTAATTTCTATGGTCGCCTTGGATGGATCCGTGCCGTCCGCGCCGAGTGTGACCTTGGTCAGAACGCGCGGAGCTGGTGACGCTGTTTCTGGTTTCGTCGCCGCGGCTTTTTCAGAAGCATCTTTTGCGGCATCAACAGCGACAACTGGCGCGACATCTTTGGCCGCGCTTGTATCCGCAACTTTGGAATCTGCTTTTGCTGCAACAACTTTCTCCGCGCTTGCATCCGCAACTTTGGAATCCGCTTTCGCAACAACAGGCTTCTTGCCTTCCACCGCAACATCAACGGTCACGGTTCCAGTGCCAACATTCTCAACCACCGCGGTGGTGGTCCACATTTCTTGCTCGCCCGCCGCGCCCGCAACTGGGCCAGTCACCTTGGCGTCGCGAACCTTGAACTCCGGCAACACCACGCGCTCAAACCACTGCGTTGTGAATGCGTCAAATGCGGCAACATCAGTGGCGTGCGTGCGCATCACGGCGACAAAATTCTGTAGCAGCGGAAAGTCCGGACCATTCTGGTACTGCACAATAAAATCTTTCAAGCCCGCAAGCATGGCGTCGCGGCCCATGTGATCCATCAACATTGCAAAGACCCAACCGCCCTTGTCATACGTCACACTGCTGTCGCCAGGACGACTTCCAGAAATGCGCACAAGCGGTCGCTCGCTGTCGGCACTGCGTGAATTCACATACGTGTCCTCCCACTCGCGCAAAACATGTTGCGCGGCATCATCGCCGCGACACTCACGCGTCAGCATCCACGCGCTGTAGTTGGCCATGCCCTCGCTTAAAATATTTCCGCCAAGGCCCTTGCCCGGCATGAGCATGTTGCCCCACCATTGATGTCCGGTTTCATGCGCGGTGACAAAGAACACGGCGTCCACATCTTCGCCGCGACCGGGCCGCGAAAGAAAACCAATCGACTCGCTAAAGGTGATATTGCCGGGGAAACCCTGCGCATAACTGGCAAGGCCAGGAAATTCCGTCAGACGCAATTCCTTGCGGGGAAACGGCGCGAACCACTCTGAAAAATAGTGGCGGCATTTCTCCAGCGTGTCATTCATGGTTTCAACATTCCATTCATGTTGCGAGTTAAACCACACCGCAACGCCTTCGCCCTTTTTCACATCAAGCAGACCGCCGCAAATATTGAAAAAGCGAACGGGGTGTTCCGTCTTCCACGTGACAGTCTTGCGGTCGCCGTTTATTTTTTCATCGATGGCTTCGCCGCACGCATTCAACTGCCAATTCGCGGGACCCGTCACGCGCATCACCACGTTGCTGCCCCACGCGGAACCAAAGGCCGGATCTTTCATGCGCTTCCATGCGTCGGGCTCGGGCTCCTTGGGATCGGTGGCGTTGCGCTCATCAACACCAACACCTTCCACGTAACCAACATTGGGCAACATGCTTGGAGCAAAACTTGTCAGCACAACGCCGCTAGGCAACACAAACTCGCTTGTGCCGCCGCCGTTGCGCGTCCAACCATTTGGAAAAATTCCGTCCCATGTAAAACCAATTTTCACCGTGTCGCCCTTGGCCAGCGGCTTGGCGGGAGTAAACACCCACAAGCCCGCGCGATTTTCAACGTATGGCGCCACGGGGTCCGCGTTCTTTTCTTGCGGCTCAATGGGCGCGTCGTTCAGCGTCCACTTTAGATTTTCAAAGTGCGCGCCAGGCGTAAGCGGAATTTGCTCCATGGGCGTGTCGCGTTGATTTGAAAGCACATAGCTGCCCTTCACTTCCAGGCGGCGCGTGTCAGGAAAAATCGCAACGTCCGCGTCGACGGAATCAATCTTGGGAACGGCCGCGTCGCGGAAAGTAAGTTCGTTGCGCTTCCAGTAGTCGCGCTCCTTGCGCTCCATGACCGCGCCTTGAAAGCCCGCGCGACTTTGCATGAACACCCAACCACCGATCACCAACCATGCGATGACAAGCGGCGACACGCGCAAAAGTATTTTGCCGATACGTGCTGGCTGAAAAGAATCAATCATGCGCTGCAAGTCGCGCGTGCGCCGCGGGTGAAACGCGATTGCGCCAAGGGCGAACAGCGCCGCGGTGTAAAGCACAAACACGCGGTTGGCAATAATGGATGGCCGCAGAAATTCAAGTCGATCAAGATCGCTCCACACCAACGTGCGCCACATGTTCCAGTTGGTGGCCCAATTTAAATAGCCACGCGTTTGCAACCAACCCGTCAGCACCAGTGCGCCAAGACCCACGGCGTATGTGGCGTAGCGATTGCGCACAATGCCGTGCGCCAGCGCAATGAACGCGCACCAAAAAATAAGCGTTGGAAGCAGCACAAATCCCCACAAATTCAGGAACACGCCAATTTCAATTGGCACCATAATTCCCGTGTACATCCATTGCACCACAATCACAATCACGCAGCCAATGAATGATGCCGCGGCGATGATGGCGGCAATGACGGTGTTGGCGAAAATTTTTCCGGCAAGTAGCGCGATGGTTGGCACGCTGCTAGCGCGCACAATGGCCGCGGCGTTGTAACGCTCCTCGCGCGTGAGCGACTCCACCGTGTAGAACAAAGTGAGGAACACCAGCAACAAGGTGACGGTGTTGAATGAACCCGCAGCGAGCGTGCCCGATGTGGCCAAGCGAACGGTGCCAAGCCACACTTCGTTCACTGCGTTGCTACCAACAATTTGCAGAATAATGAGCGGTGTGAAAAGCCAAATGCCGGGACTGCGAAGCAACGCGCGCACTTCATAGCGAAGAACGGCAAGCGTGCCCGCGATCAAACTTGGCGCGCTCATGGTCATGCCCATCGCATCAAGTCGAAGTGCGGGCAATGATGTGCTGGCAAGTGGCGATGCGGCTTTCGGATTTGTTTGCGAAGCGATTTGCAATTGTTGTTCAGCGCCATTCGCGCCAACAGTTGCTGTGACCGCGCGCATTGCGGACGCCGGCGTAACGCCGCGAATTCGCTTGGCAATAATGCCCGCCGAAATCCACGCGCACACAACGCCGAACACGCACCACGCCACGCGACTCATGGCGAACAACGGATCAATACCCATGGGCGTGGTGTTGTAATAGTCAACACCGCGATCGGCCTTCAACCATGTTTCAGTCAGCCAACGATTGCCCGCGGGATCAAGTTGCATCAGCAGAACATTTGCCCAATGCGGCAACCACTCGGGGCTCCAACCCCACAGAAACAGCGCGCCCAGAAGCAAAATGGCAATGGGCAACAAGAAAACCAAAATCGCTTGGCGCGTCCAAATGCCAAGCAACATGGACGAGCCCGATACCGAAAGAAGAAGCGGCGCGCCGAACACAATCGCTGGCCAAATAAAGTTCCAGATTGCGAATGGACCGCGACTGCGCTCGGCATCATCGACTGGCCACAACTGAAACAGCGCCGTTTGAAGCGCGACAAAAATACATAGCGACACGGTGACTGGAATCAACGTACCAAGCCAGCGGCCAAGCACATATGCGCGCGCCGACAGTGGCGTGGCAAGCAACATGCGGTCCACGCGGCGATCGGCGTCGGCGATCAGCGGCATACCCGCAGTAATGGCTGCGAAAAACGGAAGCAGCAAACCAAGCAGTGCCGCGTCAATGAACGCGGCGTTGAACATGGAGTTCATCCACGCTTGCTTGCCGCCGGCGGTCACGTCACCCGCTTGAACGCGCACATTGCCCATGACAAATCCAAGCATGAGTAATCCAAGAAGCACCGTGAAGATGATGTAGATCGGTCGGCGCCACGCGGAGCGCGTGTCTACCCACGCGATTGAAAGCGCGCGCGACAATCCGCCGGCGCCAGTCATGGTTGGATTGGTGTCTGCAGCGGGAAGCAGAGTTTGTTTGTGTTGAACGCTTGCGTTCATCGTGCGGCTCCACATTGATTGCGTTTGAAAGAACGTGTTTGTAAATCTTGGTTCACGCCGCAACTCCCGCGTTGGCCGCGGCCGCATTTTCCACGGCGCGCGCGCTTCGAATCAACACCAAGTACGCGTCCTCCAGCGTGGCGGGCGAAACCACAAAGCCCGCAGGCGCGCCTGTTCCGGCCGGCGCATGCACGCGCACTCGATTGGTTGAACCCTCGCTCAAAATCGCCGAGGTCATCATGTGATTGTGCGCAAACTCATCTAGTTGATCGTCTGGAATAAATCCCTCAAACATATGGCCGTCAATCGCCGCGCGCGCCGCGCTTGGCGAAGTGTCCGCCACCAAGCGACCACTTTGAATCACGCCCATGCGCGGACACAACGTGGCCACGTCCTCAACAATGTGCGTGGACAAAAGAATAATTCTATTCTTGGCCAACTCCGCCAGCAATCTATAAAAGCGATGGCGCTCTTCTGGATCAAGTCCAGCCGTTGGCTCGTCAACAATCACCAAACGCGGATTGCCCGCGATGGCTTGCGCAAGTCCAAGTCGCTGACGCATGCCGCCGGAATATCCACTCACCTTGCGCTTGGCCGCGCGCGACAAATTCACGCGCTCAAGAAGCGCCTCCGCAATTTTTCTGCGACCGCCTGGGCCATCAACGCCCTTCAACTTCAACATCAATTCCAACATGCGCAAACCAGTCAGGCCTGGAAAAAAGCCAAAATCCTGCGGCAAATAGCCAAGTTGGCGGCGCACAATGCGCGGATCCTTCACAATGTCCGCGCCATCAAGCGTGACGGAACCAGAAGTTGGTTCAAGCAAACCCGCAAGCGTGTTCATAAGCGTGCTCTTGCCGGCGCCGTTGGGACCAAGCAAACCAAACAGGCCCTCGCCAATATTCAGCGACACGCCTTGCAGCGCGTTGACGGGACCGGGATAAATTTTTACAAGATTGTGAATTGAAAGCATGGTGATTCCTTAATGTTGCGAGAGTGATTGCGGTCCAACAACTTGAATGGCTTTGACCATTTGAGCATAAACGAATGCGTCGCTTGGGTAATTTTGCTTGCTATCCTTTGCGCATGAAATCTTTCAATCGATCAATCTTTTGTCTTGTCGTTGCAATTGGCATCTGCGCAAACGTCTTCGCTCAAGACACCGCTCCAACCAAGCCCGCATCGGGTGTGGCGACTGGGACTGCTGTTCAAACTCCTGCCGCATCGCCAAACGCAACCCAAGTTGAAATGACGCAAGACGGAGCCACTGATGGCCAAGCCCGCAAGACCAAGCGCGTCATGGTGTTCAAGGAAGGATCAGGCACGCCAGCCGCCAAGGCCGTCGCCAATCCCGCCGACACCATCGATCCAAAGGCCAAAGCCATTTATGACGCATCAGTTGCCGCCGCGAAAAAAGTGACCAGCTTTGACGGTGTAACTCAAATGAAAATGGTAATTCCACAAGGCGAGGAATTGCCGCCAGGTTTCGGCGAACCCGCGCGCTTTGTCACGGTGCTTGATACAGATGACGGCAACGGCGTTGCGGGATTCCGTCTTGAAGTTCTCAAAGATGCAAAGCCAACGCGCATCATCACCAACATGGATGACAACACCGCCGTCACGGATCTCACTGCGAAAACATTTCTTGACCTTGGCAAGAACATGAACCCCGTCATGGAGGATGTGATCCAACATTTCCCGCGCTGGATCATGGAGCAAAAAATGGGTAGCGAAGAAGAGGACGCGCCCAAGCCTGTGTCGTTCACGCTTGAGCCAGAGGAAACAGTGGACGGAACTCCTTGCGATGTTGTGCGCATTGTGCGACAGATGACGCTTGAGTCGCAACCAGATGGCGACGCGGAAGAGGGCGAAAAATTAACTCCGCAAACCGTGCGCTTCACGGAAACAATTGCGTTTGCTCGCAGCGACAACATGCCGCGGCGAATAGTTGAAACCAACAACATGAATGCGGGGGAAATGGGCGGCCCGCCACCAACCACGACAACTTATTCAAATGTGAAAATAAATTCCACGATTGATCCAGCGCTCTTCACGCAGAAAATGCCTGAAGGTTTCACCAAGGTCGATGCGCCGACAGAGGAAGAGGAGGAAAGCGCGCAAACTACGCCCCCGCTCGCTTTCAGAGCTGGCGACAAAGCGCCTGACTTTAAGTTGACCAGTCTTGCTGGTACCGAAGTCACGCTTGATTCGCTCAAAGGCAAAGTTGTGTTGCTTGATTTCTGGGCGACCTGGTGCGGCCCATGTAAGAAAATCATGCCGGTCATTCAAGCCATCAGCGAGGAATTTAAAGACAAGGGCGTTGCGGTGTTTGGCGTGAACACGTGGGAGAAAAAAGACAGCGTCGTCAACGCCAAGACATACATGGAGTCCAAGAAATACACCTACGGTTGCTTGTTGGCTGGCGAGGAACTTGCCAAAACATACGGCATCACCGGTATTCCAACGCTCATCCTTATCAATAAAGATGGAACCATTGCGTTTGCCGAAATGGGCGCGGGTGGCGACACAAAGAAAATGCTTCAAGAGGCAATCACCGCGGCGTTGGCGAAGTAAGTGTCAGCGCCTGAATATTCCATTATTGTTCCAGCGTGGAACGAAGAGGCTGTGTTGCCGCAAACACTGGCGCAGTTGCGCGCAGCGGCTGACGGCGTGGGCCGCGCCTATGAACTTATTGTTGTTGATGACGACAGCAGCGACCGCACCGCGGAAGTTTCACGCGCGGCCGGCGCGCGCGTGGTGCAAGTAAAGAAACGACAGATTGCCGCGGTGCGCAACGCGGGCGCGCAAGCGTGCAACGCGCCGTACATTATTTTTTGTGATGCGGACACGTTTGTTCCCGAGACCGTCATTCGCAACGCGCTTCTTGAAATGGATGAGGGCGCCGTGGGTGGCGGCTCACGCGTGGCGTTTGACAGCCGCGGATCATTGCTTGCGGAAGTGTTCTTCGCGGTGTTCAAGGTCTACTGGTATATGAAAAAATTAGCCGCGGGATGTTTTTTCTTCGCGCGCCGA
>CANKBX010000012.1 GCA_947480055.1 Planctomycetaceae bacterium
CCATTGGCCACGCTGTGCGACAAAACTTCGCGCTCAATAATTTGCAATTGAGAATTGTTGGCGAGTTCGGCAATGGCAGCGTGATTTCCCTTGGACGCTTGTTGCAAAAGTTCGCACGCGGCCGCGCGTTGTTCTTGTGGCAATACTTGCTGCACGCGTTGTTCAATGGCTCCATCATGTGACAACAGAATCGCGGAGCCCACAACGGCCACGCCAAGTGATCCGCCAATCTGACGCAGCGTTTGAACCAAGCCGCTCACTTGCCCACGCTGCGCTGGCGGCACGCGGCTCATGGAATCCGTGTTCACCGGGCTCATGACAAATCCAATTCCTGTTCCAAGAATCAACATGCCCGTGGCCAACAGTGGATAGTTGGCCAACTCCGCCGCGATGGCTTGCAGCGCCATGCCAATGACGCACAAAAACGTGCCAATAATGGCTGGTTTGCGCACGCCCACGCGGTCGTACAGCCGGCCCGCGAAATGAATCACAATGATGATGGGCGCGAGCATTGGCAGCAGGCTGGCGCCGGCTTTGAGTGGATCAAAGAGCAAAACACTTTGCGCGTAAATGCTTCCGTAAATCACCAAGCCCGTCATGGCGAATTGGGTGGCAAACAAAATTGCGGCATCAATTGCAATCGCGGGGTCGGCGAACAAGTTCACCGCCAACAACGGTGATGGATGTTTTTTTTCCCACCATACAAATGTTGGCAGAAGAATTGATCCGGTCAATAGCGCGCCGGTGATCGCTGGACTATTCCAACCGCGCTCGCTGCCTTCCATGAGACCCCACACAAAGAGTGGCAGACTTGTAAGAAGAAGTAGGGCGCCAACGAAATCATTTCCCCGCTTGGGCGCGCGCGCATCAACTGGCCGCGCGATCCATGTGAGCGCAATTGACACAAGCGCGATGGGAATGTTCAGCCAAAAGTTCCATCGCCAGTTGGCGTACTGCGTGATGGCGCCGCCAATCACCGGGCCCGCCGCCAGAAAAAGCATTGGAATTCCCGCATAAACCGCCATGGCTTTGCCACGTTCGCCTGGCGCAAAACTGTTCACAACCAAACTGGCGCTGGCGGGTTGCATGATGGCCGCGCCAAGACCTTGCAAGACGCGCGCGGCCAAAAGTTGCGCGCCGCTGTTGGCCAGCCCACACCACACACTTGCAAGAGCGAACAATGTCACACCCGCAAGAAAAACTGGGACCCGACCAAACGCGTCGGCTGCGCGTCCACCAACCGCAACAAAGCTGGCAAGCACAAGCACATAAGCGTTGATGACCCACTGCAATTGAAGCGGCGTGATGGCAAGGTCAGTTTGAATGGCGGGCAACGCCACGCCCACCACCGTTGTGTCAAGAAGAATCATGCACAAACTTCCAGTCATTGCAAAAAGCGTGAGCCACTTGCGCGGATTGATTGGATGAGAGTGTGCGAGCGTGTTCATGAAATAGTTGGTCGTGGCGCGTTCACGCTGAAGTTTCCACTTTGTGAAAGGAAGGCGCGCGGATTGTCAAAGCTGATTTTGTGAATGTCCGCAGCGGTGTGGCCGCGCGCTCGCATGCTGACGACGGCCTTGGGCACCGCAAGCGGATCGCTGTGCCCCCAATCGCCCGCGGAATTGATCCAAATACGCTCTGTTCCATGCATTTCCATGATGTCGATGGCGCGCGCTGCCGTGCACTTTGTATCGGGATACAGCGTCATGCCGGCCCACATTCCACGATCAAGAACCATGCGCACAGTGTGTTCCTCAACATGGTCAACCAAAATGCGAGCGGGATTTATTTTTCCATGCGCGGCGATGGCGTCCAAGATAAGTCGAGTGCCCTTGAGTTTGTCCTCTAAGTGGGGCGTGTGGATCAGCACCAGCGAATTGTGTTGCGCGGCGATTTCCAAATGCTCCTCAAAGACAGCGAGTTCTGTTTTGCTGTTGCGGTTTAAACCAATCTCGCCAACACCAAGCACATTGGGCCGCGACAAGAACGCTGGAATCATGCTCATCACTTCGCGCGCAAAGCCGTGGTCTTCCGCTTCTTTGGGATTGATGCAAATCCACGCGTGGTGCGCTATGCCATACGCGGCGGCGCGGCGCGGTTCGCTGTCAGTGAGTTGGCGAAAATAATCTTGAAAGCCGGCGGCGCTGCTGCGATCAAAGCCCGCCCAAAATGCGGGTTCGGTCACGGCCACGCAACCCGCGGCGGCCATGCGCGCGTAGTCGTCGGTGGTGCGGCTCACCATATGAATGTGGGGGTCTATATACATAAAGAGGAGAGTTGATTTGCGGAAATTTTTGTTGTGTATGTGATGCTTGTGAGGGCGCGTGCGCGCGTAAGAGTTGTGCTGAAATTTTTAGAACTAGCGTGGCAAGTGCGCTCCACGCGCGGCCTTGCCGTCGGCGTGTGCGATTGGTTGTGTGCTTGGATCACTCCAAGAATTAAGAATGCGCTCGGCGCGCGCGGGCGAAGCATCAAGCGCAATTTCAAGCGCGGCGCGAATTGCGTCAACGCGAAAGTCTGTCGTGACATTGGTCGCGGGTGCGCGATCCAGTCGATCAAGAAATGCGGCGACATCAAGAACTTTTGCGCGTGCTTCAATGAAGCCAAGGTCGATCAATGTCTTGCGATCAAGTGGCGGCTTGCCGGTGGGCGTGGTCATGAGGCAAGTGTACGAAGAGTGGTGACGGCTTTGCGGAAATCTTCCGCCTTGATGCGCGTGACTTCACGGCTTGCGCCAATTGACGTGAGCAGTGGAATAGCGAAATTTCCGCCTAAATGTTGGCGAAATTGCTCTAGGCCCGCGAAGAGTTCCTCGCCCGCTTCAAGCAATGGATGCCAAATAGGAAGTTGCAGCGAGCGAAGTAGTTGAATGATTCGCGTTGCCACCGACGCGTCTAGTAAATGCATTTCAACCGCCAAGAAAGCGTCGAGCGCAATGCCAATGCTGACGGCTTGGCCGTGCGGTACAGCGAAATGACTCAACGCTTCCAAGCGGTGCGCGCTCCAATGGCCGTGATCAAGCGGACGCGCGGAGCCAACTTCGAATGGATCACCACCGCGCACAATATGTTCGCGGTGCAGCCACGCGCTACGTCGCAGAATGGGCGAGGCAATTTTTAAATCGCGCGACGTGATGCCCATGGCGTGCGATTCAAGTTGCTCAAACAGATGAGGATCTTTCAGCAGCGCGATCTTCACAACTTCACTGAAGCCGCCAAGCCAATGTTCGATTGGCAGCGTCGAAAGAAAATGCTCGTCGCACAAAACGGCCCACGGCGCCGCGAAGCAACCCAGAGCATTTTTCTGTTCGAACATGTTCACTCCGCATTTCACGCCCATGGCGGAATCATCTTGAGCAAGCGTGGTGGTTGGAATGCGAATCATGCGCACGCCGCGGTGGGCAATTGCAGCGCCAAAACCAACGGCGTCAAGCACGGCGCCGCCACCGATGGCAATCACGGCGCCGTGGCGATTCACGCCATGGTCAAAACATATTTTTGCCACATGCTCCGCGTACTTCAAGCCCTCTTTACATGTTTCGCCCCCGGGAATTATTCCGACATGCGCCAATGATGGAGCCACAGTTGGCGTGGTTGCCGCGACGGCGCCGTGTTGCAAATGCGAAGTTGTGTCTCCATGCGCGGGTTGCAACGCGGCGAACGCGCCCATGAGTTGAAGCGCAATTTCTGGCCAACTTTGGGCCACTCCAGAATCAATGAACGCCACGCACTGGCCATGCACCTGCGCAAGAGCTGCCGCGAACGCCGCGTTGCCGGGCGCGAGCACGTGATCGCTCCACCACACGCGATGCTGAAATGCGACGTCGCACGACGTAGACCAAGCCAAATCCAATTGTGTATTTACATTTGGATTCTTTTCAGCATTATGCGTGGGCTTAGTCGCGTTCATAAGTTGCAAGAGTAGGTTTGAAAATAGCCTTGAGCCGCCGTGGGATTTGGATTTATAAATATTGTATGAAGGAGCTTGGTGCACCAAACAACTGGCGTTAAATAGCGCACAATGCCGCCATGATCAACGCGATTCTTCTATCAATTTGCGCGATGAATGCTGGAGCGCCGGCAGAATCAGCCGCCACTCAGAGTGTCGCTGCTCCCGCATCCGCGCCTGTTGTGTCAGCGGACTCGCCGCCACCAACCGCGCCCACTTCAAAGACAGCGAGTTCTGTTTTGCTGTTGCGGGACATCAGTCGATTTAAAACTGATTGGTGGAACATGTCTGGCGCGGAAATTCCCGCGTATGACCCTGTGAATAAAAGATTGTGGTTCACCAACAACGCGGAAGGATTGGAATGCATCAGCATTGCCGATCCAACCAAGCCCGAGCAATTTAAAACCATTCGGCAATATGGACTCAACAGCGTTGCGGTGAGCGGCAATACGATCGCGATTGCAAGCCAGCCCCGAAGCAAGGATGCGCGTGGCTCGGTGACTTTTTTTGATCTCGATGGAAATAAAATTTCCAAAGTGGAAGTTGGTTTCAATCCCGACATGATTAAATTCACGCACGATGGCAAGCGATTGCTGGTTGTCAATGAAGGCGAGGCGCCCATCGACGGTCACATCGATCCTGTTGGTTCGATTGGAGTTGTGGATATTTCTGGCGGTGCAGACAAGCCTGTTTTTCGCGATTGCGGCTTTGACGCGTTTGAAAATCAGAAGGCGGATTTGGTAAAGCGGGGCATGCACATGGTTACGCCAAACGCTGGGTTTTCACAGGAAATTGAGCCCGAATACATGGCGATTGCAGGCGACGACACCAAGGCCTACGCCACGCTGCAAGAAAATAATGCCATCGCGGTGATTGATCTTGCGCCTGGGCATGAGCGGGTGGAACGTATCGAACCGCTGGGGTTTAAGGATTTTATGAAGCTCGGTTGCGGGCTTGACGCCAGCGATAAAGATGGCGCGAATCGCATTCAAAATCTTCCAGTGTTTGGCTTGTACCAACCAGATGGTGTGGCATGTTTTGAAAATGATGGCTCGCGTTATTTGGTCACGGCTAATGAGGGAGAGGACCGCGAGCGCGATGATTTTACGGAGGCGGTGCAATTTGGAAAATTGAAGAACGCGCAAAGCAAGGGCGGTAAAAAAAGTTCCGCCATTGATGAAGAATCTTTCGCCAAGCAACTTGGGGCGGACAACACACTGCGCGTGCAAGATTTGTCGAAGCCAGAAAATATGGGCCGGCTCAAAGTTAGTTCGCTGCGTGGCGACGACGATGGCGACGGCGACTTTGATCGCGTGTTCTGTTTTGGAGGCCGTTCCGTGAGCATTTGGAAAGTTTCAGCGGACGGTTCTATCGCGCAAATCTGGGACTCCGGCGATGAAATTGAGCGAGTGATTTCGCTGCAAATGCCCAAGGCCTTCAATATGGACAGCGTGAAAAGTCCGAGCCGCGACGCGCGCAGCAATTCCAAAGGTCCCGAGCCCGAGACGCCAATTGTGGCCACGATCAATGGCGTGCGAATTCTGTTTTGCGTGCTTGAGCGCGCTGCTGGAATTATGTCGTGGGATATTTCCGATCCGTCACATCCAAAGTTTCTTTTGTACGTGAACCCGCGTGATCCGAATGTTGATTTGGACAGTGACACGGATAAAGATGGCAAGCCCGACCACGCGGCAGAGGCTGGCGACATCGCCCCCGAGGGAATTTTATATATCGCCCCAGAGCAAAGTCCCAATGGCAAGCCTTTACTTGTTGTTTGCAATGAAGGCAGCGGCAATGTCACGATCTATGAAATTGAAGTTGCGCGCGCGCAGTGATGGCTTGCGAATTCCTGGTCATTTTTTTAGGAATCTCTGAATGGCGATTCGTAAATTTTATGTGGGATTATTTTTTTAAAGCTCTCAGCACATTCATTTCAATTCATGAGATGCCCGCTTCGCAAACAAGCGGTCACTGCGCTATTGTGAACGCATGAAATGTATCCACTGTGCATTGTGCATTGGCGCGATTCTGATTGCCTCCAAACATTCCAGCGCTCAACACGCTTCAGAAACTGCAAATCACTCGCATGAACATGCAACTTCTGCCGCCGTGAGTGATGCGCCAAAGGGCAATCCGTTGCGTGATGCGGAAGTTGCGCAAACCGAACGTGTGGCGGCGCTTACTGCGATCGCAAAGAGTGCTTCCATTTCCATAGCCGCGGCAACCTTGTCGGAAATTGAAGCGTGCGACGCGTGCCTTGCTCGCAATGATCTTGCCACCATTCTTGCGGCTCAACCCGCCGCGGATTTAAAGGCGCTTGCACCAACTCTTGTGCGCAAGGCGAATGAATCCACCAAAGATTCCACCAAAGATTCCACCAAAGATTCCACCAAAGATGCCGCAAATACATCTGCGAGTCGCTTTGTGAAAGCCGCATGCGTGCGCGCCATCTTCGCGCTTCCAGAAAACGAGCGACCCACCGAGGCCGCGGCTTGGAAGCCAGTCACATTGAAGACCACAGCCGTGCCAGGAAAAATGTCATGGGATCCAAAAGAATTCATCGTGTCTCCAAATTCAATCGTTGCGATTGAAATGAACAACCCAGATTCGATGCAGCACAACATGTTGGTGTGCAGCCCGGGTTCGCTGAGTGAAATTGGCGTGGCCGCCGACAAACTTGGAGAGGGCGCTATTGGAAAGCAGCGTCAATATGTTCCCGACTCGCCAAAAGTGCTTGAAATCATGGGTCTTACCGCGCCAAACACCACCGGCGTGTTGTGGTTCATCGCTCCTGCCAAGACCGGCACATATCCGTTGGTCTGCACTTACCCAGGACATTGGCGCATGATGAATGGCAAACTGAAAGTGCAGTGACCATTGTTAGCGCTTGGTTTGGCGCGCGCCTTTGGTTCACAAGAATTGAATGCGGCAATGATTTCAAATGCAGTCGCGCGCAATACTTTGTGCGCCAGCAGGAAGATGCATATTCACAAGCACACATGCAAATTATGAATCAACGCATCACCAAAAAACTTGCTTGCCATTTTCAACCGTGAATGGGCGCTCAAGTTTTTTTCCGTCTGGAGTGGTGAGCCACAACAATTCATTCGCAGGCACATGCGCAAACGCCACCGCGCTGCCATCCTCTGGCGCCGCAGCTTTGCCAACTTCTTTCCAAGCGCCATCGCTCCATGAATGCAATGTGTATTCAGCGCCAGCTTTCACGGGCAATCGAGGCCGCGTGACCAAGGTGTCGTGATCTGGCGTGTCAGGGCGAACCGCGGCAATTTCAATCTCAATTTCTTTTTTCTCGGCGGGCACGGCGGCGCCATCAAGCCATGAATGCTCGCTCTTATCCCGCACAAGAACTGGCGGACCCGCGGGCTTCACTTTGCCGTCAACAAAATATGCGGGCAAAGCCAGCACATTGGCGCGCAATTTGGTGAAGCGCACCTTGCCATCTTTCTCAACTTGGGTCCACGCAAGGGGCGTCCAATCGCCACCATTGAACACGCACAAATACGCAAAGCGATGTCCCGAAGGCGCGGCTTCAAGCGTGCGGTCAAGCTCAACCGTGTCGCCATATTGCTCCGTCACATCGGAATATGTGTCGCCGCGAAGCCAACCTGGCGCGGCGGGTTCATCCTTGGCGCGCGCGCTGCCAAGCGAATCTGGTTGCGGTGAAAAATTCTTTCGATACACCTTGAGCGTGCGATTAAAAAGTCCGGCGGAACCTTTTCCATTTCCATCAAGCAACACATCCCAAGTGTGATTGTTGTCGCGGTCGGCCCACGCGGGAACGTAATCACTGGCCGCCGCAACGCCCGCCGCATGCAGCGCGTACGTGGTGACATTGCTGATGTCCTCGCAGCGACCAGCTTTGGTTTGACACATCTCGCTCCATCCTTGGTCTTGCGGATGCATGTAATAAATATCCTTGAACGCAACCCAAGCAGTGGCCGCGCTCATGGCGCTTTGCCCCACACTTTGGGGCGGAGAATTTTCGCTGATCCAATGTTCGCGCAGGGGCTCCAAGCGCGCCAGCACATCGCCGCGCCAAGAGCAAAGCGGCTCATTCGTGCCGCGATATGGAAGTATGCGCTCGCAATATGTTTGAAATGAAATATTTTTACACCATGGATTTGTGCGCCACGCTTTCAAGCTCAGTTCAAGATTTGTGGTGAGAAACTCCGCCTGCGCCACGCTGAGATCCTCGATGAATTGCGTCACTTTGAAATCCAATTCGCCGTGTTGCTTTTCCAGTTGAGCCAAGATGGCTTGCGCCGCGGCCAAGCTTTCACAAGACACCGCGTCAAATGGAATCGGCTTCATGTCCTTTGTGACAAGTTCGTAGCGCGCGAAACCTTGACCAACCATATTTGCCACAAGCCAACGCGCCGCAGCCAACTTCTCGTCGTCTTTGCTTTCGGCGGCGTCGTTTAAGAAGCGCTCGATTTGCCATTGATTTTTGCCCGCCTTCAGAAGCGACTCGTTGATCTTGTCATTGGTCACCGCGATCGCGGTCGGTGGCGGCGGCATCAGCAGTGTTGTTTTCCACGCGCTTTGACAACCAGCAAGCGCCGCGATCACGCAGAGTTGAAAGGTCTGTCGGAGGCGAAGGC
Organism: Planctomycetaceae bacterium; assembly: GCA_947480055.1. GTDB lineage: Bacteria > Planctomycetota > Phycisphaerae > Phycisphaerales > SM1A02 > SYAC01. The sequence goes on from CANKBX010000012.1 coordinate 8,571, forward strand.
TCATGAACCCATGGTAAACAGAAGCCCATGGGGAATAAAAGCAATTCCATGGGGCAATCTAAGATTTTTTATAATATTTTTCCCATTCATTTTCTTCAATAATTTCCAAAAATATATTTTTATTTTTTTTATTTTTTCAATATTGAATTCTTTGCAGCTTTTTCTTGGCAATCCATAAAAATACATTTTTATGGCATGGCATTAGTATTTGCGCATGCCAAAGCGTGGCCGAAAATTACACACAGTTTTTGGCGCGCCTCATTGTGAGGGGGCTTGATCGAAATGAATGACTTCACCCCAAAAGATGTACCGCAACAATGGCGTTGCTGGCCTGCGCGCGAGAGGCCGCTTGCGGGGTTACTGGCGTGCGCATTGATCCTGCTTTTAGCCTGGTCCGTGTTGCTCGCCACGGGAGATTGGATGTGGGGCACGCTCACTTTGATGGGCATGTTTATGGCTCTGATTGGCTTCTTTTTACCAACGGATGTTTTGCTGAGCAGCGACAAAATTATTGTGCGCGAACCACTGCGTGTGCGCAGCATGCGTTGGGATTCAATCCAACTTTGCAAGGATGGCGGCGACGCTTTGTTGTTCATTCAGCAATCCGCGCGGCGATCGCGGCATGGTCGTATGCAGGTGCCTCTTGGCCGTGGCGATCTTGCGCACAAGCGCAAGTGCGCTATCGAGGATTTGTGGCAGCGATTCAAATTGATTCAGTCCCATGCGGATCAATCCATATAGTCGCACAAGCATGCGCGGCGTTCCAACTAAAAATAGTTCAAGGTGTAGATGTGGTGGGGCGGGTAAAGTTTCTCCATGAGTGATGGTCCACATGACAAGACTTCAATCAAGGCTTCAAATAAGGCTTCAATGTCATGGCGTGAAAAATTCCGCCACGCCTTTGCGGTGGACGCGCCAGGACCCGCCGAACCCACTGATTCACAGCGCGTGGTTGTTGAAATGTTGCTTGGCAAAATTGTGGAGCGCGGCATGGCGCAACCAGCGGGAATTTTTCTGGAAAGTTGGCGGCCGCTTGGCGTGTTGACTGGTCAAGGCATGCAAGCGCTGTCGCCATTCGCTGGAATTCTTCTTGACCCAAACGCGTGGAAAGAAGTGGCGGATTATTTGGATAAGCGCGGCGCGATTGCGTGGATGTTGCGGCGCATGGACGAATTGGAAACACAACGCGAAGACAAGTTGCGCGCGAATAAGAACACTGAGCCGCCACATGCGCCGCCAAAGTGAAACAAGCGTGAAACAAGTGTGAAACAAGCGTGAAACAAAAACGATTCATTTTTCCGTTAGCGAAACCGCATTTACACTTGAACACCGATGCAAGCGCCACCTTCATGCGTGTAGGCTTGCCAGATCATCATGAGTGGCGCCGCGAACACATTAAATAAAGACACTCTTGAAATTGTGGTTGCCACCGATTGCGGTAGCACCACCACCAAGGCCATCATGTTGGAGAAAAAAGACGGACACTGGCGTCAAACTTTTCGTGGCGAAGCGCCGACCACCGTGGAAGAACCCCTGGCCGACGTGACCATGGGCGTCACCAACGCCGTGATGGAGTTGCAAGAACTTTCTGGCCGCCGCCTGATCGATGACGATGGAAAAATAATTCGCCGCACTTCGCGCAGCGACCCAATTGGTTGTGACGCATATGTCAGCACATCAAGCGCGGGTGGCGGTTTGCAAATGATGGTGGCTGGCGTGGTGAAAGAAATGACCGCCGAAAGCGCCAAGCGCGCGGCGTTGGGCGCGGGCGCGATTGTGATGGACACCATCGCGGGCAATGACCGGCGCAAACCGCATGAGCAAATTCAACGCATCCGCGAATTACGCCCCGACATGGTGTTGATTTCCGGAGGCACCGACGGCGGCGATCAGCGCAAGGTTGTGGAAATTGCCGAGTTGATCGCGCCCGCCAAGCCGCGCCCACGCTTTGGCGGCGAGTATCAATTACCGCTTATTTATGCTGGAAATCGCGAAGCCGTGGCCGCCATTCGCAAAGTGTTTGACGCGCCTGGATTTGATTTGTCTGTTGTGGAAAATTTGCGCCCAACGCTAGAGCGCGAAAATCTTGGTCCAGCGCGCGAGAAAATTCACGATGTTTTTCTGGAGCACGTGATGGCGCACGCGCCCGGCTACGACCGCCTGATCAGTTGGTCCGACGCGCCCATCATGCCAACGCCTGGCGCCGTGGGCGACATTCTGCAGGACATTGCAAAGCGCCGCGGCATCAACGCGGTGTGCGTTGACATTGGAGGCGCAACCACGGACGTGTTCAGCGTGTACGACGGCGTGTTCAATCGCACGGTCAGCGCGAATTTGGGAATGAGTTATTCCATTTCAAATGTGTGCGCCGAAGCCGGCATGGACAACGTGTTGCGTTGGGTGCACGTGGACATGGATGAGCGCGAACTTCGCAACCGCGTGAAAAATAAAATGGTGCGACCCACCACGATTCCACAAACGCTTGAGGCGCTCATCTTTGAGCAAGCCGTTGCGCGCGAGGCGCTTCGACTTGCGTTTGTGCAGCATCGATCTTTCGCCACAAATCTAAAAGGCGTGCAACAGCAGCGCACGGTGGGCGATGTCTTTACGCAGCAAGACGCGGGTGCCAGCCTTGTTGACCGCATGCGCATGGATTTGCTGGTGGCTTCTGGTGGCGTGCTCAGTCATGCGCCGCGCCTGGAGCAAACCGCCGCGATGTTGCTGGATAGTTTCGAGCCCGAAGGTTTCACCGAATTGGCCAAGGACAGCATTTTTATGATGCCGCACTTGGGCGTGTTCGCAAGTGTGCATTCGCAAGCCGCGCTTGAAGTGGTTGAGAAAGATTGCTTGATTGTGTTGGGCAGCGCGGTGAGCGCCAAGGGACAGGGAAAAATGTCCAAGCCGTGCTTTGCGTGGTCCATGAAGATCACAAAGGCTGGAGATGCGCAGCAGGGGAATGCGGCGCACAATGCTGCTGGCGCCAATGCAGTGGAGCAACACAAAGATGCCGACGCCAGCGGCGCGCTGCTGTGCGGCGACATTGCGCAAGTCGCGCTTTCGCCAGGCGCGGAAGCGGAGATAGAAGTTCGCCCCGAACGCGGATTTGATTTTGGCGCGGGTCCGGGCAAAGCCGTCACGCGCAAAGTTCGCGGCGGTCCGCTTGGCGTGATCTTTGACGCGCGCGGAAGGCCGCTTGCTTTGCCCACTGATTTGTTAGAGCGTCGCGCATGCTTGAACAAATGGATCAAAGCATTGCGTGTGTATGGATAAAGTCAAATCATCAATATGAATATTTCCAACACAGTAAGTTCTTTCACCCATGGCTAAGGCATACACACCAGGTCTTCGCGTGAGCGCCCGTTGCATCTATCGCACACGCCGCGCTTTGCCCACAGCGGGCAATGTGCAAGTGGCGTTGGGCGACCGCGTGCAAGGCGCAACCGTGATTGCATTCACGCATTTGGATGGTGATATCACGCCAATGAAAGTGGCGAGTTTGCTTGCCTGTCCGCCAAAAGATTTGCCTGCATTGATGTTGAAAAAAGTTGGCGAGGCTGTGACCGCTGGCGAAGTAATCGCGCGCAGTAAGGGCGTGTTCGGCATGATGAAGACTGAAGTGAAATCCGCTGGCACCGGCACCATTGAAAGCGTGAGCGATTCCAGCGGTATGGTTTTTTTGCGCGGCGCTCCGCAACCGATTGAAATTTTGGCGCATGTGCCTGGGCGCGTTGTTGAAGTGTTGGCGAGCGAAGGCGCCGTGATCGAAACCAGCGCCGCGCTTGTGCAAGGCATTTTTGGCGTGGGTGGCGAGGCGCGCGGACCGATTGCGCTGGCGTGTCGCGCGGCGGACGAGGAGTTGCACGAAGATTTAATTCGGCCCGAGATGAAAGGTTGCGTTGTGATTGGCGGTGCTCGCATGACGGCGACTGCAATCGCCAAGGCGAAATCACTTGGCGTGGCGGCGATTGTTTCTGGTGGCATGGATGACGCCGACCTGCGCGACTTTCTTGGTTACGACTTGGGCGTGGCCATCACTGGCAGTGAGAAGTGCGGGCTCACGCTGATCTTGACTGAGGGGTTCGGCGAGATCGCCATGGCGCGTCGCACATTTGATTTGCTCGCGGGCCATCAAGGGCGCGAGTGCAGTGTGAACGGCGCAACGCAAATTCGCGCGGGCGTGATGCGACCAGAAATTGTTGTTCCCCTTGATGAAGCCAATACTTCAGTAATAGAAACTGCGCAGGACTCCGGCGGTGAATTGTCTGCCGGCGTGGTGGTGCGGATTATTCGAGATCCACATTTTGGTTTGATCGGCGCCATTACAGCTCTGCCCGAAAAGCCAGCCATGCTTGATTCCGGCGGCAAGGCGCGCGTGTTGGAAGTTGCGCTTGAGCGCGGCGGCGTTGTGACCGTGCCACGCGCCAACGTTGAACGCATCGCGACATAAAATTTCGGTTACATTGTTTAAATGCGCATCACGCACAAGATCCTTTGCAGGATCTTCACGAATCATTCGTGGAAGTGCGTTGCCACCTTTCTATGTATTGCGATGTGTTGCGTAAGCGCGTCCGCGCTGTTATCCAGTTGTATTTCAAACGCGCCGTTGGTGGATACCGCCATCGCCACGCCTACAACCACGACCGCGCCCCCTTGGTTTAACAGCGAAAAGACCGCGCTTTTCCTATGGATTGTGTTCATTGGCGCCGCCGTGACCGTGTCAGTGTGGCTGGCCAAAAGTGGTCGACCCATTCGCATTCGCCGCATCGCCGCGCTTGAAGCGGTGGACAACGCCGTGGGCCGCGCCACGGAAATGGGTCGATCCATTTTGTTTGTGCCCGGCATTCAAGACATGGACAACATTCAAACGGTCGCCGGCTTGACCATGCTTGGCCGCGTTGCAAAGACCGCCGCCGAATACGACGCGACCATTGAAGTGCCAACGTGTCGATCGCTTGTCATGGAAGCCGCGCGCGACACTGTGCGCGCCAGTTATCTTTCAGCTGGTCGCGCCGATGGTTTCTCCGCCGACCGCATCACGTACATCACCGACGATCAATTTGGATATGTGGCGCACGTGGTCGGCTCCATGGTGCGCGAGAAGCCCGCGACTTGTTTTTACATGGGCTGCTTCTTCGCGGAGAGTTTAATTTTTGCCGAAACTGGCAACGCCATTGGCGCAATTCAAATCGCCGGCACCGCGGAAAGCAGCCAACTTCCTTTCTTTGTCGCGGCCTGCGACTACACATTGATCGGCGAGGAATTTTTCGCAGCCAGCGCGTATTTAAGCGGCGAGCCAGCGCAGCTTGGAACTTTGCGCGGCCAAGATGTTGGCAAATTCGCCGTGGTGGTGTTGATCGCGTGGGGCGTGCTTGCGTCCACCATTCTTGTCATTGCTCCTAGTACCGTCGTCGTCGGCTGGTTCTTGTACGTATTGCAGAAAGTGTTGGGTGGCTAACACATGAAGCGCATCATTCCAATGTGGATCGCAATCATTGCCGGCTTCGCCATGATGCTCAGTTCATTTGTTCCGCTGGCTGAGAGCGCGGGCGAAATGTTCGCCGATGTTTTCAACGTGGTGGCCGCGATCGCGTTCGTGCTGGGCGCCGGAAGTTTGGCCAAGCAACATTTGGAAAAACTTAGCAGGCGCGACGCGGGTTGGGGCTACAGCGTCATCACGCTTGGAAGTTTTTTAATCACGCTGTTCATTGGCATGTTGAAGATTGGTATTCATCCCAATCCAAGTTTTCCCCAAGCGGCCTACAGCGGTAGCAATGATGCCGAGGGCTCCGCGTGGAGTTGGATTTATGAATACATGATCACGCCGCTCACCAGCACCATGTTTGCGTTGTTGGCGTTCTTTGTGGCCAGCGCCGCGTTCCGCGCGTTTCGCGCCAAGAACACCGAGGCCATTTTGCTTTTGGTCACGGCGTTCATTGTGTTGCTCGGTCGCACATTCGCGGGCGTGGTGCTGACGGGTTGGTTTCCTGATTGGGCGTCGGGTTTGCGTTTGGAAAATCTCTCTATCTATGTCATGCAAGTGTTCAACACCGCGGGCAATCGCGCCATCATGATTGGAATTGCGCTGGGCGTTGCGGCCACGGGCTTGCGAATTCTTTTCGGCATTGATCGCAGTTGGCTTGGCGGGGGTGACGCGTGAGCGCCGGAAATTTCAACAACACAAACGCGTCGGCGCGTCCGTGGTTTGAGCGGCTGGATCGCGTTGACCGCCGCTGGATTTTCCTACTTATGTTTCTTGCCGTGTCGGGTCCCATCTTGTGGATTGGCGTCACTGGAAAAACTTTGCCCGAGGCGCCAACGCTTGCCGCGCGCGCGGTCTTTCAAGAGATCGATCAATTGCCAGCGCGCAGTTTGGTGCTGATTTCATTTGATTACGATCCGGCCAGCGCTGGCGAGTTGCAACCCATGGCGACAAGTTTGGTGCGCCAATGTGCCGCAAAAAATCTTCGCATGGTGTTCATCGCGTTGTGGCCACTGGGCAATCAAGTGGCGCAGCAAACAATTCAAGATGTAATTCGCGACGATTATCCCGCGCTGAAAGAGGGCGAGGATTTTGTGAACATGGGCTATCAAGCGGGCAACGAGGCCGTGATGAAATTGTTGCTCACGGATTTTGCAAAAGCGTTTCCAAAAGATTCGCGTGGCGAGGCCACCAGCAACATTCCAATGTTGAAGGACGTGAAAATGGCTTCGCAGTTTCCACTGCTCATCAGCATCAGCGCTGGGTATCCCGGTAGCAAAGAGTGGGTGCAATATGTCATCAGCGCCAAGAACGAGGAAATGAATTTTGTCGCGGGCTGTACCGGCGTCAGCGCCCCGCAGTTGTATCCATATTTTCCGCAGCAAATCGCTGGATTGTTGGGCGCCATCAAAGGCGCGGCGGAATATGAATCCATGGTCAACGAGTCACTTGCGGTTGATGGCGTGGCCACGGCGCCCAAATATTTGCAGGCGCAGCGGCGCATGGGCCCGCAGTTGGTGGCGCACTTGCTCATGGTGGGATTGATCATTGTTGGCAACGTTATTTTCTTCGCGCGCAAGCGTAGAGGTGCCGCATGACGCGCCAGGCAAAAACATGGTTGGTCATTGGCGCGGTCTTTGTGGCGCTACTTGTGGCGCGTGGCATGATTGGTCAAGGACTTGGTCGCGTGTATGTGAAGCGCACCGATGTCACGGTGACATTGCCGGATACGGCGGCCGTGAATTCCGCGGCGGCGGGGGCGGCAAGTGCGTCAGCCAGCGCGTCAACTAGCGCGTCAACCAGCGCGTCAACCAGTGCGTCAACAACTGCCGTATCAGCGCCAGCAACTGCGCCATCAATCACCTCAACTTCTTTAGCAAGCGGCACAACCATGTCATGGCAAGAATGGAAACAAGTTCCGCCACTGGAATTTATCGCCGCGCAGAAAGCAAATCCTGCGCAAACAGAAATCACAATGTCGTGGCCGCGCACCATCGGCCTGTGGCTTGCGGCGTTCTTCACGTTGGCGATATTTAGTTTCTTGTACGCCGATAATCCGTTCTACAAAATCGCGGAATCACTTGTGGTTGGAGTCAGCGCGGCGTACTGGGGCGTGATTGGTTTCTGGGACACGCTGGTTCCAAAAATGTTCGGCGCGCTCACGCCGGGGCTTGTGAAAAGTTTGGTGCAGCCGTCGCTTGTTGCGCCAGAAATGTTGCAGCAAATCAGCATGGTCTTTGCGCTGATTCTTGGCGTGATGATGTTGTGGCGACTTCTGCCGCGTGGCGGTTGGATTAGCGCGTGGCCGCTCGCGTTTATTGTTGGCGTTACGGCGGGGTTGAAAATCGTCAGCCATGTTGAAAGCGATTTAATGGCGCAGGCTGCGGCCACCATGAAGCCGCTAGTTGTTTCCGTTACGGATGCGTCTGGCGCAACAAATATGTGGGATAGTTGGTGGGCAAGCGTGGCGAATGTGTTGTTGGTGACGGGCGTGATTTGCTGTCTTGCATATTTCTTCTTCAGCGTGGAACACAAGGGCGTGGTTGGCGGCGCCGCGCGCGTGGGCATTTGGTATCTCATGATCACCTTCGGCGCGTCATTTGGCTTCACGGTCATGGGTCGCATTGCGCTGTTGGCGGCGCGCGTGGAATTCTTGTTCGATGATTGGCTCTGGCTCATCGATCCAAACCACTTCCGCGGTTTGTAATTTCAGTTGGCTTGACAAGAGGGCGTTTGACAAGCCGTTGACAAGAACACTATTGATGCGCTCTTGACAAGAGTTTCTTGACAAGCTGTTGGCATGGGCTTGCTCGACCATCCTTTGCTACGAAAATAAATCTATAAAATCTTCTAGAAAAAAGGCGGCAAAATTAAAAAGCTTCAGGATTGTGTCGTACAAGGCAACCACGCGGAAATGATCGCGTGATTGCGTTCTAGAAAGTGTTTCTGGGATCAATTTCAAAAATGTTGTCGGCCAAATAATTCATACATAGAGGAGTTGGAAAATGTCAGTAAGTACGAAATGGTTCGCCTTCATGGCGACGGTGTTGTTCTGCGCTCAAAGCGCCTCGGCGGAAGTTGTGGCCGCGTGGAATTTCAACGCGTTGGTGGACCCGATTCCATCCATGTTGACGGCAGACAACGGGCACGGCGGACTTTCGTTGGCGGATTTCACGGGCGGCCTCAGTCCGTTGGTTGGAACCGATATCAATGCCGTCAGCGGAGTTCTTGCGGGGCAAGCCCTCACTGTCACGGGCCTTTCGCAAAACACAAAGTCGCTTGTGATCGATGTGGACACGCAGGGCGTGAATCGATTGCAGTTCAGCGTGGCCGCGCGGCGCAGCGCCAGCGGATTTTCAAACATGCTTGTGCAAGTTTGGAACGGTCAACTCTGGAATGATGTTGGTGTGATTTCCGCCAGCACCACGCAGTGGCAAATCCATTCCATGGATCTTTCCTCCTACACATTCGCCGACAACGGGTCGCTTCGATTGCGGGTGCAGTTCTCTGGAGCGACAAGTTCCAGCGGCAACGCGCGCATTGACAACCTTCGCGTGGATGGAAGTCTTGTTCCTACGCCGGGCGCAATTGTCGCCGTTGGCGCGGCCGCTATCGCCGGCGCTCGTCGAGGCTCACGCACAAATGAAACCAGCGCTGATAAACAAGCAGTCGCGCCGCCAACGAGCGCGCCGTCACCAAGCGCGCCCGCCGCGGAAACCGTGCCGGTAAAAATTCGCGCTACAAAGATCACGAGAAAGACAAAGTGAATTCAGCAAGTTGACCGGGATGGGCGCGTACGTTCTAGGCTTGGTGGGCACTTTCATGTTGGCGTAAAAAACACGCGGGCGCCCACTTGAAGACATCGAAGCCAGCAAAGATGGAATCGCCGACCGGCGTATTTTATTCCGCTTCGGTGTCTTCAAATCCAAGCGCGTCAAGCGCGGCGTCTTTCGCGGCTTGATCTTTCATCGCATGGTCCTTGGGATCGTCCTTGGCATGCGCGGCCTGGGCAAATTTGGCGTGCGCTAATTTCACCGCCAATTCAATCGCAGCCTTCATGCTGTTGGGGCTGGCGGTATTTTTGCCGGAAATATTAAACGCAGTTCCGTGGTCTGGACTTGTGCGAACAATGGACAACCCAATCGTGGTGTTCACGGCGCGGTCAAATCCCAGCAACTTCACCGGAATCAAACCTTGATCGTGGTACATGGCCACCACTAAATCCCATTTGCCAGCGGCGGCGTCTATGAAAATGGTGTCGCCTGGAAATGGTCCGCGCACATCAATGCCGTTGCGCCGCGCTATCTCGATCGCGGGCGCGATCACGCGCTCCTCCTCATCGCCAAACAATCCATTTTCACCCGCGTGCGGATTCAAGCCACACACCGCGATTTTTGGTTTTTCAATTCCAAGTTGACGGCAATAGTTGTAGCCAAGATCAATCGGATCAAAAACTCGGCCAATGGTGAGCATGTTGCGAATGTCCATCAACGGCACATGCGCCGTGGCCAGCGCCACCCGCAACCGCGGACTTTCAAACAACATCGTGTGGCGTGTGGCCTTGCAACGCGCCGCGAATAATTCCGTGTGCCCCGGCCATTTGAAACCGGCAACCGACCAACTTTCTTTTGAGATTGGCGCCGTCACCACCGCGTCCACGCGCCGCGCATCGCCAATGGGTCGAAGCGCGTCCGCGATCGCATCTTCCACAAACGCTTTGGAAAGCAATCCGCCAACCCGGCTCGGCGCATGAGTTTGCGGCAGTGAATCTTCGTGGCCGTAATCAATCACCACAGGTTCTGCGGCAACCCCGCGCGTGGCTGGAATATTTTCCTTGGCAATCCGAAACCAAAATGGCTGCATGCCAGCGCGATCCGCCGCGTCAACAAGCGGTTGATTTTGTCCGTACACAACAAATTTTGCCAGCCGCAAAATCGCTGGATCACACAACGCTTTCGCCACCACCTCGGGACCAATTCCCATGGGGTCGCCCATGGTGACGGCAATCACCGGCTCAAAGCGGGCGATGTGTTGCTTGGATGTGTCGTGCGTTGACATGGCATACACATGATAGATGCCATGTCCACAATCATCCGCCGCTTTTCCAACCTGGTCCAAGGGGCGGCTTCACACGCGTGGCCGTGGTGGCTTGGTCAAATTTGCGTCCTTTGTATCCGCTGCACACGATGAACATTTCCACGCTCTCGGCGCGGCTTGAAGTGGGCTTATATCCTTGCGCCTCGCAAAATATATTTTTAGCGCGCGCCAGTAATTCCAAATATTCACCGCCTTCAAATACTTTCATGGCCAAATCGCCGCCAACTTTCAGCACTTCTTTGGACAAATCAAGCAGGGCATTGCAAAGCCGCACGCTGATCGCGGCGTCTGCCATGGGCACGCCAGTGGTGTCCGGCGCCATGTCGGAAAGAATCAAGTCAAAATAGCCGCCGAAATCCGCCAATGAAATTTGGCGCAAATCGCCGCATATCAAGCGCACATTTTTGGGAAGTCCCCGTGGATCAATCGGTTTTAAATCCACGCTCACAATTTCGCCGCGTTCGCCAACTATTTTAGAGGCCACCTGAGTCCACGATCCAGGCGCGGCGCCGGCGTCCAGCACGCGCATGCCGCGTTTCAAAATTCGAAAGCGCTCGTCGATCGCCAACAATTTATACGCACTGCGCGCGCGATAGCCATCTTCTTTGGCTTTACGAAACCAATGGTCTTGGACTTCTTTCATGATGGGTATTTCTTGTGGTTTGTCCGCGGTTCAAGGCCAATGAAATGTTCCAGTGCTGTGCGGATCCTCCACAATGGTGATGCGGATATCTCCATCCACGTTGCGCATCACGATTGGATTCTTTCCAGCATTTAAATTGGCATGCAGCGAGTTTTGGTCATTGCGTTTATCCACCATGGTCCACCTTCCGTAGCGGCAATACGAAATAATATTTCCGCCCACGGTTTCGCAATCAAATTCGCCCGCGCTTTCGCCACGCGTGCTCCAATTAATGTCCGCGTCCTTGTTCACCATGGCGCAAGGTTGATCCATGGGCCACGGGGTTCGCACACGAATTTCACCGCCCGTGGTGCTTAGGTCAACTGGGCCACGATTGTCATCCACAATAATTTTTCCGCGCCGCGTATTCACGATTACGGCCCCCAATCTCGCAACATCCACCTCAATATCAGAGCCAACAAACCACGCGTCGGGGTCCGTGCTCACAACTTCTATCACCAACGTGTGTCCTCCAGAATCATTCGCGTCAAGATGCGCTGACCATTTGATTTTCTCCAACTGCATTTTGGGATCGTTGGCTGATCGAATTTCAATCCGCGGCTCAATGCGCACAAGCGAGTCGCCCGTGGCTTCTTTGGTCTTGCCGCGGATCACAACATCGCCCGAAACATTTTTCACATGCACATCAAGCACATCCGCTGAATCATCAAAGACAAGATCAATGGGTTTGTCCACCGCGCCAGAAACTCCATCGCTCATTCCGTTGATCACGCGGTTTGCCATTCGTTCCGTGCTGCTTCCACCATTGCAAGATGCAAGCAGGGCGACCGCAAGTGATACAAAGATGGAAGTCTTCAGCGAAGGCACAATCGGAGTCTACCGATAGCATGGATGTGAATGCACTCTCCGATGGACCTCTATTTTTTAAAGCATGTTCTTGGCGTTTCGATTGGCGTTTCTTTTGGCGCCGCGAGTGTTCCCGCGTTTGGCGCGGAATCTGATCGGATTGAAGTTGTCCTTCCAATTCAATCCCAAGAACTTGTGGACAAGGGAGCCGCCGCTGGCCGGCTTAAATTGTTTTTAAATAGCACGCGTTCCAAGAATCAAGGCGACCCCGCGGATGGTCCATTTTTTGAAGATCCGCAGCCAATCTATAGCGTTTTTGTTCAATCGCTCAAGCCCGGAAAGCCCATCGTGATTGATTCCAACGCGGCGGGGTGGCCAGTTCCTTTGGATAAACTTTCGGGCGAGTACCAAGTGCAGGCGGTGTTTGACAATCACCACAGCGAACGCGGGCATCATAGTCCCGGTAATTTATTTTCCAAGCCAGTGACAATCACGTTTGATCCAATCGCGCGCGACACACATGTGATCGAGCTCACCGAGTCTCTTCCAGAAATCGAATTGCCCGCGATAGAGAATGTGGTGTGGATTGACGAAGCCAGTCCCATGCTCTCTCTGGCCACCGGAAAGGCAACGCGTCAACGTGCCGCGGTTGTGTTGCCCAAGGAATACAACAACGTCAACTTTCCTCGTAGAGTTTGGCCAACCGTGTATGTCATTCCGGGTTTCGGCGGACGCTTCACCGATATTGATTCCACCATTCGCCTGTTGCGTGCGTCAAATTCTGGCGTGGTCGCGCAAGCGGTGTGGGTGATCCTGGATCCAGAATCACCGCTGGGTCATCACGCGTTTGCCAATTCACAACTGAATGGACCGCGCGCCAACGCGCTTGTGCAAGAATTTATTCCACTTCTTCAGGAGCGATTTCGCCTAATTCGCGATCCCGCGGCTCGGTTGTTAACCGGCCATTCAAGCGGCGGATGGAGTAGTTTATGGCTGCTGTTGACGCATCCCAACGATTTCGGCGGCTGTTGGTCCAGTTCGCCGGATCCCGTTGACTTCAGCGCGTTTCAATTATGCGATCTGTATCGCGATGAAACTATTTTCACGGATGCCCAGGGAAAATTCCAGGGTTCATATCGTAAATCAATTGGCCCCGTTGATGAAAAAGTGCTCATGACCGTTGCGCAAGAAGTTGGAATGGAGCGCGCTCTTGATCCGGATGGCGGCTCGGGCGAGCAGTGGGATTCTTGGGCCGCGTGTTTTGGTCCACCAGGAATTCGGCAAGATCTTCCGCAACGCGCGTTCGATCCCGCAACCGGCAAGATCAACCACAACTTGATTGAAAAATATTGGAGCAAGTACGACATTGTTCGTCTCGTCACGCGCAACTGGAAGGAACTCGCCCCCGTGTTCGCGACCAAGGTGCACTTGCTTGTTGGCGGTCGCGACTCATTTTACTTGGAGCGCGCGGTTGAGAATCTTCAAAATAAAATTGTCGCGCTGCAAGAGGCCGATCGTCGCGCCGGCGTTGTGACCGCAAAGGGCGATGGATTTATAGAGATCATTCCCGACGCGACGCATGACACCGCGGCCGTGGTCGCAAATGGGCGCTTCGCCATTTCCATGCGCGAATACCTTAAAAAGCAGGGCTTTGGCGAGTGAATTTCATTTCGTAGGATAGTTGCAATGGATATGACATCGCATACCAATCCACTTGTTGGCGTGATCATGGGAAGTCAAAGCGACTGGGAAACCATGGCGCACGCTTCATCCATGCTCACCAAGCTTGGTGTGGCGCATGAGTGCCGCGTTGTCAGCGCGCATCGCACGCCAGATCTGTTGTTTGAATATGCGTCCACGGCGGCCGCGCGCGGACTGCGCGTGATTATCGCCGGGGCCGGAGGCGCCGCGCACTTGCCCGGCATGTGCGCCAGTAAAACAATTTTGCCCGTGCTTGGTGTTCCCGTGCACACCGCCGCGTTGCAAGGAGTGGATTCGTTGTTGTCCATCATTCAAATGCCCGCAGGAATTCCCGTGGGCACGCTGGCCATTGGCCGCGCCGGCGCGGAGAACGCGGGCTTACTCGCGGCGTCAATCATTGCGCATGATCACCCCCAAATTCGCGCGGCGTTGGCGGCGGACCGCGCCGCTCGCGCGCACATTGTTCTTAGCAATCCTGATCCATCACAGGCGGGCGCGAAGGACGTCGCTCGGTGAACATAGGAATTGTTGGCGGCGGCCAGCTTGGACAAATGTTGGCGCATGCTGGCTTGAAACTCGGGCATTCATTCAAGTTTCTCGTGCCCCAGGGCGAGTGTTGCGTTGAAGCATTCGGTGAAGTGATTCGCGGGGATTTTACGGATACAAAGTTGCTCAGAGAATTTGCCCGCGGCGTGGATGTATTCACCTTTGAATGGGAGAATGTGCCGCAAGCCACCCTTGAAGCGCTGTCCGGTTTCGCGCCCATGCGCCCTTCGCCAGCATGCGCGAAAGTTGCCAAAGATCGCATTCAAGAGAAAAAGTTTTTTCAAGCGGCTGGTTTGAATGTGCAAAAATTTGCGGCAGTTTCTTGCGAGGCTGATCTGGCGTCGGCGTTGGAGCATGTTGGGTTGCCAGCCATGTTGAAAACTCGCGGGCAGGGTTATGACGGCAAGGGTCAGCGTCGCATCACGGATTCCGCGCGCGCATTGGAGGCGTTTGAACAACTCGCAAACGTTCCTTGCATTCTTGAGTCGTTCGTTGCATTTGATTTTGAAATCAGCTTGATCGCGGTGCGCGGGTATCACATTGGCGCGACTGCCTCGGGCGCAACAATCAAGTCCGCCACGTCGAACGCACCTTCGGCGGCCACAATTTATTTTTATCCGCCGTGTCTCAATCAACACGTCAACGGCATTCTGCACAAGACGTCCGTTCCAGCCGAAGGCGTTTTGCCCGAACTGCTTGAACACACCCAGGCGGCGGTTGCAAAGATGATGGAAACCCTTGATTACGAAGGCATTTTGTGCGTTGAGTTCTTCGTGCGCAACACGCCCACGGGGCAGCAATTGATCGCCAATGAAATGGCTCCACGCGTTCACAACAGTGGACATTGGTCCATTGAAGGCGCCGTGACAAGTCAATTTACAAATCACATTCTGGCCGTCACGCGCCAACCACTTGGTTCAACCGCCACGCATGCCAAGGCCGTGATGATCAATCTTGTTGGAACAATTCCTTTGTCCCTTGAGGCGCCAGAAAATATCAACGCACACTTGCTTGTGAAAGAATCCATTGGCGCGGCGACCGTGGCCCGCACGGTGGTCGTTGATACGCATGAACAAAATCAAAATGTGACCGCGCATATTTACGGCAAGTCACCGCGGCCTGGACGCAAGCTTGGACATATCACAGCCGTTGGTGAAAACGCTCCCCGCCTTGCGGAGAGCGTCTTGAACGGTTGACTCATTGTTCAATTCAGCTGGCTTCGGCCCGAGGATGCGCCTTGTCATATACCTCGCGCGTGCGCGATGAAGTGAGATGGGTGTAGATCTGCGTGCTGCTTAAACTTTGATGTCCAAGCAACTCCTGCACTTCGCGCAAATTCACGCCGTCGCTCATCAACAGATGCGTGGCAAATGAATGTCGAATGGTGTGTGGGCTGATGTCTGGATCAAGACCAGCTTGCACTAAATACTTGGCAACCTTGCGGCGCACCGAGCGCGTGCTTAAGCGAGTTCCATTTTTGTTCACAAACAGCGGGGAAGTCGGGGTTTTTGCCACATTCCGCTCGGCATCAAGTTTGGCAAGATAATGCTGCACGGATTCAACAGCTTTGGGATTCAGCGGAACAACTCGTTCGCGTTTGCCCTTGCCACGAAGGCTCACACTTTCCGATCCCGCATCAAAGACCACATCGCCGCGATTCAAACCAACCACTTCGCTCACGCGCATGCCGGTGGCATAAAGCGATTCAAGAATGGCGCGGTCGCGCGCGCCAAGAAGTACCTCAGCATCGGGAGCCGCGAGCAAGCGCTCGATTTGATCCACGGTGATCGCCTTGGGCAAGCGCTTGGCTTGCTTTGGCGAGCGAATCATGGTCATTGGATTGTTTTTGGTGAAACCAGTTTTCTCCATCCATTTATGGAAGGAACGTAGCGTGGCAATTTTGCGCGCCATGGTGGCAAGCGAATATTTCTTATCGCTCAACTCCGCCAAGAAACCGCGAATGGTTTCAACATCGCAAGCCAACATACGCGCGGTCACGCTGCGACCGTCAATGTTTGCCTTGCGCGATTCCATCGCGGCCATTTCCACCGCCATGTCCAATGAAATTTTTCCGGTGGCGCATAGCGAATCGGCGTACTGACTTAAATCCATGGCGTAACAACGACCGGTGTAGGGGCTGAAGTGCCTCTCATCCGCGAGGTACGCAACGAAACGATCAACAATTGGGATATTTACATGCATGACTTTTACTCCTGAATAAATTTGTTTCAAACGCTTTCAGAAATCTCCTCCAGACAAATTGAAACGGGTCTAGAAACATAGTCCGATACAAACACGAGAACTGCAAATTCAAATACACAGATTTATGGACCTTTATTTGCTCAAATTTAAAAAGATCCATAACTAATAATCGGAGGAGTCTATTCTCGGACTTTAGGAAAGTCCTAGAATATTTCAAAAAAAACGGCATAAATTAAAGATCAGATGCCTGTACCATTGTTCGTTCTTGATTGCGTAGCTCAATTGGTAGAGCAGCCGGCTTTTAACCAGCATGTTCTGGGTTCGAGTCCCAGCGCAATCATTCATGTTCGGCGCACTTTAAAAAAGAATCCGTATCCCTGATGTTTGTACTTCACGCAAATTGGCACGGTGATCAACTCCACATTTGGGGAGAGTCAAGCTCCCTCTTTCAAAAGTTGTCGCAAGCCGGCGCCCACGAAAAAATTGTCGCGGCGACAGACGATTCAAAATCAGAAGTGATCGCGAATCATCCATTCGCATGCGCGCAAGCGGATCTGCGTGAACTTGCCGCGCGTGTTGGATTTGCTGTCGCGGAAAATGCGACAAGCAGTTCCATGCAACTTCTGCTTCCATTTGATAATAAAAATCCTGCGCCGAGCGATCGACTCGCCGTGGCCATGGATACCGATGTGGACAATGGCGCGGATCTTCATTTGGACACGGTGCAAGTTCCAACACTCATCATTCCGGTGAATGAAGTGCAGGAAAAACTTCTCGCGTTTGAAATGGCTGGCGGACTGAATCACGAGCACACCGGCCATGAATTTCAATTTTGGTGCGCCGCCGCGCGATTTGGTTTGGAGTTGATGGAGGATCAGCGCGTGGTTCCAACCGTGCAGCAAGATCGCAGCGGCGTGGTCAAGGCGCATTGGCGTCCCTGGCTGCATGACGCCGCCATCGCCGAGCGCGCCGCCACGCTTTTAGCGGGAATGCCGCCAATTTGCAGGGCTGTGACCGATGCGCATGATGGTGAAGGTTGGCTTGTGTTGGAGTCATTTCTAAACGCGTGCGTGGATTCATTCCTGCGCCAAGTGATGCTGGCGGAAAATTATGTCGAGGCGATTGAAGACCGCGACCCCACGGTGGATCCACATGTGGCGTGGCTTGGCGGTCTTCTTGGCAACAACATCGAGGTGAAAAATCTCGCGGTGGGCGATGTCAGTTTGGTGCGTGGCGTGCGTCAATGGTTGGCCATTCTGGAGGACATTGGCGAAGGTCGTCCTATGCATCTTCTGTTGCAACTGGATGAACCATCCAGCGCGCTCTTCACCAAGCAAGAGGGCGAAGAGGACAAGCATGCGTGGAGACTTTCATTTCAATTGATCACGAATGAAGACCCGCCAACGATTTTAGAAGCCGAAACAATTTGGGCGCAAGCATCGGGCCGTGGTGGCGCAAATCAAGCCGCGGAAAAAACCGCCGAGCTGCTGTTAGGCGAACTCGCGCGTGTCTCGCGCTTGTGGCCAAAGTTCGAGGACGCGCTTGAAGAAACTTCTCCAACCGGACTTGATCTGACAACAGCCGAGGCTTACGTGTTCTTGCGCGACATCAAGCCACTGCTTGAAGAGAGCGGCGTGCAGTGCACGGTTCCTGATTGGTGGGGCGCTTCAAGCACTCGCATTGGCGCGAAGTTGTTTATTGAAGGCGATGGTCCAAGCCCTGAAATGCTCACAAACTCAATGGTTGCTGGGCGAAAAGGCGGATTTGGATTGCACAGCGTGGTGAATTATTCCTGGCAAATCGCGCTGGGCGATCAGCCGCTCACCATGGAGGCCTTTGAAGCGTTGGCGCGTAAGGGTTCGCCGTTGGTGCGCATCAACAATCGTTGGGTTGAAATGCGCAAGGAAGATCTTGAGGCGGGTTTGAAATTCTTGAAGCAACATCCAGGTGGACAAATGTCCTTGCTGGAGGCGTTGCGTTTGGCGCACGGCGCTGGCGATGACGCAAATGGAATTCCAGTTGTGGGAATGGACGCCAAGGGTTGGGTCGCGGAAGTGTTTGGTCCAATCGACGCGATCGATCGCATGCCTCAACTTGAGCAGCCAAAATTATTTCAAGGTTCGTTGCGGCCATATCAATTGTCAGGTCTTCGATGGCTTGCGTTCCTGGGTCGTTACGGACTTGGCGCGTGTCTTGCGGATGACATGGGCCTTGGAAAAACAATTCAGTTGATCGCGTTGCTTCAGATTGAGCGCCAAGACTGTCCCGAAGGCGAGCGCGTTGGTCCAACATTGTTGGTGGCGCCAATGAGCGTGCTGGGAAATTGGAATCGTGAACTTACTCGCTTCGCGCCTGAGTTAACTGTGCATATCCATCACGGACTTGATCGGCCCCAAGGCGAAAAGCTGAAGGAAGTGGCGGAGAAGTCAGATGTGGTGATCACCACATACGCCTTGGTTGCGCGTGATCAGGAAGATTTGGAGAAGATCGCGTGGCGCCGCGTGGCTCTTGACGAGGCGCAACACATTAAGAATCCGCCCACCAAGCAAACCGCGGCAATTCGCGCCATTCAATCGGATCATCGCATTGCGCTCACAGGTACGCCGGTTGAAAATCGCCTGACCGAATTGTGGTCGATCATGGAATTCTGCACGCCTGGTTACCTTGGAACGCTGGCGGATTTCAAGCGCCGCTTCGCTGTTCCAATCGAGCGCCACCGCGATCGCAATCGCGCCGAGAAGTTGCGCAATTTGGTGCGGCCGTTTGTGTTGCGCCGTTTGAAGACCGACTTGAATGTCATCAGCGATTTGCCTCCGTTGATTGAGTCGCGCGAACATGTTCCGTTGACCAACGAGCAAATCACCTTGTACGACCAAGTGGTGGAGGAGATGCTTTCCAAGGTTGATCGCGCCGAAGGTTTGCGTCGCCGCGGTTTGGTGTTGAGCGCGTTGGTGAAGTTGAAACAAATTTGTAATCATCCGCTGCATTTCTTGCGCCAGACGCAACTGCCGGACATTGCCACCGAGGATGCGCTGAAGAATATTGGCGAGTCCGACGATTCACTCGACACCGCGCTTGCCATTCCTGAAAGCCGCGGCGACCGGTCGCTTTCAAGTCGAAGCGGCAAGAGCACGCGCCTAATTGAAATGTTGGAGGAGGTTGTGGCGGCGGGTGATCGCGCGCTTATCTTCACGCAGTACCGGCAAATGGGACACCTTCTTGTGACCATGATTCGCCGCGAGTTGGACACGGAATCACTGTTCCTGCACGGTGGAACGCCGCAAGCCAAGCGCGATCAATTTGTTGATCGCTTCCAAGATCCGCAAGGAACGGCGCCGATTTTTGTGCTGAGTTTGAAGGCCGGTGGAGTGGGTTTAAATCTTACGGCCGCCAACCATGTGTTTCATTACGACCGTTGGTGGAATCCCGCGGTTGAAAACCAGGCCACGGATCGCGCGTTCCGCATTGGACAATTGCGCACCGTGAATGTGCACAAAATGATTTCAGACGGAACGCTTGAAGAGCGCATTGATCAAATGATTCAGCAAAAGATGGAGTTGGCGACGCAGATTATTTCCAGTGGCGAAGCATGGCTCACAGAATTGAGCACTGGGCAATTGCGTGAAATTCTTTCGCTTCGCACCACCGCCTTGGAGGACGTATGAGTTTGAATCCACCGGCGGGGCATCCAAAAAAACCGGACGC
>CANKBX010000013.1 GCA_947480055.1 Planctomycetaceae bacterium
ACTTGATCCATGTTTGTCATATTCAGAATTGCATCGCGCATGGGCCATACGGCGCGGCGCACGCGCATTAAATTTACTTTCACCGCGCGTATGTCAAATATCTGGGAGCTCTTGGATTCATCCATGATGCGCGCCTCCAAGGCATCGAGCGAATCACCCATGGTGCTGACAATTGGAAAGAAGGCGTCAATGACCGTGTCCACCAACGCGTACGCCAAATACGCGGCGTTGCTGGTGCGCACACGGCCCTTTTTGTGGCGGATTCTCTCGCGAATCACCTCAAGGCAATCCCCGGGCGCGGTCTGTTGAAAACTGACCACGAAGTGTTCGCCCAAATACAAGCACAATTGCTCGGTGGTGAATTCGTGTTCGTGTTCAACAGGGTGCGGCATGGGCACAACAATAAATGTCGCGCGGTTGTCGTATTGTTCAACCTTAGCTCGTTGCGATGTGTCGGCAATATCTTCCAGCGCCAGTGGATGAATATTAAAAATTTCGCCGATTGATCGAAGCGTCGCCTCGTCGCCAAGACCGTCCACATTCAGCCAGATCAGCGGCCACTTCTGCATGAACTCTTTCACCTCATCGGGGTGAGAAAGTGTTCGTTCCTCGAAACTTTCTGGTGAGTATCCAAATATTGTCAATACGGGTTTGGGGGATTCGGGATCAATGATCAATGTGCCCGGAGGAAGATTTAGACTTGGCCGCGCCAATTTGTTGTCACTTCTTTTGGAGAAGGTCTTCATGTGATTAGGCTAACTGCGCAGATGAAATCACTCAATCACTTGCGAGGTGTTTTTCCAAAACAAATACACCATGCCCAAAGCCACCGCGGCGCGCGCGCTCCAGGCAAGCGTGCGGATCCAATTGGTGGACACAAGTTGCGCGTGCGTTTGCGCATCAAATCCCTGTGAAAGACGTGTATGGCAGGGCACTTGTAGCAAAAACGTGCTCAACCAAATCACCACCACGAAAGCCAGTCCGCACCAAGTGAGCCAGGCGGGAATAGCCGGCGGACGATTCACCACCAAAGTAATGCAGCACGCGAGTTCGATCAGCATGGGGAGCGCCACAATGGGCGTGATCCAGCGCGAATGCAGCGTCTCATACTGCGTGAATGCCTCGCGACCCACATGACCCATGAGCGGATAGTGCACAATTTGAATCAGCCAGATCAGGCCCATGAGATAGAGCGACGCGGCGGCTTGAACAAGAAGAAGCGGCATGGATATGGAGTTCGTCAAATGATGCGCCTTCGATTGAAATGAATTTGAAAGAAATTCACGATCTAGACAAAGCAGTTCACTCTTGATCGTATTCGCCGCTACAACCGGTGACACGCAAAATCCTACGCACGCAACCTTGCGCGCGCAATGTCCTCACGTCACCACCAAGAATTGCAATTCATCGCTGTTGGTGTCCAGCAGCGCAACTGTGAATTCGCTAGCGCGGTGCAGCGCGCCTGGATTGATGATGCGCGTGGCGCCATGGCGTTCGTCGCGGCAAACATGCGTGTGTCCATGCAGCAAATAATTCACGCCCTCATTCAGCGCCGCTGTGACGCAATCCGAATCGTGTCCATGTGTCACGGCAAATGTGCGTCCGCCACATTCAAAGCGCGCAAGTGGATGCTGCGCAATCACGCCCAACCCAAGCGCGTAACGGCTTAAAACGCGCCAATCTGGATCGCAATTGCCAAACACCAAATGTGTTTTGATTCCCACAAGTTGATCAATCACCTGCTCTGTTTCAATGTCGCCGCAGTGGGCCAACTCAACTGCGCCATTAGCGAGCAGCAGTTGCACAGCTTTGTGTGTGCGTTCGTGACGCCCGTGACTGTCTGAAAGAATGCCAAGTTTCACGCGCGCATGGTGGCGTGAAAACGGGCGCGTGGCAAGTTGGTTAGGATTTGCAAATGACTCATACGCCTTCGCTTCGAACACGTTTCGCGCCCAGTCCCAGCGGCCATCTTCATGTGGGAGGGGCGCGCACCGCGCTTTTTAATTGGGCCTACGCGCATGGTCGAGGAGGAAAATTTATCCTTCGCATAGAGGACACGGATCAAAAGCGATCCAGCGACGCGGCAAGCGTTGGGTTTCTTAAGGACTTGAAGTGGCTGGGCATTGATTGGAACGAAGGCCCCGAATTTGAAGGCTGTGGCGGCGGAGACTTTGGTTCCTACTTTCAAAGCGAGCGGCTGGATATATACAACAAATTTTTGGAGCAACTTGTCCAGCAAGGGAAAGCGTATTACGCCTTCGATACGACTGCGGAACTTGACGTTGCGCGCAAGGAATCCAAGTCGCGCAATGAGGCGTATCGCTATGACCGAAGTCGCGCGGATGCTATTTCACCCGAGCAAGTTCAAGCGTGGCTGAAAGAAGGCAAACCAGCGGTGATTCGCTTTAAAACGCCTGCGGGAGCCATCACCATTCACGACGAAATTTTGGGCGACGCCACTTTGCCCGCGGGCGAGGTTGACGACTTTGTCATTCGCAAAGCCGATGGATTTCCGACCTATCACTTTGCGGTTGTGGTGGACGATGAATTGATGGGCGTGACCACTGTGTTGCGCGCGCAGGAACATTTCAATAACACGGCCAAGCACATCGTGTTGCAAGACGCGCTTGGATTTCGTCGGCCAACGTATGGGCATTTGCCGTTGATCTTCAATCCTGATGGAAGCAAAATGAGCAAGCGCGACAAGGACAAGTTGCTGCGTAAAACCGCGCAAGATAAAAAGTTGACCGCTCCGCCCGCCAACACCGTGGATGCCACGCGTTTCAGCGCTTGGCTGGGCGACAAGAATTCGCAACTTGATTTCGCCGAAGCAACCGCCATGGCCACGGCGTTGAACATTGAGTTGCCGGAAATTAATGTGGATGATTTCCGCCGCTCCGGCTATTTACCGCAAGTCATGTGCAATTTCCTTGCATTGAACGGTTGGGGACCGGGCAACGATTTGGAAAAGTTTGACAACGCGTTCTTGTGCGCCAACTTTGCGCTGGACCGCGTGCAGAAAACCGCCGCCAAGTTTGACCGTGTCAAACTTCTGGCCTTCAATCTAGACGCCATTCAAAAGTTGTCGCGCGAAGCATTTAGCGGGCTGGTGAAAGCGCATGGCGAGATCTATCACCCAGAGTTCATGAAAAAAATCACGGCGGCGCAATTTGATCTGCTGGTGGCGGCAAGCCATGAGCGCAGTAAAACATTGGACGAGTTGTTCCGCGGCAATCGTTGGCTCGCCTTGGGTGATGAGGAATTGACATGGGAAAAATCCAAGCAGGTTGAGAAAGCGTTGCTTGCCGGAACTCCAAGCGGACTTGATCGCTTGAAGGAATTGCGCGGGGTTCTTGAAGCGGTTGAGACATGGACGCCCGCAGGCATCGAGGAATCCATTCGCCAGTGGGCCACAACAGCGGGTCTTGCCGAACAAATTGGTCAGATCGCGCAACCTTTGCGCGTTGGCGTGACTGGCTCCACCGTGAGTCCGCCAATTTTTGACACGCTTGCGATTCTTGGAAAGTCCAGCTCGCTGCGAAGAATTGATCGGTGTTTGCAAGACTTCGCCACGGCAAAAACTTGATCAAGAATTGCGTATACTATTTTGTTCACGGACTGTTGGCGCAGTTGGCTAGCGCGTCTCCATGACACGGAGAAGGTCACTGGTTCGAGCCCAGTACAGTCCACTTTGATCGCTTGAAATGTTTTTTTATTTCCCGCAATTTCCAGGAACGACTCAATGTCACACGCTCAACAAACGCTCAAGCAATTGTTCTCGCATCCAACTTCACACAACATTCATTGGCGCGACATTGTCCACATGTTCGAGGGTCTTGGCGGCACATGCGATGAAACCAAGCATGATCATTTGAAGGTGAAACTCGCTGGCAAGGAAATGTCTTTTTCCATTCCCAAGGGCGGCAACCACGCGCTTAGTAGCGATGATGAAATTGGCGCCATTCGCCATTTCGTGAAAGACTGCGGCTTGGCCCCTGAAAAAACCCATTGAATTACGCCGGCCCATGAGACTCATGCATGGAGCATCGTGGCTTGTTCTTGTGGGGATTTGGTTGTCCGCCATTGAGGCGTGGCCAACGCTTCCCGCCAAATTTCCAATGCACTTTGATTTCGCGGGGCGGCCGGATTCATTTGCGAACAAGAGCATGGTGGCGTGGTTTCTTTTGCCCGTGTTCGCCAGCGTGATGAACACGGGGCTTTCATTCTTGGCGCCAATGATTCGCTGGATGGCGCTGAAACATCCGGAGTTTGTGAACATGCCGCGCAAAGCGCAATGGTTGAAGCTGGATTCGCAGGCGCGACTGCGAACTTTGAAGCCAGTGTTTGGCGCGATGCGGGTTCTGCAATTAATTGTGATGGCCTTGTTTTTATTCATCGTGGTCAGCAGCGTCAAAGTGGCCAGTAGACAATGGAGCGTTCTACCCACGTGGCCGATGTTTTTATTCTTGGCCGCGATTGGTGCGAGCGTTGCGTGGTTGCTGTTCAGGTCTATCACCGCGGTCAAAAAAGAAGTGAAAGTTTTTACGGATCGGCCTTAAAAACCTATTGCGGGATGCTCCGTGGCAGGTCACTATGAGTCGATGAACAACGCCTCAATGAAATATCAAATAGCACTATTGGTCGGTGGCTTGGGAATGCTCTTGAGCGCCTGTGTTGGCCAGGGCAATCCATCGGCGCTGGTTGCTGCGCCAGTTGCAACGACCGAGGCGAATTCAAAACCAAACACTCCAACTATTGTGTCATCCACGGCGCCAACTGCCACGGCATCAAGCGACGGCTGGGTCACGCTCTTTGATGGTGGCGACCCCGCGAAATATTTCCGTGGTTTCAAGAAAGATTCTTTTCCAACTGGTTGGACCGTGCGCGATGGTTGCTTGGTTCGCACGGGCCCTGGCGGCGACTTGATAACGCGCGATGAATTTCAGAATTTCGATCTCACCTTGGATTGGAAAATTGTCAAAGGCGGAAATTCCGGCGTCATGTACCACGTGAGCGAGAACGCCAACAACACGTACGACACTGGACCAGAGATGCAAATCCTGGACGACGACGCGCACAACGATGGCAAAGATCGCCTGACTTGCGCGGGCGCGAATTACGCTTTGTATCCCGCGCCCAAAGGTATTGTGAAGCCTGTGGGTCAGTGGAACTCCATCCGTATTTTGTGCAATGGAACCCATGTGGAGCAATACATGAACGGCGTGCAAATTTGCTCGTTCGATGCTGGTAGCGCTGATTGGAAAGCGCGATTGCTTGCCAGCAAATTCTCCAAGTTTCCTTTGTATGCCACCAAATCCACCGGACATATCGCGCTGCAAGATCATGGCGATGAAGTTGCGTTTCGAAATATTCGCATCAAGCCGCTGCCATAATTGTTGACCATGCCTGAGCGCGACGACCAAGACGATGCTCGGAACGATTGCGTGCCCGGGTTTCCCAGCGAGCGTTTGGAAAGGTATTTGCATCGCGCGTTGACATTACCCATTCGCGACACGCTGTTGAGCGCGCTTGCGCATGTGCCGCAAGCCGCAGTGGCCAGCGATCTAGGGTGTGGTCCAGGCAAGGAAGTCGCGGAGTTGTTGCGGCGAGGTTGGCGCGTGGAAGCCGTGGATGCGTATGCGCACATGTTGCAAGCCACGCAGGCTGCCGCGATTGAAGCGGTGGGGGCGCAAGAAACATCGGCGCGTTTATGTTGCGTGCATGCTCCAATTGCGCGTTGGTCCGCGCCGACGCAAAGTTTGGACTTGATCCACGCGGGTTTCTCTTTGCCATTTGTCGCCGCGGCGGATTTTGCGGGGGTTTGGAAAAACATATGCGCGGCATTGAAGCTAGGCGGCATATTCGCGGGGCAATTGTTCGGGCATCACGATTCATTTCTCGCGCAAAGTCCCGCTGGATCCATGAACGCCCACACGCATGATGAAGTCGTGAAATTTCTACGCGGGTTTGAAGTGATTTCAATTACAGAAGAGGAGCGCGATGGAGTTGTGGGGATTCCTCCCAATGAACAGCCAAAACATTGGCATGTTTTTCACATCATTGCGCGGCGCGCCACTTGATGTTGCAACCAATGCTGGGACGTTGATCGGGGCTAGGTTTGGCGCCACCGAGCACGGCGTCAATGGCCGCGCGTACATCCTTGCCGTCAACAGGCAGCGCGTTCCTTGGTCGGCTGGCGTCGAGTTGTCCACGGTAGGCGAGCGTGTGCGACGCGTTGTACAGGAAAAAATCCGGAGTGCACGCCGCGTGAAAGTCACGCGCGACCGTTTGTGTTTCATCAAAGCAATATGGAAACATATAGCCAGCGTCAATTGCCGCGCGCTTCATGTGCTCTGGACCATCTTGCGGATGCGTCAGCGTGTCGTTGCTGGAGATTGCCACGATGGCAAGTTTGGATGATTGATAATCCAAACCTAATTTTGCCAGCTCGCCCCGCACATGCACCACATAGGGGCAGTGATTGCAAATGAACATCACAAGCACCGGGCGGTTGGCGAAGTCATCGCTGCGAATCATTTTTCCCGACATCATGTCGGGCAAATCAAAGCGGGGCATGCGTGAATCAAGCGCGATCATTTGGCTTTCAAGTGCGGCCATTTATGCGTCTCCGTAAAAGGTGTGCGAAGCGGGGCAATCAATCGTAGACTTTTTTACATGTCCAAGTATCGCGATGAAGGACCAAGCGCCGAAGATTTGCGCCGCTATGGCGTAAACGCTCCAGACGCCGAGGATGCGGTGGTGTATTGCCCTGATTGCGCGGCAGAGATGCACCCCAGCGCGGATATTTGTCCCAAGTGTTTTTGCTTTGTCAGTGGAACGCGGTTGCGCAAACATCCGTGGCGGGAGCGCGCGAAAAAAAACCGCGCCACTCTCATCATCGCGTTGCTTTTATTCGCATTGCTCTTGCCATTCATCGCTTGGTTGCGATGGTGGTGACTCCGAAACTTCGGAGCAAGAGTGCAATGCCCCGTGCAGGATTCGAACCTGCGACCCGCTGATTAAGAGTCAGCTGCTCTACCAACTGAGCTAACGAGGCGAAGGGAGAAGCGTAACCAAGCATGAACCACTCGGCAAGGTGATCGCTACAAAGATTGCTCCTGCGCAGCGGCTGCATCTTTGGAACCGTGGCAATGTTTGAATTTTTTACCGCTTCCGCAAGGACACAATTCATTTCGTCCAACCACCGCGGACATGTCAGAACTAGCGCTTGCCGCTCGTTTAGAGGCGACTTGCGTGACAACAACTGGCGCTTGATTGGCGGCGGCCGCGTTGGCGACTGGCGAGTCTTGCGGCGCCGGCGATTGCGGCGCGGGAGCTTGTGATTGCGGCATTTGCGGCATAAGTTCGCCTTTCAGTAGAACTTCACTCAGGCGATTTTGCACGCTTTCCATCATCTCAATGTAGAGCCGCGAAGATTCTTTCTTGAACTCAATGCGCGGATCTTTTTGACTGAAGGCGCGGAACCCAATGGCGTCACGGATTTGATCCATGCTGCGTAAATGATCTTTCCACGCGTTGTCGATGGTTTGCAACATGATCCAACGCTCGAACTGGGAGAGTTCGCTTCGTAATGCTTCGCGAATTCTTGCTGCGACAATTGCCTTGGGATCACCTGCGAATGATTTGCGGTCGTGGGTGGTGAGGGGTGTTTGATATTCATGCTTCAGCCAAGTGTCGACCGCGTCCATTTCGCGGCCGGCCGCGAGGCATTCATCCGCGCGCGCTTCAATCCGCGCGTCGTCAAATTTGCGCGCCTGCGTCAGAAGCAACTCGCGCAACTCCACTGGGTTTGAACTTGGCAACTCCTGTGGGTTCCAACCCATTTGAAATCGCGTGTTGGCCCATGAACAAAACGACGTGATGGCCGATTGAGCGTCGGCCTGCAAGCGCGCAGTGGTGTACTTGATGGCGAAATCAATTGGATAAGTACGTTCACGTTCCGCATAGGCCTCGCGCGCGCGGCGCACCAAATGATCGGCGGCCACTTGCGCATCTTCGGCTTCGATGAATTCATTTGGCTCCACTTTCACCGCCAAATAGCGCTCAGACCACAAGCACAATTCCTTGGCGCTGTAATCCTGCACTAAAAGTGAATCCAATGGAGTCAAATCAATGGATTCAATATGTTTGTGCGAAGCCGCCTCCAGAAATTTCCGAACCGCGGAGCGATCGCCCGACTTGATGAAGTCTGTTTCAATGTTCGCGCCGAATTTATCCAGCGCCCACTTTTGCAGGCCTGGAATGTCAAACTCCTCCACACTCATTTCTTGCGGCATGGTTTCCGCAACCACCAACTCAATGTTGTGTTGCGCCTCTTCAAGCGCGTCCACCACCAACATCTTGTGGATTTGATCGCGGTCCTTGCCACGCAAACGCGACGGCTCAATTTGCATGTTCATCTTTTCACGCGCCCACTCGCTCACGCAATTCGGCACATGCAGCGATCCAAGATAAAGACCAGCAGCCTCATGAATGGCTGGCTCCAAAAATCGCCATGACGCCGCTCGAATATCAACGCCCTCCAAAATGGGTTGACGCAATCCGTAGAAATTCCGGCGTTGATATTCCATTGGCTCGTCGTAATCCAAAATTTGCTTGCGCATTTGGAAGTTGCGTTCCTCCACCTTGCGCTGCGCCTTCTCCACGGCGCGGTTGAGCATGGGCGCCTCGATGGAATCTCCCTCCTTCATTCCCAAACGCGACAGAAGCGAAAGCGTTGCTTTTCCTGCGAAAATCTTCATTAAATCATCCTCAAGGCTGAGGAAGAAACGACTGCTTCCACGGTCGCCTTGACGACCCGATCGACCGCGCAATTGATTGTCAATGCGGCGACTTTCATGGCGTTCCGTTCCAATGATGTGCAGGCCGCCCATTGCCTCAACGCTGGTCCACAGTTGCAACCGATGCAATTGGAAACTTCCAAGCGCGTCAAGTTCCTTCAATAATTCCGCCTCGGTTCCCGCTTGCGCGCGCTTTTCGCTGACGCCGCGAAGTTCAACCACCCAGTGTCGCAACAGGGCCAAGTGCGCGGATGAATCATCCATTGCCGCCACCGCGGCGCGCTCCATCTTGGCGCGGCGCACCAGCAAATGTTTTTCAATCGCCGAAAGAATTTTGGCGTCGGTCCATGTCGCGTCCACTTCGCGTGGCGCCATGTCGCGCTTTTTCCAATGCTCGATCAAGGCGGCGCGATCGATCTTGCCCAACTTGATGTCGGTTCCGCGGCCCGCCATGTTTGTGGCCACCATGACCGCCGCGAGTTGCCCTGCGTTGCTCACAATGTCGGCCTCGCGCTCATGCTGTTTGGCGTTGAGAACCTCGTGCTTGATGCTAGAACCCTTGCTCAACATGGCGCTGAGTTTCTCGCTCTTATCCACGCTGGTTGTTCCCACAAGAACGGGCCGGCCAATGTCATGCATGCGCGCGATCTCATCAATGATCGCCTTCCATTTATCTTTTTCACCAAGGAAGACCAGGTCGTGGCGGTCGGTTCTGCACGCGGGAACATTGGTGGGAATGCTCACAACGTCCAAGTGATAAATTTCGTGGAACTCGGTGGCCTCGGTGTCGGCGGTGCCGGTCATGCCCGCGAGACGCTTGTACAACTTGAAATAATTCTGAATAGTGACGGTGGCCATGGTCTGAGTTTCCTCTTTCACCTTCACGCCTTCTTTGGCTTCGACGGCTTGATGCAGACCGTCAGACCATTGACGACCCACCATCTTGCGCCCAGTATTTTGATCGACAATCACCACGCCCATGTCGCCATCACCGTCCGGCGCCACCACATAGTCGCGGTCAAGTTGATACACCACGTGCGCGCGCAGGGATTGCTCAAGCAAGTGGGGCATGTCCATATTTTCGCCCACATAAAAACTTCCAATGTTGGCGATGCGCTGCGCCTCTCCAATGCCGTCGTGCGTCAACACAGCTTTCTTCTTGTCCAGTTCCACTTCGAAGAATTGTTTAAATTGATTGCGTTTGGCTTCAAGTTGCGGCAATCGCGCGCGCGCCTCTTGCATGGCTTTGCGCATTTGTGGAATGGTGGTCTTCTCACGGGCGTTGCGAATGTCGCCCTCGAGCGAGCTCATTTCAACTCGGCATGCTTGCACTTTTTCGTCGGCGGCGGTCCAGGGTTTCTGCGCCTCCGCCAATTTCATGGCGATGGTGTTGGCCAACTCGTAGCGCGGACGTTGCCGATCCGCCATGCCACTGATGATCAACGGGGTGCGCGCCTCGTCAATCAGAATACTGTCCACCTCGTCCACGATCGCGAAGTCGCGCGAGCGCTGCACTTGATCCTCGGCGCGGGTCTTCATGTTGTCGCGCAAATAATCAAAACCAAATTCAGCCGTGGTGCCGTAAAGAACATCGCAGCGGTACGCGGCGCCTTTCTCATCCTGGGTTTGCATATGTTGCGGATGGATCGCACCCACGGTCAGCCCAAGCGCGCGGAAAAACGGAAATGTCCAGTCGCGATCGCGCTGCACTAGGTAATCATTCACCGTGACCACGTGCACTTGTTTGCTCTCGCATGAATTGAGATAGCACGCCAACGGTCCAACGATGGTCTTACCCTCGCCGGTTTTCATTTCAGCGATCTGCCCCTCGCTCAGCACAACGCCGCCAATGATTTGCACGTCGAAAGGACGGGCGCGAAATGGCGGCTTGCTTTGTGAATACACCACGCGCACCGCGTCGTAGAGCGCGTTTGGAATATCAATAAAGATCCAGCTAGGAATGGGCTCCTTGCCGCCTAAAAACAAACCTTGTGGCGGCTCGGCTGGCGTGGCGTCCATGAGCGCCTTGGTCTGATGGAATAATTTCTGCGCCTCGGGGGGAAGGCACGATGGATCAAATCCAGTCGCGGGATTGAAAATATTTCGAATGCCAACGGCGCGGTCCATGGCTTCGCGCGCGGTGGCCAACATGTCGGGCATGAGCGCGATGGGCTGCTCGCCGCCGCTGATGCGCTGGCGAAACTCGGCGGTACGCGCCAGTAATTGCGCGTCGGTAAGGGCGCGAATGGATGGCTCCAGTTTATTCACGGCGCTGACCACGCGCAGGTATCGATTCACCATGCGTTGATTGCGAGTGCCAAAAACCTTGCGAGCAAGTGCTCCGAAAATTGGTACGCCCATTGTGATGACTCCTAGAAATGTTGCGGAAAAATTGGGAAAATATTGTCGAAATAGTGCGCTTCACAGATTGTGACGCGCCAAAAGTTTGAAATGAGAATAAAAGAATAAATTCAGAAACAACTTCAACGCTTGCGTGGGGAACTCGTTTGGCTTCAAGCCAATCCAGTTCAACGCGTTGGCGGAGGTAGATCAAGAACTTTCCAAGCGGCTGCCGCGCATGGAATTTCTACGCAAGTTGAATCGCAAGAAGCGATGGCAATTTGATTGCTCTCATTTTGTGCCTGCGGCGCAAACGCGCTTTTGGCGTTGGCGGGCGCTTGTTCAAAGCACGCATAGGAGCACATGGAGCAATTGGCGTGCACCGTTCCCATGCCTGAGCCAGCGAGCACGGTCACAGCCATCGCGCTTAGGAACATCACGGCCACAATTGCGGCGGGTCGAATGTGAACTTTTGAACGCTTGGCGAACACGGCAATTCATTATGAGAGCGAATGGCTGTATAGGCAAGTGAAATATCCAATAAGTTCTATGATTTGACCATGCAGACCAACATTATCGCCTCCACAATGACCCTAGGCTTGACTTGTATATGACACCGAAATTAGCCAGTAAATCCGCGGCTCACACGCATGTTCTGCGCATTGATGGAATGCATTGCGCGGGTTGCAGCGCGGCGATCACCCAAGAATTGCAATCGTTAGCGGGCGTGCGCAATGCAATCGTGGATCACCTTTCTGGAATGGCCACGGTGGAAACTGAATCGTTTGTGACGGATGAAAAACTAGTCGACGTGGTTGTTGGCAGTGGCTATCAAGCGCAGCGCATGGATGAGATTGTTGATCCAGTGCTTATGCAGGCGCAGGCCGAACAAGCGCAGGCGCGCGCGGAATTTTTATGGCGTCGCAGAAGTCAGATTGGTTTCGCGTTGTGGCTGCCAATGGAGTCGCTTCACTGGATCGCAATGTCGCAACACATTCACAACAGCGCGGTTGATATCGCGCTGCTTGTTGGCAGCACGTTGTCTATGGTGTTGGTTGGCAGCGGATTTTGGCGCAGCGCTTGGAGCGTGCTTCGAGTGTGGCGCACCAACATGGATGTGTTGATTTCGTTGGGCGCCACCACGGCGTATGTGGCCAGCCTTGTGATCTTCATCGCGCAACTCACGGGGCAATTGCAGGGACAGTCCACTTGGTTTAGCGAGGCCGCGGCGTTGCTTGCGATTATTTCGCTGGGGCATTGGTTTGAAGCCAAAGCCACCAAGAGCGCGGGCGCGGCGGTGCGCGAGTTGCTGGAATTGCAGCCGGAAAAAGCCGAGCGAATCAACGCGGCGGGCGCGAGCGAGTTCATTCAATCGCAGGACATTCGCGCCGCGGATTTGATCATGGTCAGGCCAGGTGGACGCGTTCCCATTGATGGCGTGATCGAAGTTGGCGAGGCGGATTTGGACGAGTCGGTGATGACGGGCGAGCCGCTTCCGGTGCGAAGAACATTTGGTGAGCGCGTGAGCGCCGGAACAATGTGCTTCAGTGGAATGTTGCATGTGCGCGCCGCGACAACGGGGCGCGAAACTTCGCTCAGTCGCATCGCGCGTCTTGTGCAGCATGCGCAGACAAGTCGTCCGCCCATTCAGCGCATGGCCGATCGCGTGGCGTCGGTGTTTGTTCCGATGGTGCTTGTGATCGCGGCGGTCACGGCCATCGGGTGGGGCATGGCGGGTTCATGGCCAACTGGAATCGCTGCGGCCACCGCTGTGTTGATCATTTCGTGCCCGTGCGCGCTTGGATTGGCGGGACCGATGGCGGTCATGGTGGGAACTGGTGAGGCCAGTTTGCGCGGCATCTTGATCAAGGACGCCGCCGCGCTTGAAAGAGCGGGCCGCATTGACACAATTCTTTTTGACAAGACTGGAACGCTGACCAAGGGCGAGCCCGTGGTGACCAACATTGAGTTGTTGGCGAATGCTTCTGCAAATGCTTCCAGAAATCTCGCGCAAAGCCAGGCGTCAATCGATCCGCATGCCGATATTCAAACGAGCCAAGTATCGCGCCACGCAATTTCTTTGCAGCAAGCGCTCGCATTTGCCGCAGCGGTGGAAAGTTCAAGCGAGCACCCAATCGCGCGCGCCATTACGCGGCGCGCGGCGCAGGAGAATGTCGCGGTTCCAGCGGCGAGCCGCTTTGAATCAACGCCAGGACTTGGCGTGCGCGCGCAAGTGAATGGCCAAAGCGTTGAGATGCGACGCGACGCGAGTGCCTCGTGCGTGTTGCTTATTGATAACGTCGTGGTGGCTCGCTTCACATTGGCCGACTCGTTGCGCGCAGAGGCGCCCAAGGTGATCCAGGCGCTGCGAGGAGTTGGAATGAAGTTGGGATTGATCACCGGCGATCGCCGCGCAGAGGCGCTACGCATCGCGCAAGAATCTGGCATTGATCAAGACATGATCACCGCGGACGCCACGCCGGAAAGCAAACTGGAAGTGATTCGCCGCCACGGCGAAAGCGCCATGATGGTGGGGGATGGAGTGAATGATTCAGCGGCGCTTGCGGCGGCTGGATTAGGCGTGGCGATGGGCGGCGGAACAAGCATCGCCAGCGAGAGCGCGTCGATTGTGTTGGTGGGTGGAAACTTGTCGTCGCTTCCGGCGTTGATTGATATTTCCAAAGCCACGCTGCGCTGCATGCGGCAAAATTTATTTCTAGCGTTCGTCTACAACGTGGTCGCCATTCCACTAGCAGCCTTCGCATTGTTGGGCGCGTATGGTCCGGCTATTGCCGCCGCCGCAATGGCGTGTAGCGATATCAGCGTGGTGGGAAATGCAGCGCGTTTGAAGTGGTCGCTGAAGCGAGCGCGCATGCGCGCGGCGCGCCCTTCATGAATCAACGCATGAATCGAGCTAAAAACATGATTGCCATGTGGTTCAAGCGCATTCATATTCGCATGGTTTATTTGCTTGCCGGCGGCTTTGTGTTTGCAAAATCCTTGGCGTCGCTGGCGGTTCCATCAACGCGTGTGCGTTTGTAAATGGCGTAGGCCTGTGGCATTTCTTGTTGCAGCAATTCAATGCGCGTGTCCTCGCTTGGATGCGTTGAAAGAAACTCTATCTTCGCGCCGCCTTGCGATTGCATACGCCGCCACAATGCGATTGCCGAACGTGGGTCGTAGCCTGCTTGCGCCGCGATATACAAACCAAGTTCGTCCGCCTCGCTCTCATGCTTGCGGCTATACGGAAGAAGCAGACCGGCTTGCAAACCAATAGCCGCGCCTTGCGCAACGGCCTCACTATTGGTTGCCACGCCAGCGGCATTGGCGCCAAGTTGCGCGAACGCGCCCTGCGTCATGCGTTCGCCACCATGGCGCGCGATGGCGTGCGCGGCTTCGTGACCCATCACAACCGCAAGTTCATCATCCGACTGGACAAAATTCACAAGGCCTGTGTACACGGCGCCGTAGCCCCCGGGAAGCATCCATGCGTTGACCATTTTGTGATCGTCAATCACGGTCCACTCCCACACCATGGTGTTGGCGATTTCTGCATGGCGCTGCTTGGCGGCTGCGGCAATTCGCGCGCCAACTTTTTGTACTCGCTCGTACACCGGTCCGCTGCCGATGATCTTGGCGTCCTTCATTTCCTCTTGATACGCCTGCGCGCCCATCGCATTTTCCTGGCTGGTTGAATACACATTGAATTGTTTTCTGCCCGTGCCAGAAACAGTGGTGCACGCGGCGCTCATTCCAACAACCATGGCGATGCAAAAAGTTGTCGCCGTGCAAAAAAACAAACGTGTGGCTCGGATGGTCATGCGACAAAGAATATCCGACCAAACTTTCTTCAGCGCGCGCTTGAATGTTGCGGCGATCGTGGCAATTCAAAGCCAGGCATTGCGCTTATTCAACGCACAGATGCAAGCCAAGCGCGACGCGCCGCGAGCAGTATCAATCCAAATGGAATCCACCACATCAAATCGTTGGTGAGAATGTTTGCGCCAAACTTCCACGCAATTGTTCCTTGCCACGCGGTCCACACAAAACCGATTGGACCCATGACTTTTCCAAATAGTCCCACGAACACGATTGGCCAATGACGAAGTGGCGCCCGCGCCGCGGCGATATATCCAAGCCCATACGCGGCTAACACCATTCCTAAACATTGCCAAATCGCGCGACCTGGTTGCGCAAGTGGCGGCATATTGGCGAGTGTCATTGGCAAGTCGGGCGCGATCACCACCACGCTTCCCCAGACAATGTTGTACAGGCCTGCCGCAAGCAGCCACCACTTCATCCATGGGCGCGTGAAATCGCTTTGAGTGGTGTCGCTCACAAAAATAGCCTAGCTCGGATTCGAACCGAGGTCTTTCCGATTATGAGTCAGGAGCTCTGGGCCACTGAGCTACTAGGCCGTGTTGGGAAAGGTATCATCCAATGTGTGAATCGTATCGACACCATTTTCGCTGATCTTCGTGCGGGCCAACGCAAGGCGCTTATGCCCTTTGTTGTGGCTGGATTTCCGGCGCCGCACACATTGGGGGCAACGCTTGAAAGCCTGCAAAAAGCGGGCAGTTCCATTGTGGAAATTGGCATTCCATTTTCCGATCCAATCGCGGACGGGCCTGTGATTTCTCAGGCCATGGACAAAGCCCTTCGCCAGGGAGCTACGCCCGCCGCCATTTTGCAAGAGGTGGCCGCGGCTCGCTCCAAACTCACCATTGGAATTGTGGCCATGGTGAGTGTTTCCATTGTGCAGCGTCAGGGCAATGAAAAATTTGTCCATGCGCTTGCGGATGCCGGCTTTGATGGAATTATTATTCCCGACTTGGATCTTGATTGCGCCGCGCCTTTATTCGCCGCCGCCAAAGAGCGCGGCATGTCCATGTCCATGTTGATCTCGCCGCTGACTCCGCCTGAGCGCATCACAAAAATCATCGCGCTGTGCCGCGGTTTTATTTATTTACTTTCCAGAGCGGGCATTACCGGCGAGCAAACAGGCGCGCCCGACGTTGCGGAATTTGTGAAACGCGTTCGCGCGCAAACCAACTTGCCGCTCGCGGTTGGCTTTGGCATTTCAACACCGGAACATGTGCGCGCCGTTGTGCGCCATGCCGACGCCGCCATTGTGGGAAGCGCGCTTGTGAAACTCATGGGCAGTGGCGACGCCAAGCAAGCCGTTGGCCGCGCTGAAAAACTCACGCAAGAATTAGTCGCGGCCCTTTGATTTCTAGTTGCGCTGATAGCGCCGAAGCACGCCCACAACAACGCCCTGAATCACGCACTCTTTCACGATGATCGGCTCGAACTCCGGGTTGGCCGGCTGCAAGCGGAATGTTCCATCGCGTTCCTTGAAAAAAGTTTTCAAAGTTGTTTCGCCGCCAGGCAAAAGCGCCACTACGCGCTCGCCGTTGCGCGCCACATTGCGTTGCTCAACAATCACATAATCGCCGTCCAGAATTCCCTCGTCGCGCATGCTCATTCCGTCCACTTGCAACGCGAATAAATTGCCACGTTGTCCCAGGCGCGTGCCAAAAATAGTGTCCAATCGAAGCGTTTCTGATTGCTCATACTTCTCAACTGGATGCCCCGCGGCAATACGGCCAATTAACGGCAACTCATGTTCGTTGGCGCGCTCGTCGGGAAGTTCCGCGTCAGTCGCAATCTCCAAAGAGCGAGCCTTGTTGGGCGTGCGTATCAGCGCGCCCCTTTGGATCAGAGCCTCGACGTGTTCGAACACGGTGACCTTGCTCACTCCGAGCTCGTTTGCGATCTCCTGCATCGTCGGGGAATAGCCCTTGCTGTTGCGGTAGTCGCGTACAAAGCGGAATATGCGAATTTGTTGCGGGGTGAGGCTCATTGACATGTTGCAAAGTCCTTGCGAGTGTGTTTGAAATGGAGAGTTGGGCAGACCAGCGACCATGCCTCCAAGGCGATGGACCAGCGTTGCCAGACGATGTGAAATTGGGCGAATTGAAATTGGCAGAAGTTGAATTGGGCACAGTGAATTGCGGCGCGTTGATTTTGGTCGGAGTGATTTGCTCCACTGGTTCTTGCGCCGAGTGATTGATTGGCGCGGAAGTTGGCGCGCCGTGTTCTAGCCAGCGCCATCGACGGATTCCAATCATGCGTTCCATCCAATCTGAAACTTCGCGAACCAGCGATCGATGTCCTTGTGGTGGCTGACCGGCAACCGCCATAAGTCCGCCGCGAAAGGAGTGGTAATTGGTCACGAATGATCCGCCAGGACCAAATCGCAGCAGTGGTTCTTGCTCCACAGTTGATTGCGCTTGTGAAGGTGTTTGGCGCGTTGATTTGTTGGCCTGCGCAAATGCTCTGTTGATGGATTCGACGCATTGAAACAAGCGTGCGAGGCCGCCAAATGCAGCAAGGCGAGCGACTGAAATTGTTGTTGCGTGTGATGGATTCATTTTGGTACTCCAATGTGTTGAACGGAACAGTTGGAGATGCATCGGCAGGTTCGGTATTTGTTCTGTACATTTGTTAGGCACATGTTAGCCAAGCAAAATACGATCGGATAAAAAAGGCCTAAATTCTTTCAAAAAGTCTGTTAAAGTTGCAAAATGTCCATTTCCATTCAGCCTCCGCCGCCATTTGGACCTGAAATTCGAGCTCAATTTGCCTTGGACCCCAAATTAACCTTCCTAAACCATGGTTCATTTGGGTCCCTTCCGCTGGTTGTTCGGCAAGCTCAAGAGGAGTGGCGGTTGCGGATTGAATCCAATCCAATTGAGTGGATTGGTCGGCGCAATATTGAATCATTGGCGGCGGTGAAAAAACCTTTGGCGCGCTTTGTGGGTTGCCAGCCGAATGATCTTGGATTTGTCACCAATGCGACCGAGGGGGTGAACGCGGTGTTGCGCTCGCTGCGGTTTGAAGTGGGCGATGAATTGCTCACGTGCGACCATGTCTATAACGCGGTTCGGCAAGCCATGAAATTTCGCGCGCAAGAAACTGGCGCGCGTGTGGTCGAGGTCCCAATCGCTTTGCCGGTGCGCGATCAAGATCACGCCATGAATTGCATCTTGAACGCAATCACGCCGCGCACGCGCTTGATTGTGATTGATCACATTACAAGTCCAACCGCGTTGCGCTTTGATGTGCGAAAAATTATCGACGCCGTGAAAGGAACGCGCGCGCAAGTTTTGGTTGATGGCGCGCACGCGCCAGGCGCGCTGGATCTATCGCTTGACGCGCTTGGCGCGGATTTCTACTCCGCCAATTTGCACAAGTGGACCATGGCTCCGCGTGGCAGCGCGTTCGTGTGGGTCGCGCCACAATTTCAGAAAGACGTTCATCCTTGCGTGATCAGCCATGAATTTGCCAATGGTTTTGCTGCCGAATTTGATTGGCAGGGAACGCGCGATCTCAGCGCGTGGAATTCAATTTCCGCCGCGTTGGCGTGGTTTGAGGAGCTTGGCGCGGAGCGAGTGTTGCGCCACAACCATCAATTGGCCGCGTGGGCTCATCAATTGTTGTGCGCGGAATTGTCCTTTGAGCCGATTTCGCCGCTCGACGGCTCCATGCTGAGTTGCATGGCCAGCGTTCGCTTGCCCAACGCGCTGCGGAGCAAGTTTGAAAAGCCCGAGGCATTTCAGAAACAACTTCTGGATGTGGACCACATTGAAATCCCCGTCTTTGATTGGAATCAACAGTGGCTTTTTCGTCTCAGCGCCGCCATTCATAATGAGCCTGCGCAGTATGAACGCCTGGTTGTGGCGCTTAAAAAATATTTGGCGTAGAGGAAATTTTTCGCGTCTAGGATTATGTCCATGCAAGAACCCAAGAAGCCCAACGATGTCGCGCTGCCGATCGCAGCAGTTGATCCCGCCGCCGAACGCGCGGCGGAGCAAAGTATTTATTTGCAACTTGGCGCGGAAAAGTTCTGGCAGATCGCACGCGCTTTTTACGCGCGCGTGGAAAAGCATGAGCGTCTTCGTCCGATTTTTCCCGAGGATTTACAAGAGCCCATCCGCAATCAAGCGGAGTTTCTCATTCAATATTTTGGTGGCCCGCAAACCTACAGCGATCGCAAGGGGCATCCGCGCTTGCGCATGCGCCATGCGCCGTTTCCAATTGATTTGACTATGCGCAATGATTGGGTGGATTGCATGCGCGGCGCATTGCTTGACGCGGCAATTCCCGAGCCCATTGTTGCGCCCATGATGGCGTACTTTGAGCGCACCGCGACGTTCATGATGAACAAACCGTAACGCGCTTGGGACCGCGGTCAATACGATTTTCAAGAGTGGCGCTGCGCGCCTCCGCATTCATATTTCAGCGCGGGTTCAAACTGGCGTAGTGTTTGATGATTTCAAAAAAATCCTTGGGCGCATATTCAATTTGGATTTTCCACCACCACGAGGTCTTTGCGTCCCAATTTTTTCACAGCTTTTTCCGCCTCTGCGCGCGATGCGAACTCGCCCAAATACACAATCCACACTCTTTGTCCGCTCTTTGTTTTTGACGCCACCACCTTGGGAACTTCAATCCCATTTCTGGATGCGGGCTTGGTAAGTTCTTTGGCGCGATTCCTGGCGCTGGTTTCTAAAATAAAACTTCCAGCTTGAATCACGAACGCGTCGGAATCAGCCTTTTTGTCGGTCTTTTTGTCGGCGTTTTTCACCGCGGGTTTGTCGTCAGCAGGCTTCGCGGGCTTGGCGGGTTTCGCGGCGGGTTTGTCGTCAGCAGGCTTCGCAGGCTTGGCGGGTTTCGCCGGAGGTTTATCGTCGGCAGGCTTCGCGGGCTTGGCGTTTTTCGCGGCAGGCTTCGCCGCTGGCGGTGGGCTTGAATCTTTTTCAAATCCATTGGAAGGCGTGTCGGATTTGGCCGCGATGGTGACGCTGTTTGTTGGCGCGGGAATGATTGGCGTGGCCAGATTATTTCCATTCAAGCTCATGGACGGCTCTGCCATGGACAACACATTTGCCGCACGCGACGGATCCCTTGATGCAGCGGCTAAATCCTTGGCTCGCCGAGAAGCGTTGCCTGAAAGTTTGTCCGCGGCCGCGTCGTAATAATTCGCCGCGTCACCGTAGCGTTTTTGGTGCACCATTAAATCGCCAAGCATTACTTTGCTGTCGCCGGCGGTCTGCGCGTCCATGCTTTGCTCGGAAATTTGAAAGCGCGTCTGCGCCTCTGAATAATTTCCAAGTTGATACGCGCTCAATCCCGCTAGAAATGCCGCTTGATCCCGCACGTTTCCAGAAGAATTATTCTGCACCGCGCTTGATTGCTCGAGTGATTGCTTCCAATTCTTCGCCTCATAGCTGGAGATTGCGCCATCAAGTCTGTCAGGCTGCGCGCTTTGACACGCCGTTGCGCTTGCAATAGCCAACACGGACATAAAATAAATCAGCGATCGAGCCACAATGCAAAGTAGATTGGCGCTGGATATTTCTGTGCCCGAAGTTTGGGACTGATTTTGGTCGCGCACAATATTTGTACGGCGCGATGGTTGCGCGCATGATGTCGGTGCAAATTGCGGGTTCTCCAATTGAATTCCTTTCATGCAAGTGCGGTCAAATGAGCTTGGAATAATTTCCGTCAAAAGTATTTAAGCAAGTCCAGTCAAATCGGGGCCAGTCCATGTTCAGCGCATTTGCAATCGCATACGCAAGCCATGCGCGTTGAGTGAGTTTGAGAAGAGGTTTCTCTTGACGTACTGTATCGCCAGAAATGAAACTGCTTCTTGATATTCAGCGCCAGCTTCTGCTCCATCCAAACCATGTTTTTGTGCAAGACGATCAACGCCAGTGGAAAGGCTTCACATTGCTTGTGGCCGCGTGGCATGTTGCGCGCGCCATTGCGCGGACCACCCAACGCGAGCGAGTTGGAATCATGCTTCCCACCAGCGGCCTGTTTCCAGTGGCGTTGTTGGCCACATGGATGCTGGGTAAAACCGCCGTGCCGCTGAATTATTTATTGTCGCGCGATGACTTGGAATATGTCTGCCGCGACGCGGGCATTGATTGCGTGGTGACGGTCAAGCCCATGCTTGAATTTATTGGTGGTCCAACCGCGTCCATGAAGCCGCTCATGATGGAGGACATTTCTTTCAAAGGTCTTCCGCCGGTGCGCCGCGCCAAGCGCCGTGGAGAAAATGAACTTGCCGTGTTGCTGTACACCAGTGGAACCAGCGGCAAGCCCAAGGGCGTGATGTTGAGTTGCGGAAATCTTGCCGCCAACATTGATCAAGTCTTGAACTGGGCCACGTTCACCCGCAAAGATATTTTGCTTGGCGTGTTGCCGCAATTTCATTCCTTCGGCTTGACCATTCTCACGTTGTTGCCGCTGGCCATCGCCGCCAAGGCCGTCTATACCGCCAAGTTTGCGCCGCGAAAAATTCTGGAACTGGGCAAGCAACATCAAGCCACTGTTTTTGTGGCCATTCCATCCATGTACCACGCTCTTGCCGCGCAGAAAACTGGTGGCAAGGAGCATTTGGGAATGCTGCGTTACGCGGTGAGTGGGGGCGAGCCGCTTCCAGCCAACGTGACCAATGAGTTCTTTGAAAAGTTTGGCGTGCGAATTTCCGAGGGCTACGGCTTGACGGAAACCAGTCCCGTGACCAATTGGTGTTTGCCCGCCGAATATCGCGCGCGCAGCGTTGGTCGTCCGTTGCCGCGTCTGGAGCAGTGGATTGTGGACGCGCAGGGCAACAGACTTCCAGCCAATCAAGATGGCGAGATTCGCATGCGGGGCCCCAACATTATGCAGGGCTACTGGAATCTGCCGCAGGACACCGCGCAAGCCTTTGATGACAAAGGTTTTTTCCGCTCAGGCGACATGGGGCGTTTCGATAACGATGGGCACTTGTACATCACCGGACGCATCAAGGAAATGTTGATCATCGCCGGGGAAAATGTTTTCCCGCGCGAGATTGAGGAGGCGCTGAATCGCCATCCAAGCGTGAAAGCGAGCGCAGTGATTGGCGCCGCCGATGAAAGTCGTGGCGAAACCGCGCTTGCGTTTGTGGAAATAAACGAAGGCTGCGCATTTGATGAAGCCACTCTGCGCGCTCATTGTCGCGAGCATTTGCCGCAGTTCAAAGTGCCACGCGCAATTCGCGCGCGCAAAGAACTGCCGCGCAACGCCACGGGTAAAATCATGCGCCGATTATTGTCGGCGGATACGCCCAGCGATTTGTAGATCGCTTATACGTTTTGTTTTGGAAACTCTCCACGCGCGGTAGCGGCGCTGGGGGATGCAAGATTTGCAATTACGGGCACGTGCCAAAGCTGGCCAGCATTTGCCCCAAATCCGAGCTATCCACAAATCCGGACGCGTTGAAATCCGCCGAGCAATTTGGGCAAACACCAAACTGTCCCAACAGTGTTCCAAGGTCAGCCGCGTCCACAATTCCAGTTTGATTTAGATCTTCAACGCAACAGGATTGCGCGCTTGAAATCAAAGTGACATTCACCGTGGCGAAACCTGTTTGCCCAGTCAGCGATGCGACTCGGATCAAATACGGAGTCGCGCAATTCGCTGCAAGCGTGACGCGACTCGCATAATTTGAGCTGCAAAACACGCTGTTGTCGGAGCACTGTTTCAGAGTCAGGCTCGAGCATGGTCCCGTGAATACATCCATGCGCGTGTCAAAGGTCGCTCCACAGACATCGATCTGATAGTCGCCGTGTATTCCTGGAGGCGTGGTCCATCGCAACCAAACGTCGCCGCCCGACACGACGGAGTTTGCCGCGCATGTGAAAGCGGGCGACCCCGCAGTGGACCCCAATAAAGTAATGTTGGTGGAGCCAGTTGAAATATCCAGCGGACTTGCGCATGAGTCATTCACGGGCGCGGGCGCGCCGCAATCTTGCGCCGCCAAGATGGCGCAGTTCGCGTCCCAAGCGGATTCGCAACAAGACGCGATGTAAGCGCACACCAAGGAGCAACAAGATGGATCAACGCAGCTAGGCGTTCCATGCACATCAAAGCAACCGCCAGTGGCGTTCACGCAAGGCAACGCGCACGCGGCCGTGGTTTCAACTTTCATCCAGTATCCGCCGTTGGCGCAATCAATTGTTTGGCTTGAAATAATTCCGTTGGCTCCAGGCGCGATCACAATCCAGTATTGCGCCGGGGCCACGCAATTCCAATCGCGCCCCGCGGAGCAGGCCGCGCCGTTGACCAAAACTTGGGCTCCGGGCAGGGCAGTTTCTGTGGAGTTCACCGGCACTAGCGCGGCGAAGACTGGGCGCACCGCGGCAAGCGTGATGGAAACTTTCACAGATCCGTCGTGGTCGGTGTCCGCGTTGCGCAGGTCGATGGAGTAGACATCCACATCAACAACAACATTTCCGCCGCTGTTGGTGGTGAAAATTTTTCCGCAGATTGTGGCTTGCGCGGCTATGGATTGAGGCGTGTTGGGACCGACGCTATCGGGGCGGATGCTTGGGTCATTTGTTCTTTGCGAGCAAGTTTCACTTTCATTGGTCGCGCCTGCTGGACATGTCAAAGTGCAATTTGAGTTGCACAATTGCACCGCCACGAAGGCGCAAAGATCATCCCACATCACTTCGCAGCAACTGGGCGAGCCAGCGCACACGGATTGGCAACAGACCGCGTCGGCGCAACTGGAATTTCCGTGGGGTTGCATGCAGTCGCCCGCAGTTGGATCCCCGCAGCTTTTTGGCGGAGGAAGCACGCATATTTCTTGCGCCGACCAAGCGCAATTGGTGTCCCAACTGGATTCACAACAGAATGAATCAATTGCACACACCAATCCGCAGCACGCCGACTCCGCGCAAGAGGCTTTCATGTGTGGAATAAAACACGATCCCAATCCCGGAATGCCACAAATTTGACATGTTTGATTGGCGTAAAATAAACAGGTCTCATCCCAATTTGTTTCGCAACATACAGGTGAGAAGCTGCACACCTCGGAGCAACATCCACTGTCCACGCATCCCGGGCCGCTGTGAATTTCACCGCAGGGGCCCAAGCCACAACCAGTTTGTTGCGCATGCGATGAAGCGATGCAACACCACATCATGACGGCAAGCGCAAACAACGGAGACCACGATTTAGAATTGAACACTAAGACTTTCCACGTGGTTGGAGTGCGGATACATGTGTGGCGCCATGAAAACCCAAAGTTCCCAGAATGTCCAACCAATAAACAATATGTGGACTAGAACGCATCAAGGCACTATAAGTCCGAACCACATCAAATCAAAGT
This sequence comes from Planctomycetaceae bacterium, assembly GCA_947480055.1. Taxonomy (GTDB): domain Bacteria; phylum Planctomycetota; class Phycisphaerae; order Phycisphaerales; family SM1A02; genus SYAC01. The sequence goes on from CANKBX010000013.1 coordinate 24,352, forward strand.
TCCACATAAGTTCAAACATGCGTTACTGAGGGCAGGGGCCAAACGAAAGTAAAATCATTCCCAGATCGGCCGATGAGACTTGCCCGTCCCCATTCAGGTCGATTGGACCACCAATTTCCCCAAATTGAAGCAAGCAAATGCCCACATCCGCGCTGTTGACCATTCCCGAGCCGTCAAAATCCGCGGGGCACTTGCAGGTACTGGCAACTATTGGGCTGACAGAGAGAGTTATTGGTCCACCCACGCCCCATCCGCCCACTCGAATGAGAGCCGTCGATCCGCAGGTCATTTCAAACTCGGTCATCGCGCCTTCGCCATCGCAAGCGTCATCGCTGCATGCGATCAAGTCGCCGCCGCAATCGCTGTAGACCGCGATGCGCGAATCAAATGTGAGCGCCGAGCATGTGTTCACTTGGTAACTGCCCGAGCCATGCGCCGTGAATTTAAACCACGCATCGTGGGTGAACGCCAGGCCTGCGCCATCATCGCAACTTGTTGGCAACCATGTGCTTTCACTGGTCGCGTGTGTTGTGTCCGCAAGTGTTTCACCAACATACACCGGCGAAGCCATGTCGCAGCGATCATTGATCAATCGTTCGGGCGTGCAAGGCGAAATACTGGCTTGAATGGTGTAGCGCGAACGATCGTCTTGGCACGAAATATTTTCAAACAATATTGATCGCACCGCAACCCGAGTAAGACCGGCGGGCACGCACGCGCGCGTGATTGAAGAGCAACCATCCACGCCCTCCGCGAATGTGGTCGGCGGGCACTGGTCATCAACAATCGCCAACCCAATCGAGCCCGTGGTCCACATTTCAATGCTGAGCAATTGCGGCGAGTCAAGCCAGATTTCAAACCAATCCACATCACGATCGGTTTCGGTGGACCAGGCTTGACCGCCCAATTTTAAATTTGGAATGAGCGCTCTCACATCTTGAAGATTTTCACACTCCTGCGGCAGATCATTTTCACACATCGTCATCTCGTCCAGATCTGGTATTGGCACTTCGCACTCGGCCGTGGCGCGGCACGTTTGGCACAGAACTCCGGCCTCCAATGCGCAGCGTTCATCCCAAGCAATAGAGCAGCAAAACGGATCCAGCAAACACACCGTGTCGTTGCATTCTTGATTGACGCAACCCATTCCAGCATGCGCTCCGCAACATGGATTGTTCTGGGCAAGCGTTGGCGCACTGATCAGGCAACAAGCCAACATGCATGACCAAACCAAGGCGCACATCACTCGCGTGCTCTCAGGCAACGGCAACGGCAACGGCAACGGCAACGCAATGCGACGCGCAGATGCGTTTGCTCGCAAAGCACTCTTGTTGCGAAATAGAGTAAAGCGAGGCAATTTCTTGGACAAATCAGAACTATTCAGTAGGCATGCGATGTGGCGGTTCATCGAAGGCTCCATTTCTCCGCTTTGAGCGGTAAGTGAAATCATGCCGCGCCAAGAGCGCCGATTTGAAAGTTCCTGCCTTTTTTCTTGATGATTGTGTAAATGCCCGTTTCGCTTCTGTAAAATTCACTTTCGGCTGATACAGCGATTATTTTTTGTGGATAGGTGGTGCAACAGTGCCCATCTTGCTACCGTTGTCACTTCAACGCCCGCAATTCAGGCGAGCTTTCCGCACCATTTGGAGTTTCAGCACATGCTTATTTCAGTTGGATCAAAGGCACACGCATTCGCTCTTCCAACCAAACCCGGTCAAGTGGTGGATTTGGCCACGGTCATTGGGCACGAACCAGTTGTATTGTTATTTTTTCCTTTGTCATTCAGTCCAGTGTGCACCGCGGAAATGTGCCACTTTCGAGACGGGTGGAGCAAGTGGAGCCAAGCGGGTTGCAAAGTGTTTGGCGTGAGCGTGGATTCCCCGTTTGTCACTGCCAAGTTTAGTGAGCTGGAAAAAATTCCATTTCCATTGTTGAGCGATTTCAACAAGGATGTCGCGCGAAGTTACGGCGCGCTGCATGAGGATCTCATGGGACTCAAGGGCGTGGCCAAGCGCTCGGCGTTTGTGATCGACGCAAAAGGCATCGTGAAATACGCTTGGATTAGCGAGGATCCAGGCGTTCAAGTGGAATTCTCGGCGATTGAAAAAGCCGTGCAGTCATGCTGAAACTTGCTTTGACCACCGCGGCCCTCATGGGCATTGGCTGGTCATTGTGCGCTTGTAGTGGTGGGGGTCCATCACCCATCATGGCTATTCGGCGTCTGTCGTCAGTGAAAATGGATGCGGCTAATTCATCAATTGATCAAGGCGCAGTTTTGGATTTGGAAAATTCATTGGACAGATCCATCAGCGTGGGTGAAGAATTTAAAGTGGCGTTGGAATCAAACGCGGGCACGGGATATGAGTGGCAATGCCAACTGAAGGACGATCCAACTATTCTGGTTGACAATCCGCCGGAAATCGCGCCCGTTGACACCGGAGTGGTGGGAGGTCGAGTGCGAACCATATTTGTGTTGCACGGAAAAAGCCAAGGCACTGTGAAAGTTCTCTTTGTGCTGGTGCGTTCATGGGAAAAAGATGTTGCGCCAGCCAAGTCATTAACGTTGACATTGACCGTGATGCCAGCGTCCGCCGCAACCAAATAATGGACGGCTTGCATGAAGCGATTTTCGACCAGTTCGACCGCGAGTGTGCCGAAGTCATCAAGTAGATTTTTATTTTCATTCGCTCGCGCGTGTTTCTGCGTGGCATTGATTGCGCTCGCATCCGGACTTTCTCAAACTCAACTGAGTCAGACAAGCGCGCCGGCGCGCATAAAATTATTGACGCTGGATCTTGGTTGCGCCAGCCAGCGCAATGCGTTGACGACCGAGCAACGCGTGGAGCGCGCCAAGAATATTCTTGATGAATTTCCAGCGGATATTGTCTTTATCGCGCGCGGTGAATGCGCCGCGGTGGCGTTGGCCGCGGCCACGCATAGAACGTGGATCCCAATGCCCGCGGCCGCGGCGGGCGCCGGATTGTTGACCACATGGACGCAATCTCCTGCCAAGGATGGTGAGTTATGGAAAGGCTTGGGCGCGCGCTTGAAGGCAGCTGACGGACGCGAAGTGATCGCGTTCGCAATTGAATTTCCATTCGCCCCATATCAGCCGTATCAACTTTCCGGCGTGGCCCATGACGAGCAACCATTTATGAACTCGGCCGAGGCCGCCATTGCCGCCGCCAACACCACGCGCGGTTTGCACTCGGAACATTTGGCCGTGGCCGTGCGCGCCGCCAACACGGAGGTGGGGTTGCAGTCGCAACGTTTACCCGTGATCGCGGCGGGCATGGTGAACGAACCCAGTGGCGGCGATTGGTGTGATCAAGCGGTGCGCGTGGAGCTTTGTCCCATGCGCGTGATGTGGCCGGCGGTTCTAAATTTGGAGCGCGCCGGTTTACGCGACGCCTTCCGCGCGTCGCACTCCAACATTGTCGACGCGCCGGGATCGACATGGCCAACGATTCCCATGAAGCGCGACCGTTCAGATCGAATTGATTTTATTTTCACCAACGCGCTTCTGAAGTGCGCGGCGATTGAAATTCTTGGCGAGGCTGGTGCGGCGAACGCGCGCAATCCAAAGCCCACCAAAAACGGATTGCCTGGCGAACACCGCGCCTTGTACGGCGAGTTTGATTTGACGACAACAAAATAAATTCACGGCGCGCTTGCTCAAAGCATGATGGGGCACGGTCGCAAGTACGCGCAACCAAATACGCCAGCGAAAGCGGGAGACGAGACTTGAACTCGCGACATGCAGCTTGGAAGGCTGCCGCTCTACCACTGAGCTACTCCCGCAGTGAGGATCAAAGTG
>CANKBX010000014.1 GCA_947480055.1 Planctomycetaceae bacterium
TCGCACAGAACTAGGCAGGCGACGCAAGCAAGAATGTAATGATGAATGATTCGAAACATTGTGAACGATTACCAATCTTTGCCGACGGGGGCGGACTGAATTTTAGTGACTTTAGCCTTTTGGTCGGCGTTGCGTTGTTTTTCCTTGTCACGAACCATTTGTAATAGACGCGCCGTTTCCTGCTTGTCCATTTTTTGTTCGCCACCCTTCTCAATGGGTTGACTTGGTTGCTCTTTCGTATTTTCTTGGGGTTTTTCTTCTGGTTTCTCTTGATCTTTCTTTTCTTGGTCTTTCTTGTCTTGATCCTGCTTCGCCTGATCTTGTTGCTCTTCTTTTTTCTGTTGTTCAGATTTATTTTGATCTTGCTTCTGATCTTGCTTCTGATCTTGCTTCTGATCTTGCTTCTGATCTTGCTTCTGATCTTGCTTCTGATCTTGCTTTTGATCTTGCTTCTGATCTTGTTTCTGATCTTGCTTTTGATCTTGCTTTTGATCTTGCTTCTGATCTTGTTTCTGATCTTGCTTCTGATCTTGTTTCTTTTGTTCCTCTTTCAATAGTTTGATCAATTGAAATGCGGTCTCCGCGTTCACGGCGCTGTCATCATCTTTAGGATTGGCCGCCAAAGCGTCCTTGAAATGGGTGAAGGCTTTTTCCACTTGAGCAATGCCTTTGCTCAAATCAGGCTGAGGCGCTTGGCCATTTCCAGGGGCGATCGATCCAGTTTGAGATGGTTGCGCTGATGTTGAAAGGCCATTCACCACATTGGCGTAAATAGCGTTGCCTTCATTGAACATTGATTTTGCGGCGAGATCCGCAGAATCTGTTTCCGCTGATTCCTTGAAAAGTTTTTCAGCCGCGGCAAACTCGCCTTGGCGAAACATTGCAATCCCCAAGTTGTAAGCCACTTCCTTTGATTGTGGATTTAACTTCTGCGCTGCTTGAAATTCAATCGCGGCGTTGGCCCAATCCTCGTTTCTCATTGCATTCGAGCCACTTTTCACCGCGCGTCGATATGCGGCACTGTCAAACGACGAATCCAATTCACCTAGGGATGGTTGCGTTGCGCCTACGGGTTGCGATGTGGTTGAATTCGCAGGAAGGGCAAGTTCCTTGGGCATGCGCAACGTGGGGGCGGTGCTCGCGGGCGGCGAACTTACTTGTTGTGACATTGGCATCGCCGCCGCAAAAATAAAACTGCTTGCCAAAAGCGTAGCAATGTAAGCGGGCGCGCGTGTGGCTTGAAACATCATGATTGCTCGCCTTTCACTTTGCTCTTTCCACGGGTGTCGCAAATCAAACTTTCACTGAGCAAAATCAAAAGCGCCGCCGCGGCAAACCACTGGAAGCGCGGAGTTTGCCTTCGAACCACTGATTCTTCTTGTTCCGCGCGCTCCAGATTTCCGATGCTGTCGGTGTACACCTGCGCCATGTCAAGTTGGGCGGTGCCGGCGGGTATGAACGCGCCACCACCAGCCACGGCGACCTCACGCAAAATAACATCTTGCATCTTGGACCACTTTTCTTGTCCGTCGTCCATCATCCATGGAGTGGTTGTGCCAGGAACTCGCGCTCCATCTTTGGAGTCGCCAATACCAACGGTGAAAACCCGCACGCCATGTTCCGCGAACGCTAGGCGGGCGGCTTCGGTGGGCATGCTTGGTTCCGAATCTTCGCCGTCGCTCAACACGATAATCGCCCTCGCGCTTTTTGCTTCCACCGGAAATTTGTTCGCGGCAAATCGGATCGCGTCGCCGAGCAATGTGCCGCCACGCGCGGCGCCCTTGGGTTCCAGTTCAGTGACAGCTTGTCTAAACGCGGCGTAATTCAGGGTTAAAGGCACTCGAAGCGCGGGCACGCCCGCAAAATCAATCAACGCCACACGGTCGCCACCGAGCGCTTCGCTTGCGTCAATTGCGAATTGTTTGGCGCGTTCAAGCCGGCTTGGAGTCGCGTCGTTGGCCAGCATGCTTCTACTGACATCAATCACAAACGCCACATCGAGTCCGCGTTGAGGTACTTGCTCCACTTGCATTCCCCAACGGGGATCCATCAACGCCAATGTAAGCGCGATCATGGCTATTGCGCCAAGGAACAAGCGGAACCAACCACGTGCCAGATTGAGATTGGGAATGAGTTGCTGCAGTAAGGGCCATTCTGCGATGCGTGCCAACAACGCGCGGCGCTTTCGCAAACCAACAATCGCCACAATCACAATGAGTGCAACAAGCCACAGCCAAGCCATGGCCCAGGGTTGCGCGAAGATGAAGGATCCACTGTTCATGAATGAAACCTCATGGAAGCGTCCTTAATTTTGTGTGCGATAAAAGAAGTTCCATTGCGAGCAAAACGAATACCAACGTGAGCAATGAAGGCCACGCGATTCCGCCGAGGCGGAAACCTTCCACGGCCAAATCTTTGGCGAGAATGGTGCGCTTCTGTTCAGTCACTGTTTTTTCCAATTCGTCAATGCGGCCGTAAATGTTTTCCAAACTCTTGGTGTCTGTCGCGCGGAAATATAGTCCGCCTGTAGCGGTGGCCATTTTGGTCAGCAATTCCTCGTCAATATTCACGGGTTGCTTCACCATTTGCGTGCCAAACGGGGTGCGCACAGGCATCAAAGCGGTGCCGCGCGTGCCCATGCCAATTGCGTACAAGCGAATTCCCAATGATTTGCAAAGTTGCGCCGCGGTCATGGGATCAATATCGCCGGCGTTATTTTCGCCGTCCGTCAACAGCACCAGCACTTTGCTTTTGATGCGGCTCGAGCCAGTGCGTTTTCCATCCGTCACATCGCGCAATTTTTCCGCGCCCAGCGACACCGCGTCTCCAATCGCCGTTCCATCATCGCCAATCGCTGGATCCGCGGGCTCTATATCTTTCAGTCCCTCAAGCAACCATTCGTGATCCATTGTGAGAGGACTTACGCTGTCGGCGAAGCGCGCGAATGTGACAAGACCCACCAGGTCATCTTTGCGACCGGGTAAATTGGCGCCGCCATCCACGAAGCGATCAACCACATCTTTCAAGGCGGTTAAACGATCCGCGGGTCGACCGTTGCGGGTGAAGTCCATGGCCAACATTGAACTTGATCGATCAACAACCAGTTCAATGGCCACGCCGTCGGTCAGCGTGGAAGATTGTTCATTGATGCGCACAGGTCTTGCGATGCACACAATCAACAGCGTCAAAGCCGCCGCGCGAAGCGCATAGGGCAACCAACGTAATTTCGCAGCGGTGCCAGCGCCCGCGATTTTGGCGCGGCGCACCACGCTATAGGTCATCGCGGGTTGGGTGCGCCTGCGCCACAAACGCCAGAAAGCCGCGAAAACCAGCGGTAAAAGCAGTAGCATCCAAACTTCGCTGAACTCAAAGTGGTTCATTTTTTTGCCTCGTGCGCGACTTGTGATTGTGTCGCATTCGCATCATGGGCCGTTGTTGAAGCAGACTCTCGCACAAACCCGCGCGCCGCGTCCAGGCCGTTTTCACATTCATGTGGACCAGGTCGCTGCGCCGCGTATTTCACCATATCCGCGGCGCGCAGAAATGACGCCAACAAGCGTTGATGATCATCAATAATTTGTGGATGGTGTCGGGCCGCGTTTAAAAATTCCTTGGTGGTCTGCTCCGGCGCGCAAATACCGAAGCGGGCCTCAACATAATGGCGCACCGTGTCCGAAAGCAGCACATAGAAATCCAATATCAATCCCTTGTGCGGCAATTCACGCAGGGCAAGTTCATTCAACTCGCGCAGCGCGCGTTCATGCGGCGCCTCGATATAAACAGGACCGCTTGGTTTGTGAAACCACCATCGATATATGCCAGCGGCAAACACCGCCACCAACACGCACAAGCCAATGATCCACGCCCATTGTGTTTCAAGGGGCACGCCAACCGCGCCTTTGATGTCGCGAAATTTGGTGGCATCAAATGGGCCATCTAAACGGGATTGCACCGCGATTGTCATTGGCGGACTCGTCAGCGAACTTTCTTTTCCTGCTTCATCGCGAAGTTTGACTTCAAACGCGGGCACAGTGAGTTGTCCGTTCTCAAAGGGGACCAACGTGATTTGTTCGGCGATGCGATCTGGAAACGACGGATCCTTGGCCAGCGCTTCATGGGCGCGAACGTCAAATTCACCTATTTTTTCCTGCAATTGCGGCATGGTCACGCTGGTGTTGGAAGGACGATCCACCGCCACAATGAGTTGCAAAGTTTCACCCGCAAGAATTTGGCAATGCGCCGTGGAGACCCGAAGCGTGGCACCGCCTTGGGTTGCTTCAACGCTCACAGTCTTGGACGTGTTGGCGTCCTCGTTCTTGTGGCACATCACCAGCGCGCTTGAAAGCGCAATCACAATTACGGCATGACACAATTTCATCTGGCCCTCCGCGATTCGCGGCGGCGAAATACTTCCGTGAGTGGTTTCACAAAGTCGCTTCCAGTTTCCACTTCAACAGGATCCATTTTTAAACGCATAAAAGTTTGCTGTAATTGCAGGCGTTCACCCGCGGCGATATTGGCAAATCGCGCGCGCACGCCACGATCAGCCGTATCCATCATGAAGCGCTCGCCGGTTTCTGGATCTTCGACTTCAATCAATCCCACATTGGGCAAGCTCTGTTCACAGCGATCGGATATGACCACGGGAATGCAATCATGTCGGCGCCTGGCGATGGCCATGGAGCGCTCCCATCCAACGTCTTGAAAATCGCTGATCACAAACAGCACGCTGCGTTTGCGCACAATGCCTAGAACTTCGTCGATCGCGGCGGCAATGCGCGTGCCCTTGCCCTTCACCTCAAGCGCCAGCAACTCACGCACAATTCGCAGCACGTGTCGAGTTCCTTTGCGTGGCGGAACGAATCGTTCGATGCGATCGGTGAACGCCAGCATGCCAACTTTGTCACCATTGCGGATGGCGCTAAACGCCAAAGTGGCCGCTATTTCAGCCACCATTTCGCGTTTAAGCGTGCCTTGTGTTCCAAAGTTTTGGCTCGCGGAAAGATCAACCGCCAACATCACGGTGAGTTCGCGCTCCTCCTTGAAAATCTTAATGTGCGGGCTTCCTACGCGCGCGCTGACATTCCAATCAATCGAGCGAATGTCGTCGCCAACAATGTAGGGACGCACCTCCTCAAATTCAATTCCACGGCCGCGGAATGCGGAGTGGTAATTGCCCGAAAGAACCTCGCTACTGATGCGACTGGTTCGAATCTGGATTCGACGAACTTTACGAATGAGTTCGGTTGCGTTCATGTTGTTTCACCATTGCACGCGGGCGCGCATTACGGAACGGGAACATGTTCTAAAAGCAATTTCACAATGTCATCGCTTATTTTTTCAAGCGCTTCGGCCTCGTAGCTCAGTCCAATGCGGTGGCGCAACACGTCCAACGCCACATCCTTCACATCCTGCGGTGTGACGTAGCCGCGACCATCCAGGAACGCCTTGGCGCGGCTTGCGATCGTCAACGCAATTGTGGCGCGCGGACTCGCTCCATATTGAATCAGATCCTTGGCGGGAATTTTCACGCTGCCTGGATCACGCGTGGCCACCACCAAATTCACAATGTAATCCTTGATGCGCTCATCAATGAAAATATTGTCGACAATCACGCGCGCGTTGGCTATGTCCTCTGGTTTGAGAACGGGTCGAATTTGTGTCGCAGTGGTGGTGCGCGCCATGCGGTCCAAAATTTGGCGCTCCTCTTTGGGACTGGGGTATTTCACCACCAATTTCAGCATGAAACGATCCACCTGCGCCTCGGGCAAGCTGTAGGTTCCTTCTTGCTCGATGGGATTTTGCGTGGCAAGAACCAAGAAGGGATCGGCCATGGGAAATGTTTCACTGCCAATCGTGACTTGTCGTTCTTGCATGGCTTCGAGCAGGGCGCTTTGCACCTTGGCCGGGGCGCGATTAATTTCGTCGGCCAAAATAATGTTGGAGAAGATGGGGCCCTTCTTCACCACAAAGTCGCCGGTGTTGGCGCGGTAAATCAAAGTTCCAATCAGATCCGCGGGCAGCAAATCGGGAGTGAATTGAATGCGCTGAAAATCCGTTTGAATTGCTTTAGCCAAAGTGCTGACCGCCGTGGTTTTTGCAAGACCAGGAACGCCTTCGATTAAAATATGTCCATTGCCAAGCAGGCCAATGACCAATCCCTCAAGCAGGTCGTGTTGCCCGACGATCACTCTTTGCATTTCCGCAATCAACGCTTGAAATGGTTTGGCGGCAACGACTACTTGGCGTTCGATTTCTTGAATGTCGACATTGTTTATTTGCGTCATGATGTTTTTCTCGATGGATGAATGTCTTGATTTTGTGATGTAAGAAGTTGGCGACTTACGGGGGTTTCTTGATTGGGTTCGCAGTATTGCGGTGGTTCATTGTGACAATTTTTTAGGCGTGTGTCCTGCCCATCCCTCCTTACGCCACGAGAATTCTTGCCGTGTGTTGAGGGCTTTCTGCCGCTACATTCAAGGGTTATGACAGCCACGAACACGCCTATTGCTTGGATTGGATTGGGAATTATGGGCACATCAATGGCGGGTCATCTTTTAGATGCGGGGTATCCGCTGACCATTCACACCCGAACCAAGTCGCGCGCCGAACCACTTTTGGCGCGCGGGGCGAAGTGGGCGGATTCAAGTCAAGAAGCCGCCGAGAATTGTGAATTTGTTTTTTCGATGGTGGGAATGCCCGCGGAGGTGGACGATGTATTTCTTGGCGCGCAAGGAATTCTGAAAGCAAAAAATTCACCACGCGTGATTGTGAATATGTCCACCAGTTCACCCACGCTTGATCGAAAGATTGCAAAGATTGCCAAAGCCCAAGGAATTGGATTTCTTGACGCCCCAGTTTCTGGCGGCGATCTTGGCGCGCGCAACGCGAGTTTGTCCATCATGGTTGGCGGCGAGGCTTGGGCGCTTTCCGAAGTGATGGCATGCTTTGAGCGCATGGGAAAAACAATTGTGCATCATGGAGATGTTGGCAGCGGACAACTTTGCAAGGTGGTGAATCAATTATTGGTTGGCGCCAACATGGTCGCCGCCGCCGAGGCTCTGACCTTAAGCAAGGAAACTGGACTTGATTCTTGGAAAATGTTGGAGAGCGTGGGAGGGGGCGCCGCCAGTTCGTGGACCCTTACAAATCTGGTTCCACGCATGCTTCGGGACGATTGGGACACCGGATTTTCCCTGGCGTATCTTGCCAAGGACCTTAAAATTGCCGTAGAAACCTGCCAGGAATTGGGTCTGAATTTGCCTGGATTGGCCCTTTCTCAGCGTCTTTATAGCCGTTTGGACGAATTAGGCCATGGGGCCCATGGCACCCAAGCGCTTCTGAAGCTTTGGAAGCAAGCCGAGGCCTCGCTTGGAGAGGGATGAACACCACTTGGCGAAAGTGAACATTTTGGCTACATTTTGTGGCTCGCCGCATTCTGCGGCATTCAGGAGATTTCATGGCCACTGCAACAGCTTCAATTAAACCCGGAACAAAAGTCACTTACAAGGTCATCAAGATGCCCGCCGCCGAAAGCGTGCGCAAGACCATCTTCCGCCTTATGCGCATGGAAGCCCGCGTGCAGAAAGCGTTGGACTTGCTCGCCAAGCGACGCGCCAAGACTGACAACAAACACAATCAGCGTGGTGGTCGCACATGGATCAGCCGCAAGACCGCAAGCCGCGTGGTGGTGTTGAAGCCAGGAGTTTCATTCACCATCTCCTACACCAATCAATTGGCGCCAGACATTCGCAGCGTGCAAAAGTATCTTGAGCAAACATCGAAGTAATTTTCTGCGCACAAAATAAATCAACGCGTCGCAAGGCGCGTTTTTTATTTTTAGAAATATCTAGTTGTAAAAACCGAGCCGCAAATTGCTAGCGGCTTAAGATGGCGTTGCGAATAGGAACAAGCACGCTTGGAATCACGCGCTCCTCCGCCAAGCGTTCAGCGTGGCCCGCCAACGCGGCCATGGCTGCCGGCAAATCCTCAAGTTTGGCAATGGGCGCGGTGCGACGCACGGTTAAGAACACGCTGATGGGCTCGCTAGGAAATCGCAGCGGTGTCATGTCGGCGCCTTTGGTGCGGCTCTTTATTTCCACAAACGCCTGCACGCCTTCCTCTTGGTCAAGTGAAAGCCCAATGAATGGCTGCACGTCGGCGGGAACGTCGCGGTCGCGTTCAATCAATCCGCCAAGCGGACTATCCGCAAGCAGGGCGTCAAAAATAATCGCGTCGCGGTTGCCCTCGGCTTCAAAGTCAAAGCCAAAGACCATTTCCAAATGATCTATATCCAGCGGGCGAATTGATAGAAACCAAGGCGCCGTCTCAAGCACAAGCCGATGCAGTCGATAGGCCTCGTTGAGATCGGTTGGATTCACCGAACCACTTCGCAAGCTGGTTTGCCGCAGCGCAACCCACGCATAGTTTCGTTGATCGTCCTCCGCGCTCTCCAGCGAAATCTCGTGGTCTTGGCGCTTTAATTCTTGCAGCGAAGGCATGCCCACACGCAATCGATCAAACAGTTCAAGCACCGCTTCGCGACCCCATGGCAAATCCATTTTCATGGTCAACTTTTGGTTGACATAGAAGTCGCGGCACACATTGTGAAATGAATCCGTCATGGATGGCAGCAGTGTACGAAAGCCTTAGCGTCGGTGTTGCAGCAACCAGCGCACAATGGGCTCCACGGGTGAAAGCGATTCGACCACGTGATCGGCCTTGCATTCTCGCAGTTGCGCCGCTGTAAATTGACCGGTGGCCACCGCCAAGCACAAACAGCCATTGTGGTGCGCGCAATCCACATCATGCGGAGTGTCGCCAATAATGACCACGCGTTCGCGCTCAATATCTCGCCCGTGCATTTCACGGTAACGACGCAAGGCGATGGGGGGAAGATCACGCCGCGTGGCGCCCTCGCCCGCGAAGGCGTTCACAGTAAAATGTTCGTGGCGCAAGCCTGCGAACTCAACTTTCAGTCGACCCGTGGCGGGATAATTTCCCGTGAGAAGGCCAAGTTCAACATTGGGCTCTTGCACCAAGCGATCCACCAATTCAGCCACGCCATGAAAGACTTTCACGGTGTTGTTCTCTTGCAATCGCTTGGCCAAATGGCGCTGGTACGTTTCGCGAAACACCTCGTGTGAATCCGCGTCATCGGCGACCTCGTGGCGACGGACCATGTCGCGCCAAATCAAAGTGTCCAAGCGACCCGCAATATCGATGCCGTCAAAAGAAAATGTTTTGCCAATATGCAACTCTTCAAACGCGTCCACCATGGCGTGCATGCCGGCGTGCTGGCTTTGTAGCAGGGTTCCATCAATATCAAATAACACAAGCATGGGTTGTCTCCGAAAGAGTGCGACTGTGGGAAAGCGTGTGTGTGAAAATCACTTTGTGGCCGCGATAATTTTCATGGCGGCATCCGTAAGATCGCTCGCGGTCTGCATCATTGGAATTTCTTTTTTGGCAGCCTCCAGCAACTTGCGCGCTTCCACCACATTTGTTCCTTCCAAGCGCACCACCAGCGGCACTTGAAAACCAACGGTTTTTGCCGCTGAAATAATGGCTCGCGCAATGCGGTCACACTGCATGATGCCGCCAAAGATATTCACCAAGATTCCCTTCACGCGTGAATCGGAAATGATGATTCGGAACGCCTCCGTCACGGCCTCCTCCGAGGCACTACCGCCAACATCTAAAAAGTTCGCGGGTTCGCCGCCGTGCAACTTGATGATGTCCATGGTGCTCATGGCCAACCCCGCGCCGTTCACTAGGCATCCAATCGAACCATCAAGCGCCACATAGCTCAAGCCAAATTCATTGGCTTTGATCTCGGCCGGGTTTTCCTCTTGCGCGTCAAATAGCGCGGCAACAGCGGGGTGGCGAAAGAGCGCGTTGTCATCAAAAGTGAATTTGGCGTCAATCGCCATCACGCGTCCGTCAGTATTTTTTGCGTCGGGCATGGTGAGCACCAGTGGATTGATCTCCGCCATGGTGGCGTCTTTTTCCACGAACACCTTGGCCAATTTCAACAGCGCGTCCGTGGCTTGCGCGATGGCTTTGCCTTTGAAACCAAGCTCAAACGCCATCTTTCGCGCCATGTATGGATGCAATCCCAATTGCGAATCAAGCGGCTGTTTCAAAATAGCTTCGGGGCGGGTTTCGGCCACATGTTCAATCTCCACTCCGCCCTCGGCGCTGGCGATCAACATGTTGCGGCGCGTGGCGCGGTCGGTGAGCACCGCCACATAAAATTCTTTTTGAATATCAACTCCCGCGGCCACAAGCAGGCGGCGAACTTCCAAGCCTTCTGGCGGAGTCTGCGGGCTTGTCATGCGATTGCTCAACATGAACGTGGCCGCGGTTCTGACCTCCTCAATGTTCTTGCAGACTTTCACAAAGCCAGCCTTGCCGCGGCCGCCAGCGTGCACTTGCGCCTTCACCACCGCGATGGAATTGCCAGATGAAAATATTTGCGTGGCTGCCGCAACGGCCTCATCGACCGTGACCGCAACGCCGCCGCTTGGAACTTGAACGCCCGCATTGGCCAGCATTTCTCTGGCTTGAAATTCATGAACTCGCATTGGGCGAGTGTAACCAACGGCGGTGGGAACAATTGGGAACTAGTGGGAATCAACGGGCGTGATTTTTGGGGGGCGCGGAAACAGCAAACTGCCAAACATTCCCGATGAAATCACCACAAACACAATAATCAAACTCCAGTGGATTGGAAGCAGTGGCGCGGCAAACCACCATCCGTACACCATCTTTACACCCACAAATGCAAGCACGATTCCCAGCGCGGGCTTGAGCAAATAGAAGCGGTCAATCACATTGGCCAGCAGAAAATACATGGCTCGCAAACCAAGAATGGCCGCGATATTGGAAGTGATGGCCACGATTGGTTCCTTGGTGATGGCCAGCACCGCGGGCACGCTGTCCACGGCAAAAATAACATCCGTCATTTCAACAACCACCAACGCCGCGAACATTGGCGTGGCCACCCAACGATGATCGATGCGGCTGAAAAAATGTGTGCCATTAAATTGATTGGTGAGTGGCATGAGTTTGCGCAAAATTTTATAGCCAATGCTGTGCGAAGGATCGGTGTGATCTTCTTTCGATGAATGCCAAATCAACTTGCCGCCGGTGCTGATTAGGAATGCGCCCAAAATTCCCGCCAGCCATTCAAAGCGGTGGATCAATTCAATTCCAGCCGTGATGAAAGCGATGCGCAATAGGACCGCGCCAATGATCCCCCAAAAAAGCACGCGGTATTGCAGCCCCGCGGGAATGGCAAAATGTTTGAAGATGATCACAAACACAAACAAGTTGTCAATGCTGAGGGAAAGTTCAATGATGTAACTGGCCAGCCATTGCAGACCGATTTGCGTGGCGGCGCTATTTGGAGTCACCGTGCCGTCTTTTTTCACAAACTCGCTTCCCGTCAATACGCTGGGATCCGCGTTGAGCCAATCTTTGCAAAGCCACCAAAAAAATAAATTGAACGCAAGCGCCATCGCGGTCCAGGCGATCACGCTTACAAGGGCGGATCTCCAGTGAATCGCTTTGGTTGAACGGTGAAATACACCCAAGTCAAGCGCCAGCAACGCCGCGACACCCACAAAAAACAGCGTCATGAAGCCTGAATAGGTGGACAGCGGAAAGACGTGTGGGAGGTTGGCGAGAATCATGTAGATGTGCGCTGTATGAAGCGCAGTGGTTTTGCCACAACTCTAACGTGGGTTTACAGGACAGGGTATTTAGATGGCCATAAATCCGCGCGCATTGAGAACCAGAACTCACCCTATGAAAGCGCGGACCCGGATTTGCGGGACGAATTCAGAGGCGCAACGGCGCAACCTCGCTACACTGCTTGCTCACTGATGTTGTGCCTTGGACAGATGGCCGAGTGGCTGAAGGCGCTGGTTTGCTAAACCGGTGTACAGGGTAATTCTTGTACCGCGGGTTCGAATCCCGCTCTGTCCTTTTTTTACTCTTTTCAATTCAATTTGGAAAGGGCACCAAAGTTCGCGTGTGTGTTTGGCGCTGAAAGCGGATTTCAACTTTCTTGCGCGCGCGCAAAAATTTTCGCTCCACATCAGCGGCGCGGCTGCTCAGGAAATTTCTGACTTGCTTGTGCCCAGCAGTGCGGAAATCATATTGATGCTTGCGCCGCCCATCAACAAGAAACGCTCCGACACTCCGTCGAATTTTACGATGAAGTCCAGCATGGCTTGAAGGCGTTGGCGCTGCTCGACGGCTTCGGTGGACTCGCAGCCTTTCACATCCGCTGTGAGAGACTTCAATCTTTCGGTGAGCGGGGTTAATTCACGGCGTTTGCGCGCCCGAGCCACCGTGGAAAAAAGTTTCCAAACATCCTGCTCCGCCTTGTAATAATCTTTGCGGTTCTCGCTTTGCTGCGAGCGAACAATAATTCCCCAGTCCAGCAGCGTGCGCAAAGTCATGCTGACATTGCCGCGGCTGATGGAAAGTTCCGCCATGATTTCATCCGTGTTCATTGGCTTTCCAGTAATAAACAGCAGCGCGTGCAACTCGGTCATGCTGCGCGGAACTCCCCAACGCGCGCCCATGTCGCCCCAAAGTTCAATGAAGTTTTTGCGACCATCCGCAACGGCTTGCTCGGGCGGGGTGGATAAATTTGGTTTTGGATCGGTGATCACAAAAAAAGCCTAGCCGCGGAGATGAGCCGCGGCTAGGGATTTATAAATTGATTTTCAAAATCAATCCAAGATCGTATTGTTAACCACCGCTATCGATAGGCGGGTTTACTTGGGCAAAAATCTGGTCCCACCAAATTTGGTACGAACCAATAATTCCAAAGCCAAATGATAAGAAACGAGAATAAATATACTTCCTGCCATTTTGTTGAACAATAAAATCTTGTGCGTTATATCCACTTAAATTAAGAGTGGTATTAAATGTAGGATTGCGATAGGTCCATGGATCGGTGGTTTTATCAATATAAGTTCCAGAGATAAACGCATAATCCAAATAAATCCAACGTTTCATTGCGCTATTATATGCGTACAAGACTCCTACCGCATTGCCTAATCCTACTCCTTCATCTCCCCCTGGATCTGCTGGAGAGGGGCTTCCGTTGGTCACAAGTCCATACGCTTGAAAGAGCATGTCATAAAATCCATCACTTGTTGTAAGTATAATTTCTGATCGGACTTGCAAGTCTGTAGCTAGTCCGTATCCAATATATGGAATCGATGCGCCGTAGCCCACTCCGCGAGCACCCCTACCCGTTTGTTGACCTTGAACTTTAAGATATTGTTGATTTTTAGTTCCAACAGAATATTTATTTCCCGTCATATGGCTGCCAGTAATTACTTCAATTTCGAGTGGGCTGCCACCAGGAAATGTCTGATATTTTAATACATATTCAAGGCATTCTGGTGCATCTGGGAATCCACCCACCTCATGATTTCCAGTTCCTTGTCCTGCAGGAGTAGAGTCTCCTCTAGCAACCACATCCGGCAAGTCAGACAAGGTGGTTGGCAGAAGAGTTCCAGGCGAAAATCCGCATTGGCGATGTACAGTATTGCTATAATTGTTAGGGATTGGTTCACCCTCAGCATCAGTTTCAAAACCATTTAGAATTGCTCGAATTCCCTTAATTCCGATTGAACCTTGATACAATTCCTCAGAGAATGAGTTCATTGCGCCAACTAGGCCAGCAATCATGGCGCAAGCACCACTCGTGCCACCAAATAACTGTTGGTAATTTTTAGTGCGCGTGGCGGGTAAGTTGTTGAACAAAGTTCCGCGACCCAGGGTGCAGATTCCTGTTCCCCAACCTGAGACATCAATGCCACCAGGGCCAACATGGTCAGACCAATTGCTTTGTCTCCAACGGCAATAAGTATCCCCAGGAAATAGGTTGCTTGAAGATACAAGATTTATGCCGTTTGCATTTGCGGATGTCAATGTTCCAGTTGCGAAGGGCACTTGTCTTCCAGGCCAAGCGGCCCCCACAACAATCACGGAGTTAGATGAAGGGGTAGTAACTTTAAAACCCCCGTTTCCAGCTGGAATTATAGTGGCAATTCCGGATTCACCAACAACGTTAAGTAACTGAGAATAAAAAGTATCGTTTGCTAACGTGTAGCCAGCGGTATAAGCCAAAGGAATACATAACACATCGGCATCTGTTAATTTTTGCCCTGCAGAAATAATAGCACTTGCAAGTCGACCGCCAACGTTAGCAGTAACCGCGGGAAAGAAAATCGCTTTTGCTTCTGGCAGCAATCCTGTAATGCCAAACCCATTATCTGCAGCAACTAAAATTCCTAAAATGGCGGTTCCGTGTTCAGGGTCAATTGTCTGGGATTGACCCAAAATTGGCACAAAGATAGTTTGGCCCACTTCAACAGTCACTTGGCCCACAAGGTCCTCGTGATCAATAATTGCAGAGTTATCAATTACGCCCACCGTGATGTTTTTACCACGTACAACCGATGGAGGCATTCCAAGCTGTGCGGAATATGTAATCATTCCAGCTACATCAATACCACCACCAGAAAACCCAGAATTTATGAAGGCATAAGTTTGGTCAAGGCCCAGGGGAATCGTGTCTGATGATTGACTTGGAATTGCTGCAATCGGAATTGGACCGCCCAAAACTACTGCGGTTGGTTCAGTTGAGACAAGTGTTCTCATACTATTTATGTATTCACCTGTCGTAGCCACTACTTGTTTTTTATTTCCAAAGACAGCAAGATTTCTAGTTCTCAGGCTGGTTGGATCAGTTGCATTAAAGTTTGGAGTACCTGAAGGGGTAGCAGGCACAAATGTGATTGATTGCGCAGAGCACAGGGGGCTTGTAAGCCCAAGAGTGACGCAATTCGTATCCCAACCAGTTGAGCAACAGGATGGATCATTTGTGCAGACGTACACACAACAAGGCGTGGTATAACAACCAGGAGCGGTTCTATTAATTTCATCGCAAGGGTGCGAAAGCAAATATGGATATGAACCGAACGTTGCATCAAATTGAGCAAATCCCGCATTTGCAGGATCTAAAGGGTCTGCAGCAATTATTTGTCCTGAGACCCTATACGCGCTGGTTACTGGCATTTCTTGGCATACAGGGTTAGCTGGCGCAACAGGAAACGGATCTGTAGGAATTAAGTTCCTATTAAGAAACGCAAATGCGGGTATGGCACTGGGAATCACAGGATTTGTAAAGCCCCAAGGGCGGATTCCATCGCCGTTTTCTAGATTTGCATACTTTAAAACGCCCTGTGTTCCTGTAAAATTGAAAATGGCAGGCCCCCGCAAAGCAAAGCAAGGGTCATAGACAGTTGAGTCATCAAAGGCAAATGCAGACTGAGTAGTCAGTTGTAGATATTCTACTCCGAAACAACTCTGAGTAGGAAGATCTACTTGTTGCATACCGGCAGTCGGTGGAATACTGTTATAGGGAGTGGTGCCTATACCTGAGCAATAAATATTTGCAAGCGTGGCGCATGTGGCATCCCAGCCCTGTTGCGAAATCATATTTGTGCCATCACAAAGAGATGTAAAGCCCAAGGTGGATAAATAGTCTGAACAGGCTAGATCTCGGCATCCATATTGACAATTTGCTTCGGAAGTAAAGCCCGTACGGGGATCTGTGCAGGTTCCGCTAGTTCCGCCGCCCAGATTACATAAAATACAATTCCAATTTGGAGCGGTTGAAAGACCTACTTGATAAACTAAACAGTCTGCACTTGTAATACCTGGGGAATAATTACTCCAACGCGATGGGCGATTGCATGCAATTGCGCCAAGCCCATCAGATAAACTTTGGGCTTTGAAATTGTTTGGGCCAGTAGTGCGTATTACAAAAATCGGAGGAGGTGCTGGGCAATATGTGCGCTGTCCAGTTGTGGAATCTGTAAAAGATTTGCAATCTTTTCCAACATCCACACCTTCACTTGCGCTACCTTTTTGCAAACTTAAATCCACGTCGGGGCAGTCTTGGGCGGGAATTGGCATGTACTCAACCTGGGCAAATTCCACGCAATCAAGATCATTAAAGGCCTCCGCTGCAGCCGTTAAAACAGACGAGGCTACGGTGACATATATGTAGCCAGCTAAATCTGGCTGCGCGCGCTTGGATTGAGCGGCAGCTTTTTGCTCAATGGCGGTAAGTTCTAAGGTGGATTTATTGATGGCTTGTGACACCGTGGCGCCAAAGCGATCAACCAACCCCAATGCGGAGGCGATAGGACTCACTGGAATTTGGTTTGCGATCTCAATTTCAGTGGGTTTTTTTCCGGTCTTTGTGGTGGTTGTAAACGCTTGTGTGGTTTCTGAATTTGTATTATTAGTGGCGGCGATTGTTTTGCCGCCACGACCGGATATGCATCGGACTTTCAATTCGTCAAGAAACTTTACGGCAATACGCCCTGTACGAATTCCTTGGTTTGGTCCGGGAGCAGAAAGAACTGCATCCATTGAATCTGGTCCCGTGGCTTTAGTTTTATCGGCAAGTACGCGCGGAGTAAGTGTTGCATTAGTTTCAGCAAGAGCTTGATTGGTGGTTTGGTTAAGAGTGGCTCCACTCACCGCAATCTTGTTGTTTTGTTTGGTAGACGGCGTGATGAGATCGGCACGTGAACCCACGGCTGGAGTAGCGATTGGAGTCGCAGTTTTTTTAGTTGTGTTGGAGGCAACCACGGCGCCCACGCCAGAGGCTTGTTGGGTAGCCAAAGTGCATGTGATGACAAGTACAAATAAGGCGAATGAAGTTGATAGACGAAACATGTGGAAGGGTCTCCGTGAACGTAAATACCGAACATGCGATAAAGCGAACGCACCAACGTGAGTGGTAGAGTAACTCCGTGTAAGAGTATCCAAGAGTTCCTAAATCCTCAAGGATTTACAGAGATCAATTCAACGAAATCCGCTGAATTTTCAGGGATTTACATCAGCGCAGCTTGCGCCAAACGTATGGTCGCAAGCATGTCTGCCTTGTGTTGCTTTGTATTGTATTTTGGGGACTAAACGATTGATTTTAGAACGCGGCCGCCAATGTCGTGGCGGAAAAACGCGCCTTCAAAGTGTATTTTTGCCGCGGCTTGGGTGGCCAAACGGCTGGCTTGGGCAACGTCGGCCGCCACCGCAGTCACGCCAATAACTCGACCGCCGGAAGTGATGGGAACGGCCGCATTTCCAGGAGCAGTGCCGGCATGGAAGCAGATGACTTTTTCCTGAGTGCCGCCAAGGCTTTGCGCCGCATCAATTCCAGAAATCGGGTCGCCGATCTTTGGCTTGACTGGGTAGCCCGCGGCGCACACCACCACACAGCAACTGGCGCCGCTATCAAATGAGATGGTGGCTTGATCAAGTTGACCAGATGCGGTGAGCCACAGCGACTCAAGAAGATCGCCGCGCCAACGCGCCATGAGCGATTGTGTTTCTGGATCGCCAAAGCGGCAATTAAATTCGAGCACCTTGGGTCCGCCATGGGTCAAAATAATTCCCGCGAAGAGCACGCCGCGAAATTCAATTTCCTCGCGGCGCAGGGCGTCAAGCGTGGGCACAAAGACATCGCGTTCGATCATGCGCAGCACATCGTTGGTGGCCAGTGGTGTTGGTGAATACGCGCCCATGCCGCCAGTGTTGGGACCAATGTCGCCGTCGCCCAGTTGCTTGTGGTCTTGGCACGCGTCAAGCATCCAAATTGTTTTTCCATCCACAAGCGCTAGCACGCTGATTTCTTGGCCATGCAGGCGCTCTTCAATAACGATGGTGGCGCCAGCGTCGCCGAACACTTTTGCGTCAAGCGCGGCGGTGGCCGCGGCGATGGCTTGCGCTTTATTGTCGCACACAGTTACGCCTTTGCCGGCGCATAAACCAGTGGCTTTGACAACAAGTGGATCCTCGCGGCTGTTGATGTAGTTCAGCGCGCCATCAAGTTGTGAGAATGAGCGACCCTCCGCCATGGGAACGCCAGCGGAACGAAGCACTTGTTTGCACCAGGCTTTGTCCCATTCCAATTTTGATGCGGACTTGGTTGGGCCAAACACAAGTCGATGTGGTGGGTCGTGGTATTCATCCGCGAAACCAGCGGCGAGCAAAGTTTCTGGACCGACCACCACCAGATGGATGGATTCCTTTTCTAGAAATCGCTTGAAGTGAAATTTATTTTTTGGATCAAGGCTTTGCGGACAAACTTCGCCCAGTTGTCGCAGTCCAACATTGGCTTTTGGATCAACCCACAATTTTCCAATGCGCGGACTTTGCTTCAGCTTCCACGCCAAGGCGTGTTCGCGCCCGCCGGTGCCGGCGATGAACACGTTGCACTTGGCGGGCAACGGCATGGGATGATTCTTTGGTTTGCTCATGGGCGGATATCAAAGAGAAGGGCTAGTGAAGCGAGTTTAGCGACCAACGGCTTGATCGTCAGCAGTTGGTTATGATTTCCGCTCTTCCAAACAGAGACCTCTATGCATAATCGATTCGCACTTCTGATTGTTCTTGTATTGAATGCGTTGGTGTTGGCCCAAGAACCGCCCGCGGATGCGCCCGATGCGCCGCCGAAATCACCAGTGACCAAGCCCGCGAGCAAACCCGCGGCAAAGCCAGATGCCAAACCAGCCGCTCAACCCGCGGCCAAACCCGCGGCCAAACCTGCGGCCAAGACGGACGATACTGCGGCGACTTCGTCCAAGCAGACGGCTGAAACTAATGACACGGTCGTAACAAAACCAACTTCCGCGGCGCCAGGAAAAAGTGTGGCCGCATTGGCTGAACTGAATATGTTTTGGAAGGGCGTGAGCGAAAAAAATCGCAGCGCCAATTTTATTTTCAACGCTTGGATTGCAGCGAGTCCAATGCCTTTGGAAATTGCGCCCACGCCTGAAAATATTTGGCCGGGCATGGAAGGATTTGATAATTGGAAGAAATGGGCGCAAGCGAATCCATCTTTACGCGAGGCGATTCTGAAAGCGCAAAATTCTTTTGTGTTGGGCATTGCATATGGAGATATCGAGCAAGGTCTTGATGCAAAGTGGAAGGCCAAGGGGATTTGGGCGCGGCCTGGTTCCGCGCCAGGCGAGGCGGCGTTCGCGTATCTCAACGCTGTTCGTGGCTTGACGGCTTTCACGGTGATTTCAATGTATTTGGACGCAGACGCGAAAAAATTCGACCCTGCATTTGATTTGTCGCTTGCCATGTTGCGCGTGTTGCGTCAAGTGAGCGAGCAGCGCATGGAGGCTGAAAAATTATTTGGAATGAAGATGATGTCGCGCTTGCTCGAGGCAAACCGCGTGTTCATGGCCGCGAATCTTGAGAGTCTTCCAGTGGCGACATTGCAGCGCGTTGCCATGAAAGGCTATTCCTTGATCAAGCCTGGCGACAACGAACGGCTCAAGAGATTGGAATTGCCCGAGGGCGACCGCGTGATTTTGACGGAGTCCATGCTGAAGGCGTTCAATGAATCGGGCCAGCCAGATGATCAATATTTCGCCGATCATTTTGGCGCGGTGCAATCGATCAATGCACCCTTGACGCGCTTTGGCGCCACGGCGCGTTGGCGCGAGTTGGGCAAGGTGCACGGAAGTTTGGAGGCCAGCCAGGAAAAGTTGTTGGCAATTTATGACGATTGGTGGCGACGATGGCGGATGCGTTTTTACGATCCGATTTTGGATGTGCCTACGCAATTTTCCAAACTCAACCAGAGCAAGTACGCGTTGGTGACGCTGTTTGTGGAAAATTTGCAGCAGTTGTTCGATGAGCGATTGCGCTTGATCGCGGAGATCGATGGCACCGCTATGTCCGCGGCGATCTGCGGTTTCTATATAGACAGCGCGAAACAGTGGCCGCGGGATTTGGCGTCGGCGTTTCCAATTTATGGAATTCGCAGGATGAACTTTGATCCGTTCGCCAAGGATTATGGAAATTTAAGTTATCGAGATTTGGGTGACAAATCGCAGGCGCTTGGAACGCAATGGGGGCAGGTTTCTGTCAGCAACGCGGTGCTGTGGTCGGTTGGTCCCGACCATGAGGACGACGGATTTGATCAACATGATCCCGCCGATGGGACTGGTGATTTGGTGTTGTGGCCGCCGCCAAGATTCTTGGCGCGTCAAGCGGGATTGCTGAAATAACAGCGAGTTTGTAATTAGAAATGGAGCAATGATGAGCGAGTCCAATGTTGAAAAAGTTGTGATTATTGGAAGTGGTCCCGCGGGTTGGACCGCGGCCATATACGCCGCGCGCGCCAACTTGGCGCCACTGTGCGTTGTGGGCGTGCCGCGCAGTGATCCGGCGCCCGTGTTGCCAGGTGGACAGTTGATGCTGACCACCGAAGTTGAGAATTACCCAGGCTTTCCAGATGGAATTCAAGGACCGGAAATGATGCAAAAGTTTCGCGAGCAGGCGGAGCGATTTGGCACCCGGATTTCCGAAGCCGATGTTGTGAAGTGTGATTTTTCCAAACGCCCGTTCAAGTTGGAGTTAAGCGAAGGCGCGCCGGTGATGGCTCACAGCGTGATCTTGTCCACCGGTGCCACGGCGAATTGGATTGGCTTGAAAAATGAATTGCGTCTTGCCATGAGCGGTGGTGGCGTGAGCGCGTGCGCGGTGTGCGACGGCGCTTTGCCCGCGTATCGCAACCAGCCAATCGCAGTTGTTGGCGGCGGTGACAGTGCGATGGAGGAGGCGAGTTACTTGCTCAAGTTTGCAAGCCATGTGCACATGATCATTCGCCGCGATTCACTTCGCGCCAGCAAGGTCATGCAAGCAAGGTTGTTGGGCAATCCCAAAGTCACCATGCACTGGTTCACGGTGGTGGCGGATGTGTTGGGCGAAGAAAAAATAGAGGCATTGCTTTTGGAGGATGTGCGCACTAAAGAACGGCGTAATTTGCCTGTAAAAGGCTTGTTTTTGGCCATCGGGCATTCGCCGGCCACCAAGTTCTTGCAAGGCACCGCGGTGGAACTTGACGAGAAGGGCTATGTGAAATTACACAACCGCGATAGCCGCACAAATATTGAAGGCGTGTTCGCGGCGGGCGATATCGCCGACGCGCATTATCGACAAGCCATCACCGCCGCGGGCATGGGTTGCGCGGCGGCGCTTGATTGTGAGCGTTGGCTTGCGACTCAAGGCGTGCACTAATTTCATTGGACGATTTATTGGATGAAATAGAAAAGACGCGCGGAGAAATTTCCGCGCGTCTTTTTATTTGCACATGAATGTCAAAAATTATGCCGGCGCTTTTTGCGCGACCGCGCGGCGCACATGCAACTCCTTCAGTTGCTCGTCGTCCACTGGACCAGGCGCGTCGATCATCAGGTCGCCGCCGGATTGCGTTTTTGGGAATGCGATCACGTCGCGAATGTTGTTGGTGCCACACAAGTGCATCACCAGGCGGTCAAGGCCAAACGCCATGCCGCCGTGGGGCGGCGCTCCATGACGAAGCGCGCTGAGCAAGAATCCAAACTTGCGATCCGCGTCTTCTTGCGTGAGGCCGATGAGCTTGAACACTTTCTCCTGCACATCGGTACGGTGGATACGAATTGAACCGCCGGCGATTTCGCTGCCATTGAGAACCATGTCGTAGCCGGCGCTCACGCAGGCGCCTGGGTCGCTCTCTAAAAGGTCAAATTGATCGGGATTTGGGCTGGTAAATGGATGATGCATGGCCACCCATCGATTGCCTTCCTCGTCAAAATCAAACATTGGGAAATCAATTACCCAGAGAAAATTCCACATGCCCGCGGGGACGGCCTTGAGATCGTCTGCAACTTTCAGGCGCAGTTCACCGGCGGCCTTGACGGCAATTTCCCAGTGGTCCGCCACCATCAGAATGGTGTCGCCAGGTTGCGCGTTCAGCGCGGCTTTAAATTCCGCGGCAATAGGCTCCACAAATTTGGCGATGCCAGTTTCAAAAGTTCCAGTGGCGGAAATTTTTGTCACGGCCACGCCGCCAGCCTTGAAAGTCTTCACAAATTCGGCGTAGCTGTCGGTCATCTTGCGCGTGAGTTGACCCATCGACGCAGGCACCACGATGGCTTTCACGCATCCAGATTTTCCAAGCCGCGACTTGGCCAATGCCTCGTCAAAAACTTTAAAGCCGCACTTGCCAGCGAGCGCGCTGATGTCGTGAAGTTCAAGACCAAAGCGTGTGTCGGGTTTGTCACTGCCGAATCGATTCATGGCGTCGATCCACGTCATGCGTATGATGGTTGGAACATCTACGCCCAGCATTTCCTTCCACAAGCCTTGCACGAAACCGCTCATGACATCCATGACATCGCTGCGGTCAACAAAGCTTAATTCAAGGTCAATTTGGCTGAATTCCGCTTGGCGATCGGCGCGTGGATCCTCGTCGCGCAAGCAACGGCAAATTTGAAAATAGCGTTCGCAACCAGCCACCATCAAGATTTGCTTGAACAGTTGCGGGCTTTGCGGAAGCGCGTACCAGTCGCCGGGATGCAAGCGCGATGGCACCAGAAAATCGCGTGCGCCTTCGGGCGTGCTCTTGATTAGTAGCGGTGTTTCAATTTCCGTGAAACGCTGGCTGGAAAAATACTGGCGCGTGTATTGCAGCACGCGGTGGCGCTCGCGCAAAATCTTTTGCATGGACGGACGGCGTAAATCCAAGTAGCGATACTTCAAGCGAATTTCTTCGTTGATCTTTGGCGCGTCGTGGTCATCGGGAAGGATTGGTAAATCAATCGCCTTGTTGAAGACCTCAATCTCCGCGGCAAGAAGTTCAACTTCGCCGGTGGCAAGTTTTAAATTTGGATCGCCCGCGCGTTTTCTCAACAATCCCTTGACCGCGATGCAATCCTCGCGGCGCAAACTTCGCGCGGCGGCGACTACATGCGGCGGCGCGTCTTCCAAATCACACACCACTTGGCACAGGCCGTCGCGGTCGCGAAGATCCAAAAACACAAGTCCCTTGCCTTGATCTCGATAGGTGTTGACCCATCCGCAAAGTGTGACTGTGTTGCCAGCGTGCGTGGCGCGAGGTTCTCCGCAGGTGTGTGTTCTTTTAAGCATTGTGGGTTCCGTGTAAGGAGGCGAAGGGTACTCGAGATGCCGAATCGGGTATGGTTTGATTGTGGACGGCGCAAAAAGTACGAAAGATCATTCATCCATCAAGGCAACCGTGCTCTTTACGGCGTTCGAGCCGTCGGGTGATGCGCATGCCGCGCCAGTGATCGCGGCGTTGAAGGCCATGGCGCCAGAAATAGAAATTGTCGCGTGGGGTGGACCTCAGATGGAGCGCGCCGGCGCCACCATGATCGAGCGCACCGCCGACGATGGCTCAATGGGATTGTCGGCGTTGTCAAAAATTTCTTCGGTAAGAAAAACTCAGGCCGCAATTCGACAGTGGGCGCTTGCTCGGCGCGTGAATGTGCACGTGCCGGTGGATTCGCCGGCGGCAAACTTTGCCATCGCCAAATTTATGAAGTCGCGCGGAGTGCGCGTGTGTCATTTGGTGGCGCCGCAGTTGTGGGCGTGGGGACCGTGGCGCTTGAACAAGTTGCGCCGTTGCACTGATTTAGTGCTGTGTTTGCTGCCATTTGAGCAGGAGTGGTTCCGCTCGCGGCGCGTGCCGGCGAAGTTCATTGGGCACCCGGTGATCAATAGAATTTTGGATCAAGAGCAAATGGAGGCGCAAGCCAAGGAGTTGCCCAAGGGTTCACCCAAAGTGCTTTTGCTTCCAGGCAGCCGCAGCAGCGAAGTGAAACGCAACTTGCCGTTGCTGTTGAAAGTGTTCAGCGACATTCAACACAATCATCGCCGAGCGATCGCGATCATGGTGACGGCCAACGACTCATTGGCGCGCTTGGTTCGTGAGCGCATGCCAACGCTGCCGCCAGGCGTGTTGTTGATGACGGGCAAATTGGACGCCGCGATTTCGTGGAGCGAGATCGCGTTGTGCGTCAGCGGCACGGTGAGTTTGGATTTGCTGCGCCAAGCCAAGCCAATGGTGGGCATGTATCGCACCGGTTTGTTGTCGGTGCTTGGCGGCAACATCATGTTGTCCATGCCAAATCGATTGCTGCCAAATATCTTGGCCGGCAAGCGAGTGGTGCCTGAGTTTGTGCCATGCCTTGGTCGCGCCGGGCCCATCAGCGCGGCGGTGGAGGAGTTGTTGGTTGATCAATCTCGGCTGCGTGAAACCGCCAACGCCTTGCGCGCAATTTTGCCCGCATTTCAGGGAAAAAGACCTGACATTGAGGCGGCCGAAGCCATCATTGCTTTCGTATCTGGTCGCAGTCCGATGGACAACAAGTGAAATGATTCGGACGCTGCTTGGGACGTGAATTTGAATCGGCGCAAGCTGCGCAGAAAATTCACAGAGGCTCTATTATCAAACTTCATTCGCACACTTGAACAGGAACCCATCATGTTGAAAAATATCGCAGCAGTATGTCTTCTCGCATTCGCAATTACGCCAGCTTTGGCTCAAGGCGAAAAGCCTGAGAAGGTTTTGAAAATCATTTCAAGTTTGCCACGCACCGGCAGCGCCAATGCCCAAACCACCACCATGGTGAATGGAATTCAATTGGCCATTGATGAGGTCAATGGAAAAGTTGGCGACTACACCATCGTGTACGAGGACATGGATGACGCCAGTCCACAGCGCGGCAATTGGGATCCCGCTGTTGAGGCGCAGAACGCTAATAAGGCGGCACGCGATGAAAGTGTGATTGCGTACATCGGAACTTTTAATTCCGGAGCGAGCAAGATCAGTATGCCCGTGTTGAACAAGGCGGGTCTGCTCATGATTAGTCCCGCGGCCACATATCCCGGGCTGACCAAGCCAGGAAAAGGCGAGGCGAATGAACCAAAGATTTACCGACCCACTGGCAAGATTAATTTTTTCCGCGTTGTGCCCGCGGATGATTTGCAAGGATTTGTCGCGGCGGAATGGGCCAAAGACATGGGCGTGAAGAAGGTCTACATACTTGATGATCGCGAACTGTACGGCAAAGGAATTGCAAATGTGTTCGAGAATCACGCCAAAGAACTTGGTATTGAAGTTCTTGGTCGCGAAGGTATTGATCCAAAGGCGTCAAACTTTAAATCGCTGGCCACCAAGATCAAGGCCGCGGCTCCCGACATGGTGTATTTCGGCGGCACCACCCAAAATAGCGCTGGGCAAATTGCCAAAGATTTACACACGGCAAACGCAACTCCAAAATTCATGGTGCCCGATGGTTGCTTTGAGAAAGCATTCATTGAAGCCGCTGGTGCGGAGAATGTGAATGGCAGCGCGTACATCACCTTTGGTGGATTGCCTGCTGACAAACTCACGGGTCGTGGCGCGGAATTTCGCGCGAACTACAAGAAAAAATATAATTTGAAAGAGAACGAGGAGCCCGAGGGCTACGCCGTGTACGGCTACGAGGCGTGCAAGGTGTTGCTTGACGCAATTCCAAAGGCCAAGACCAAGGATCGAGCGGGCATTTTGCAGGCCGTTTCAGAGACCAAAAACTACAACGGCGCCCTTGGAATTTGGAGTTTTGACGAGAACGGCGACACCACCAACACCACCATGAGCGGCAACACAGTTGAGAACGGCGAGTTTAAATTTGTCAAGGCTCTTGGCAAGTAAAATCTTGAGGCGCTTTCAAAAGTGAATCCAGCAACGCACGGTTCAATTTGCGAAACGCTTGTCGCCATGATTGTGTCCCAAGCAGCTGTCAGTGAATCAGTCGCTCCAGTTGCAATGGGTTGGGGCGATGTTCTATCTCAGCAACTCATCACCGGCGTCTCCAACGGCATGATCATTGCGATGATCGCCATTGGCTACACCATGGTGTATGGAATTATTGAGCTGATTAATTTTGCGCATGGAGATTTGTGCACGCTTGGATCTTTCTTGGCGCTCACATTGGTAGGTGCGTTGGGCATGGAGGCGTGGGCTGGTATGGGCGGAACTGCGGCGGTTGTCACGTTGCTGATCAGCTCTGCGGTTTTTTGCGGCGCGCTGAACTGGACCATTGACCGAGTGGCATACCGTCCGTTGCGTGGCAAACCAAAGCTTGCGCTGCTTGTGAGCGCCATTGGGTGTTCGTTCATTTTAGTGAATATTGCCTTGTTTTGGGGCGGTTTGCCTATGGAGGTCTTTGGTGGAGGCAATCAAGCCGCGGCCCCGAAAGATTTTCCTTCCCTGATCTCCAATGAAAATTTACTTGGCGCAAAATCCGCCATCACCGTCACATGGCGTGACTTGTTTGTGGTGATTGTCACGGTGCCGTTGATGATTGGCTTGACTTGGTTGGTGAAATCCACGCGCCTTGGAAAAGCCATGCGCGCAGTTGCGCAGAATCCAACAGCCGCCGCGCTGATGGGCATTGATGTGAACCGTGTCATTGGCTCAACATTTCTTATTGGCGGCGCGCTTGGCGGTTTCGCCAGCGTGATCTACGCGCTCTACAACAATACGATTTCATTTCAGATGGGCTATCGAACCGGCATGGACGCCTTCACCGCGGCGGTGCTTGGTGGCATTGGAAGTTTGCCTGGCGCGGTGGTGGGCGGAATAGTGATTGGCTTGGTGCGCGCGCTCAGCGACGGCTACATTGAGGCGCGCTGGACAAACTCGGTGGTGTTTGGAATTCTCATTCTCACACTTGTGTTTCGGCCAAGTGGAATTTTGGGCGCCAAGCTTCGGGAGAAAGTTTGATGAGCGCCGCGCCAATGTGGAAAAAATTATTGCGCGTTGATGTTGCTTTGCTGATCTTGGCGTGCCTGTTGCCAGTGGTGGATCAACGTTGGCACTTGGACATGGTCGATCCAATGCGCGGCGTCATGGTGTTCGCAATTCTGGCGCTGGGCCTGAATATTGTCACGGGCTTTACGGGGCTTTTGCACTTGGGAATGGCCGCTTTTATG
This sequence comes from Planctomycetaceae bacterium, assembly GCA_947480055.1. Lineage (GTDB taxonomy): Bacteria > Planctomycetota > Phycisphaerae > Phycisphaerales > SM1A02 > SYAC01. The sequence goes on from CANKBX010000014.1 coordinate 26,884, forward strand.
GCAATTGGCGCCTACGCGTTCGCCATTAGCAGTTGCGATATTTATCCCTTTCAACTGAATTTCTGGTGGGCCATTCTATTCACCGCGATTGTGGGCGCGTTCGCCGGCGTGTTGCTTGGCGCGCCAACGCTTGGTTTGCGTGGCGACTACTTGGCCATTGTCACGCTGGGCTTTGGAGAGATCACGCAAGACGTGTTGAAAAATTTAGATGTCATCACTAAAGGAACGCAAGGCATCAATCCGTTGCCGTCACCGCATGTGCCATGGTGGACCGCGACAGGTTTTGGAATGCTTGAATTCACAAGCGAACAAGAGCTGCCGTGGTATTGGTTGTTTCTTGGATTCGTAGTGGTGGCAGTTGTGGTGTGTAGAAATTTAGAACGCAGCCGCACGGGTCGCTCATGGCTTGCGGTGCGTGAGGATGAACTCGCCGCTCGATGTATGGGCATCGCGCCAGTGCCGGTAAAAATGATCGCGTTTGCAACAGGCGCCGCGCTGGCCGCCGTGTCGGGTGGACTTTGGGTGAGCATGTATTCAAGCACGGGCGAGCCAGGCAACTACGATTTCCAAGTGAGCATCTTGGCGCTGTGCATTGTGATCGTTGGTGGAATGGGTTCTATCAACGGAGTGTTGATTGGTTCCATCGCCATGCTTGGTATTGCCAACATCGCACTGCCCAAGATTGCCAGCGTCATGCAAAGCGCGGGGTGGGTGAATTCCGGTAGCGTGTTTGGCAGTCCAAACAACTGGAAATACCTTGTATTTGGCTTGGTTTTAGTGGTGATGATGCGCGTGCGACCGGATGGTTTGCTGCCCGCGAAGTTGTCCATTGTGAACGCTAAAAAGAAAAACGCCGTGGAGCCCGCGCCATGAGTGTGGCGTCCACAATTACAAATCCAATTTTGGAAGTGGACGGCGTCACCATGCGCTTTGGCGGATTGGTGGCCAACGATTGCGTCTCATTTCAGGTGAAGCGCGGCGAAGTGTTCGCGCTGATCGGTCCCAACGGAGCGGGAAAGTCCACGCTGTTCAACGCCATCACGGGCGTGCATCAGGCGACTGAGGGGCGCGTGCGATTTGAAGGCAAGGAAATTAGACGCGATTGGAGCGGAACTATTTTCGCGCGCATGATGCTCAGCGGAATGGTTCTTGCGTTTCTGGTCACGCTGTCCATCCGCGCCACCACGCTGTGGAAAGACGTCATTGTGGCCAATTATATTTACGACGAA
>CANKBX010000015.1 GCA_947480055.1 Planctomycetaceae bacterium
GTTGAATCAACCCCTAAATCAAATCCAATGTAAGAAAAATGAAAATATACATACAGCCAGGGCGACTGCGATGTTTATCGCTTTAAAAATGCGTCAAGGCGCGCCCGAGCTTCGGGAGTATGTCGCAAATCAATAAGGTGCTTTTGTTCGCATAACACTCCGGCTTGAAATCCGTGCTGTAAACCCGCCTTGATTGCGTCAATCACGGCGCGCGCCGCGGCGGTGTTTGGCAGTTGTGTTTCAAGTTGCGCCAACGCGGCGAATGTCGCTTGATGAAATTGCGGGTCCGCGATTGAAAGCGGTGAGCGAAGTGCTTGGACTTTTGGATTGGCGTGAATCCAGGCGGCGGCAACTTCGATGTGTGATTCGCCAGCGGAAATATTTTTTGCAAATAGGCCAGTGGGAATTTCAGTCGCATCAAACGGCGCGCCCGAGCAGGTGGCCAAGATGGCTTTGGAAATATCCATGCGCGCGGCAAGCATCATGGTGCCGCCCCAACCCGGACAAATTCCCAGGCCACATTCAGGAAGGCCAACTTTCCAACTTTTTTCACCAGGCGCAGGAGTGGCGCCAATAAGTGCGTCGCAGTGCATCGCAAGTTCAAGTCCGCCGCCAAGCGCGGCTTTGTGAATAATCGCAACACTGGTGAATGGAAGTTTTGTGATGCGACCGTAAGCCACGCTTCCCGCGCGCAAATACACATCAAGATCCGCGTCGTTGAGCGCGTCGATTTCCGCCAGATCCGCGCCCGCAACAAACACACGATCGCTAGCGCTTTGAAGAATGAGTCCCGACAGATTTTTTTGCGCGAGCGCGCGCAGAGAGCAATCCAGTGAGCTGATCAACCAACGATCAAGCACAACCACACCGCCACGGGGTTTGGATGGATTTGGAATAAGTGAAAGAACCGCGATATTGTCGGCGCGAATTTCAAATGGAAGCGGGGTTTCATTCATGGATCACTTTTCGTGCGTTTCAAAGCGTGCGCGCAAGCGTTCTTGCGCTTCGGCACCAGCGATGATTTTTGCTGAAAGATCGGCGGCGTTGGATAAAACAGACTCGTTGATCAAGCCATCAAGCTCATGCAACAAACGCTTGGTGGTGGCCACGGCAAGCGGTCCGCCGGAGGATAATTTTTTAGCGAAGTCCATTGTGGCGGAGTCCAATTCAGCAACTGAAACTAAGTGCGTTGCCAAACCAATTCGCACAGCTTCTTCACCATCAACAAGTCCACCCGCAAGAAGAAGCGCGCGCGCACGGCCCGCGCCAATTTTAGAAATAAGAAACGGAGCGACAACCGCGGGACACACGCCAAGATCAACTTCGGGGTAACCCAACTTTGCCTGCTCGTGGGTAAAGGCAAAATCACATGCGACCACAAGGCCGCATCCACCACCAACCGCAGCGCCTTGAACTTTTGCAATAACCGGAATTGAAAGTTTGCGCAAAGCCAAACCAACGCGCGCGAGACCATGCAGCATGAGTCCCATTTTATTTGCGTCGTTTAAAACGCCGCGAAGATCCATGCCAGCGCAAAATGATTTTCCATTGCCCGAAAGAACAAGAACACGGGCGGCGGAATTTGAAGCAACCGTGGCCACGGCGTGTTCAAGTTGCTCGATCAATTCAAAATGAAGAGCGTTGCGGGCGTCGGGGCGATTCAATGAAATTTCAACAACACCGGCGGGGGCGTGCGTGGAAGAATTGATGTGGACCAACTCGTTCATGCTTTGAAGGGTAGCGAACTAAGAGCGTTGCTTCCAAACAGCCGCTACGCGATCAACACTTTCCGTGCCGCCAACACCCGAACGACTGGCCGAAAGAGCCGACGCGCGATTTGTGTGGTGTGAAATTGGATCAAGTTTTTGCAGCCAACACTTGGTTGTCAACAGAGCGTGTGGACCCTTTGCAAGCAGTGTGTGTATGAGATTGGAGGTTTCTTGAGCCAATGATTTTTGGTGAGTGGTGGAATCCACTTGCCCCGCAATGTTTGTGTTGACAGAGCGAGCACGAGCTAAATGAGATGCGAACCCTAGTTCAAACGCGCGCGCGCCACTTATAAATTGACCGCTCAACAATAATTCACGCGCCGCCCCCAAACCCATGCGCGAGGCAAGTGTTGGAGCGCTTATCGCTGGAGATAAACCAATGGCGTGGGTTGGATATCCAAACTTGGCATCTGGTGTTGCAATAACAAAGTCGCAGGATGAGACCAGTGCGCAACCACCGGCGAGCGCCGCGCCCGACACCGCCGCAATAGTGATGGCTGGAAGTTGGGAAATAATTTCAACACATTGATGAAGGCGCTGTAAATAGCGGGCCAGCACGGGCTGCGCTTTGTCCGCGTCATTCGCCACGGAGCGAAGATCAAATCCCGCGCAGAATGACGGACCGTTGGCGCAAAGAACAACAACACGCGTGGTGGAATCATCCAACGCTTTGTGTGGGGGGGTGAATTGATTTGTGATTTTTTCACCAAAGCCAGCGGAATTATTTTCCTTGCTGAATGGATTTGCAGCGCAGTTTTTTTGAATGTCGTTCAGCGCGTTCTCAAGCGCGGTGAACATTTCATCACCAAGCGCGTTGCGACGATCTGGATCATTGAGCGTGATCGTGGCCACGGCTCGCGACGATTTGTTGTCGTTTAAACCACCTGAATATTGCAGTAGAAGAAGCTTGTGCGCGGGCAAAGTCACCGCCCAACTCCAGGACCAGAAGGCACCGCGCCCATGCTCCAAATTACTTTGTTGATGTGCTCCCAACCAAGCACGCTCACACTGCCGGCGCGAATGGAAAAACTTCTGCCGCGCGTGACCGGCAACTCAAGCCATGTTGCGATCAACACGCGCGAAAAATGTCCATGCGTGAACATGGCGATATTTCCAGCGAGTGTTTCGCAGTGATCAAGAAGTTTGACCGCGCGTTTATGCACATCCGAGAGATGCTCGCCACCCGGACAACCGTGATGCCACAAATCCCAACCTGGATTTTTTGCGGCGATTTCAGGCGATGTCCAACCCTCGTAGTCGCCGTAATCCCATTCTGCCAAAAGTGGATCAATTTGGACTTGTTTTTCTAGACCGCACAATTGCGCGGTGTGGATTGCGCGGGTGCGAGGGCTTGAAAGAACCGTTGCAAACTGCATGGCGCTTATCCATGGCTTTAATTCAACAGCGGCCTGATTCCCACGCGCGGTGAGTGGAATATCCGTTTTGCCAGTGTGGCGTCCATTTAAACTCCACTCAGTTTCGGCATGTCGTATGACCCAGATTTGAGGACGGGGATCGGGTTTCATTTTATTATTTTATTTTTTCGGTGGCACAACAACTGGCTTGGTTGGCGCGGGCGCCAATTTTTTGGGAGTTGGAATTTGGCTTGGGCTTGGAAGCGCCACAAATGGATCGCGCAGATATACAAGAACGCTTCCGTCAGAGCCCTGCAACGTGAGTTGATCGGTTTCGACGCGCGGAACAAAGGATAATTCCCTACGTTCTGGCGGCGGATCAATAATCATTTTTAAAGTACCGGCCGAAACCTTCCATGTGCCGCGTCGCACAAAATCACCAGCGCGGGCGGTCACCACGCCGCCTTCGCCCAAAGAAAGCGTGGCGCCAGCGGGGCTTTCAATTGCATCATCGGATTTCGCGGCCTTTGGGTCTTGCGCCAATGTGCTATCGCCTGGAGAAAAAATCCAGCGGCCCACAAGCTGGGGAGCTGACTCGTCAACATTGCTGGTTATTTTTGCGTTTGGCGTGGTGGCACACGCCGAGGCGAATAAAATAAGTGCTGCAAAGATTGCGCGGTGATTCACGCGGGCATCTTACGAGCAAGCGAGATGGGTTGCGACTATTAAAAAACCACACGCCGTATTATTTGTGTGAGTGGTTTGTGGTGTGGATCTAAAGCGCCACACATACACAGGTCCTAAAGCAGTGGTAGGTGAATATCCAGGCGGTACGCGAACGCTCGAAGCAACAACAACTCTTGGGTGTTGTAAACATTGTCGGCCGCGGCGACACACACAAGGGCTTTGGCAAGAAGTTTTCGATCGCCCGGGGCAAGCGCGTCCAGAACCTCAAGCGATATATGCAGCGCGTCAAGCGCGCATTCTGCCGCGGATGGAAATGCGAGCGCATTCAATTCACACGCGGCGGTCCCAAGATCAAATGCGCGGGCGGAATGATCCGAACCACCAGCACGAGCCAACGTTCCCAGCACAATCCGCATTTCTTGAGAACATTCTTGCATGGAACGAGTTGGTTTTTTTTGCGACATCGCGCCAAATCGAGTTTCAATTCTTCGGGTCAGAACAATGCGCGTCATCCACTCGAATAAATCAATTTGACTATCGGAGCGCATGGCGGCGGTGAGCGTGGTGCGAAACGCGACATATTGTTGCTTGGTCAACTGGGTTAATGTTGGAACACAAAGATCAAGCACAACCAAGCGAATTTCATCAGGCAACTCCAACATGCTTGAAGCGAGCCGATCCCAACACGCGACCACCGATTCACCAAGCTGTTTCAGCGCGAGCGCGCGAACCTGATTTCGATTTTCATTTTTAGGATCAGTCACAAGCAGCAACAAAACCGCCTGAACATCCAGTGGTTCACGAGCCGCGACTTGCACGGCCTCGGGAATTTTTTTCAACAACACGCGCGCTTCATCAAGTGATTCTTGTGGAATAACCCTGGACACGGTCGCCTTAAAAACATCGTCGCGCGTTAGTGGTCGGCCATCCGCGTGCGTCGCAGCCCGGAATACCGGATGAAATTCAGCTGGATTATTTGCGGAATCCGAAGACACGCGCGGGGCGTCATCACCCACAAATCCAGCCGCCAAATTGCCAGAATTAGAAATTGCACCGATTGAATCCATCGGCGTTGCGCCTGAAGATTGGCCAACAACATCGCTGATAAATCCACCTTGCTCAATGCGGTGAATGCGCTCGGGAAGCGGAGGGTGGGTGGAAAGCCAAGAGTTGATTGACTTAGAAAAAAAGAAATGATTTAAACCAGAGGCCGCGGGAGATTGAATTGCTGTGAAGGGCAGGCCACCAATTTTTCGAAGCGCCGACGAGATGCCCGCGGGATTTCTGGAGTATTGAACGGCCGATGCGTCAGCAAGAAACTCACGTTGGCGGCTTACGGCGGCTTGTAGAAGTCGCCCAAAGAATGCGCCAATTCCACCGACAATAAGCAGGCCAAGGCCAACCGCAACAAACGCAAGCGCCGCGCCGCCACGATCATCTTTTTTGCTGGACATGCGAGGGGCGGTGGCTATTCGGCCCGCAACCTGAAGCATGACGCGTCCAATGAGGGCGATCAACATCACACCAGCCACCACGCACGCAATACGCAAATTTAGACGCGTGTCTTTATGCGCGATATGGCTGAACTCGTGTCCGGTTACGCCCTGCAATTCATCGCGATTCAGTTGGGTGATGGCCCCGCGGGTGAAACCTAGAACCGCGTCTTGTGGATTTTTTCCCGCAGCAAATGCGTTGATCGCATCCTCTTGCAAAATATAAATTGGTGGAACAGGCATACCACTGGCGATCGCCATTTCATCCACAACATCGCGCAGCTTTTGTTCGTCCGCATTTTCGGTGGCGCCTTGCAGCGGCTGACCACCAAGAGCCTCGGCCACGGATTTTCCGGTGCCACCAAGTCGAAGGCGCTGCACGCCCGCGCCAAGAAATATAATGAGGCAGACCGCGCCGGTGATCTCCATAAAAATTTGCGGGTTCCACCAAATTTCCGCGCCTTTTGCGCCGCGATCTTGAGCTTGTGGAACAATCACAAACAGGGCGAGCCCGTAAAAACTGAGCGCCACACACGCAATTGACAACAGAAACAGAACCACAAGCCAAGTTGTGCGCCGCCTGGCTTGGTCTTGTTGCTCAAAAAAATTCATTCGCGGCTTTCAGCAAAAGACACAAGCAAACGCAACCCGAGCGATTTAAATTGATGGGAGGATTGATTTACGCACCCAAAAAAATGCGCAACGCCGGAAACGTGAAACAGAGATTTGAATAGCCATTGCATCATGACATTCGCGCGGAAGGAACCGCGCGCGAATCCTCCGAGGTTGTCCAAAGCTCGGCGCGCTGAAATCTAAAAACACCCGCGACCAAATTTCCTGGAAACGTGACCACGCCCTCGTTGTAGCGCATCACCGCGTCGTTGAACGCCTGGCGAGCGAACGCGACTCGATTTTCCGTGGTGACTAATTGTTCCTGAAGCGAATTAAATTGAGCGCTGGCTTTTAAATCCGGGTACGCCTCCACGCGCGCGAACAATCCGCGCAATGCGCCACCTAAAGCCATGGACGCGGTGGACAGCGCGCGAATGGCGCCAAAATTTCCAGCCGAAGCTTCGCCCGCCGCCGCGTTCACATCGCCGCGCGCGCGAATGACCGCCTCTAATGTTGTGCGCTCGTGTTGCATGTAGCCCTTCACAACTTCAATCAGGTTGGGAATTAAATCAGAGCGTCGGCGCAACTGCACGTCGATTTGACTAAACGCGTTGGCCATTCGCACGCGCCGAACCGCGAGCCCGTTGTACAAAACAATTAAAGTGACCAGAGCGATAAATGCCACAACGCCACATCCAAACACAATCCCAAAATTGGTGAATACCGCGAGCATCATGATTGAAACCATTATGACCACTTTTATTTTGTTGACACGCGCCGAACACAAGCCTGTTTGGTTTATAAATTCGCGCGCTCGCCCACGTGTGCTTTCAGCTTTGCGCCCACAAGACACGCCACCTCTTCAATGGCGGCGGCAAGATCATCATTGATCACAAACGCGTTGTAAATACCATTCTCGCGGGCGCGTTGCATTTCAATGGTTGATTCACAAAAGCGCCGCTGTATGGAGGCTTCGTCCTCGCGGCCGCGTAAACGCAGGCGCGCCAACAGCGATTCCTCGCTGGGCGGCAGAATAAAAATTCCAAGCATGTCGGAATATTTGTCGCGCACCAGTTCGGCGCCCTGAACATCGATATCAAGCACGGCCAACTCGCCCCGCGCCAACGCCGCGTCAACGGGTTGCCGCGGTGTTCCATACCAACTGCGGCCAAACACTTGCGCAAATTCAATGAACAATTTTTGATCGATCATTTGTTGAAAAACTTCAGGCGTGACAAATGAATAGTCCACGCCATTTTTTTCATCATTTGTTGGCGCGCGCGTGGTGGCGCTCACGCTGAAGTGTCCGCCAAAGCGCCGAAGCATTTCATGCGCGATCGTGGTTTTGCCAACACCCGACGGGCCACTAAGAACCAGAAGTAATCCTGCTGCCATAAAGCGATGCTACGGAGCGCGCGGGAAATTTGGAAACAGCGATTATTTTAGGCAATTCATGGGCAATTTAAATGAAGCCACGGCCGAAATGACAAACCAAAAAATCACAACACACCCAAGTTGATAGCGCGTGCGCGCGAAACACACGATATTTAAAACCACCCACGTGTTGGCAAATGAATTTCTACGCGCCCTCAATCTACGGTACGGCCTTTCTTCTTCTTTGGCCTTGAAATTGTTGATACAGCTTCAATACCGTCTTGTCGGGTAGGGCCGTGCGCCAACGAGGTCCATATTGATCATTCATATTTTGCGCGAACACCCATTCTTCTTGCACGGTGTGTGACAATGGCTTTTTCCACCACGGCAAGCCAACACCCACGTGCGTATCGGAACTGCCAGAGCTAGACGCCACGCCCGCGGGACGCGACACCATGCTTGCAGCCACCGTGCCGGCCGCGCAAATCAACACTAGAAAAATAATTCGTGTTTTGCGTTGGATATTTAAGCACCGAGACATTGCGCGCCTCCTTGGGGGTCTAAAAATTTTGCTTCTTGCAGAATGCGCCAACCTGTGGCGCGAAAGTTTGGAAATCGCCCCATGGTTCCAGCAAGAATGCGAACCTCCTCGTTATCAAGCACCCACGGCTCGTTTTCCAATCGCTCGTGTCTTTCCAAATCCATTTGAAATGCGCGTTCGCGCAAACTCCAATTTTCCAAACGATCAGCGATTTCCATGGCCTTGTTGGTGAAGATGGCCATGGACAACGAAATATCCTCCTCACCTAAATGGCGCAGGGCCACATTGCAACCAAAGATGCACCACCACCCCCAACTTTCAAGCCACTCGCCAGGTGCGTGGGCGGCAACATCAACCACGCGATCAAGCGCCACGGTGAGGCGTTGTAAAACATCCTTGGGCGAAAGATCGCCAAGCACCGCCTCTATTTCCAATAGACCACCACGGCACGTGTTGGCCACCGCCGCATATCGATCATCAGCGAATGTGTCGGCAAGATCCTCGTATTCCCTGAGTGCTTGCGACAAATCCGCGTGGGCGCGACGCGCGTGTGTTTGCGCCAAATCACTTTCAACACAAATCAATCTGCGAAAACTATTTCCGCGCACATAGTGCGCAAACGCGTGGCACACACGCTCTCGCCGCTCCGTCATGGTGGTTGATTCAAGCAACTCAAGCACCTCGCGCGCCGCGGAACGGCTTTCCGTGAGATTCCAAACAGCGTAATGGGCATTGGCCAAATTCACGGTAAGCATGAGGCGCAAACCCGCCGGAATTCCGCGCTCCGAAAGAGCCGCCTGCAAACAAGGCAAACTTTTGTTGTATTGACCCATGCCGTCATATGCGCCCGCGCAACGATTGCAAGCCAACGCGCGCTCGCTTGGAGTTTTTGAAGCCAGGGTCATTTGCTTGGAGATGTCCGCCATTTTTCTATAGTCACCCGATCGATGCGCCGCGAGCGCCTGCGCGTCAAGGGATGAAAAATCACCTTCGCAAAGCCGCACATCTTCGCAGGTCCACACGCCATCAATCACATCGCCCACCGTCCAATCCAAGGCGTCGGCGATGCCCACCAATAAATCCAATTTTGGATTGCCACTTGGCGGCAATAATTTTCCCGGATCACGACCCAACGCGCGCGCAACTTCTCCACGCGACCAACCCCGATACACCTTGGCTAAATCGATAAATTTCGCCAAACGCTCGCGCCGATCTTCGGCTGTTCGCATTACGCCCAGTCCTTTTGTCAGCCCCACGTGGCCGACACACCGCATCTACACAACACGATGTTGACACGTGTTTTGGTGGTTTCAAAATGAATGGTTCAAATTCATCTTTATTACTAATTTTAATTCAAAATACGGAAAAATAGGTCAAGCAATGCAAAACCATAAACCACTTATAAACAATAAACAGAAATCAACTTCACACGCAAGGCTGCGAAGTGGATAACCCGTTGGCGAGATGGACACGAGTGGTTTGTCAATCGGGTAAAAATTTGTTAGGTGAAAAAATAAATCCCGTCGATCAAAAACACAGCCGTGACGCGCTCGATTTATCCGTGAATCACGCGGCCCTCGGACGCAAGCGCGGCCTCATGGATGCTTTCAGCCATGGTTGGATGCGCATGCACAGTTGAGATAATGTCCTCAATTGTGGCTTCAAGCCGTTTGGCGATACAAATTTCATGAATCAATTCGCTGGCGTCTTCGCCAAAAATATGCGCGCCCAAAATTTCGCCGTATGGCTTGCTTGCGATCAGTTTCACAAGACCTTCTGTGGCGCCAACCGCGATTGCTTTGCCGTGCGCCTTCAGGGGATATTTTCCAACCGTGTATGACAAACCCTTTGCTTTCACATCGCGCTCGGTCATGCCCACGCTGGCGACTTGCGGATTGCAATACGTCGCGCCAGGAATACTGGCGTAATCCACGCCCAAAGTGTGGTGGCCCATGAATCGTTCAACACACGCCACGGCCTCCTCGCTTGCAACGTGCGCAAGCCACGGTGGACCAATCACGTCACCAATCGCATACACGCCGGGCAAGTTTGTTTGATACGTGGGCTCGGATTTTTCCGTGTAGTCCGTCCATATATGCCCACGCGCCGGACCCGCGTCCCACATTTTCAAACCAAGCGACGCGTCGCACAATCCTTCAACGCGCGCGCGCACGCCAGCGGCCACAAGAACCACCTCGCACTCCAGAACTTTTTTGCTGGCGTCTTTCACGCTTTCAATTGTGACCTTGGCGCCGCTTGCGCCCTTGTCCACAGAGGCCGCTTTGTGCCCTGTGAAAAATTGAATGCCTTGCTTCTCAAATGATTTTTGAGCGGCGGCGCAAATGTCGTCATCTTCCACAGGAAGAATGCGATCTTGCATTTCAATCACAGTCACTTTGGTGCCGAACGAGTTGTAGAAATATGCAAACTCCATGCCGATCGCGCCGGAGCCAATGATCACCATGCTCGCTGGTTTCTTGGGCAAATTCATGGCTTCATAACTGGAGATCACAACCTTGCCATCGTTGGGAGCGAACGGAAGTTGCACGGGTTGGGCGCCAGTTGAAATAAGAATGCGATCCGCCTCGATGGTTTCACCCGCGCCATCACCGGAACCACCGTAGTACGCGCCGGTTGCCTTGCCCACCAGAATTTTGCATGGCTCGTTACCAACTTTGCCCGAGAGAATTTTTGCGTGACCCACAATGTGTTCAATTTTATTTTTCTTGAACAAGTAGGCGATGCCAGAATTCAACGTGCCCGTGATGTTGCGGCTTCGACCAACAACTTTGCTCCAATCCACGGAGACATCCGCGGGTTTAAATTGAAATCCCCATTCGGCGCCGTGCGTGATCGCCTCGCGATACAGTTCGGCATTGTGCAGCAACGCCTTGGTTGGAATGCAACCCCAGTTCAAACACACGCCACCAAGTTTGTCGCGCTCAACGCACGCCACCTTTAAACCCATCTGCGCGGCGCGAATCGCGCCGACATAACCACCCGGACCGCCACCAATCACCACAAGATCAAAGCGCTTTAGGGCCATAACTGCAATCTCCATATCGATTCAATTTGAATAATGTGATTTCTTGGGACATCCAAGAAAATATACAAGTTTCGTATGAGAAGTTATCGTAGCGATGCTTCAGGTGTTGGGCGGGGAAGTTTCTTTCCCAAGGAAATCAGCTTTGATGAGTGAAACTACAAATCAAGACAACCCACAGGATGAACGAGACCTGCTCGCCGACGCGTTGCTAGCCGCGGGCCACGGCGTTTGGCATTGGAATTTGCTGGATGGATCAGCCTGGTATTCGGCGGGATTTAGAAAAATGTTGGGATTTACGGATAGCGCGGAATTTCCAGATCGCTTTGAAGCATTCGCCAGCCGAGTGCATTCGGATGATATTGGCCGCGTGCATCACGCCGTTGCGACACACTTGGATGGCAATGAAAAATTTGATTTGGAATTTAGAATGCGCACCAAGGATGGAGCATGGTCTTGGTTTCGCGCGCGCGGGCGCTCCGTTGTTGAGAATGGAAATGCAACCAAGATGCTTGGCACACTGACCGAGTGGCCGCTTTCTAGCGCCCGCGATCAACTCGCGGCTTCGGCCAGCGACAAACTGGCTGCGGCGCTGCACGATCAAAGTCAAAGTTCCCGCGCGCTTGAAAAAGCCAATCAGGAGTTGCAGCGCGCGCGCGCAATCGCCGAGGCGGCAACCGTGAGCATGAGCCAATTTTTGGCAAACATGAGCCACGAAATTCGCAATCCCATGAACGTGATACTTGGGTTTGTGGATCTTCTTACAGAGGAACAAAAAGATTTGGCGGAGCGGGATTCTATTGTGAATACGATCCAACAAAATGGCAGACTTCTTCATGACCTCATCAATGACATTCTTGATTTGTCCAAAATTGAAGCGGGTGGCATGGGTGTGGAAATTATTTCGTGCGCGCCGCTGAATATTATTCAAGATGTTGTTTTGCTCATGCAACCCCAGGCGCTTGATCGTGGTTTGGAATTGTTTGTGGAGTTGAAATCACCTATTCCAGAAATCATCGAGACGGATCCAAAGTGCCTACGCCAAATCTTGTTGAATTTGATTGGAAATGCGATCAAATTCACCGAGCATGGCGGGGTGAAGGTGCTGGTTGATTTATCAAGGCAACCATTGGAACCCAGGGTTGAACCCGATCAAAGCGACGTGACGCCGGCTGCAACTCGAATTCAAATTCAAGTGATGGACACGGGAATTGGAATTGAGGACGCGCAGCGACAAAAATTATTCCACCGATTTACACAGGCCGATGCATCAACCACACGGCGCTTTGGCGGGACCGGTCTTGGTCTAACAATTAGTCGGCGACTTTCACGCATGTTGGGGGGAGATATTTCCAGCAGCAGTCAAGTTGGTCTTGGAAGCGTATTCACGGTTGAAATTGGAATTGGCAACGCAAGCTTGGATCGGATGATCAAAGTCATCGCGCCACAAACGCCCGCGCAACTGGAATCAAAATCCAAGATACAAGTTGTGGATCCGCGGCAAATAGAGCGCAACGCGAAAATCTCCGTGCTTGTGGCGGAGGATGGCGAGGACAATCAACGGTTGATTGTTCACCACATTACGCGCGCCGGCATGAAGGTCACCGTGGCCAACAATGGGGGCGAAGCGGTCGATCTTGCTATCGCCGCGCAAAAACAAGGACGAGCGCACGATGTGATTTTAATGGACATGCAAATGCCAATCATGGATGGCTATGCGGCGACCGAAAAATTAAGGTCGTTGGGATGGAAGGGCGTGATTATTGCGATCACCGCCCACGCAATGAGTAGCGACCGAGATCGCTGCATGAAGTCTGGTTGCGATGAATACCTGACAAAGCCCATCGATAAAGACGCGTTGATTCAAGCCGTGCAAAATCTGGCCTAAATCAAGAGGTGAGTTCGGTGGTTTGCTTGGATTGCCCACAAATACGCAATTAATCAAATGTGTTTTTGACGCATGGGCGGTGAAGCCGTAACATTCGTGCCCTTGGAAAAAGCATGCGAATAGGCATCATCAGCGACGTACATGGAAACCTGGAGGCACTGCAAACAGTGCTGGCGGATATCGACACCAAAGGCGTTGATGGAATTATTTCGTTGGGTGACATTATTGGCTACGGACCCGATCCAGTGGCATGCGTGGATCTGGTGGCCAAGCGTTGCAAGTGGAGTTTGATGGGCAACCATGACTACGCCGTGATGTACGAGCCGACCAATTTCAACAAGGCCGCCGAGGACGCGGCATTTTGGACGCGCGAACAATTTGAGGCCGAGGCGAAGCGCGATCGAGATGGAGCCATCAAGCGGTGGGAATTTCTTGGCAAGCTGAGAGTGCGCGTGGCCATGGGCCCGTTTCTTTGCGTGCACGGTTCGCCGCGGCGGCCGATCAATGAATACATTTTTCCAGAAGACGCGGAAAAAAGTAAAATGGCTCAAATTTTTGAGCGCGTAGATAAGTTTTGCATGGTGGGGCACACCCATGTTCCCGGCGTGTTCACTGGCGACAATGAGTTTTATAAACCACATGAGATGAACTTTGTTTATGAATTTAACGATCAGGAAAAAGCCATTATCAATCCCGGATCGGTTGGACAGCCGCGTGATTCAGACAACCGCGCTTCGTATGTGATTTTAGATATGAAGGTGGAAAATGTTGTGACCGACGAAAATGTAAAGAAGGAAGTAATTACCGCGGAGCGGGCGCACTTCTACAGACTGGACTATCCAATTCAACCAGTGGTTGACAAAATTCACGCAATTAAAGAACTGTCCGATTGGTTGGGCGATCGATTGCTTGAGGGAAGATAAAACTTTGAGCGAGCAGAAGAAAAAAGCGCGTTGGCCACTCACACTTGCGGCCTTTCTTGCCACGGCGGGCGTGATTGCAGCGGCAATTTGGGGTCCGGGAGCAAAGAAAAATGGCGGAGTTGATCCGGCGCTTCCGCAGACGGCAGCCAGCGCGGTTGCGCCGACAGCAACAACGGCGACAACGGCGACGACGACCGCGGTGATGCCAGCGACAGCCAACACGGCGGCGTCGGTGGCTGCGGCGAATACAACAAGCGCAACGCCAAACACGCAAGCGCCAACTCAAATCACAACCCAAAAATTCACCGCGCAATTACCGGCGGGAACCACGGCGCCCGCAAGGCCTGCAATGTTGGGCTCGCTTGATCCAAGCAAATTCAAATATCAAATTCAATTTTCAACAATCAGCGCCGGATTTTCGCGCATCATCTTCAGCGACTTTTGGAACAACGCCGCCGCGGCGCAGGAGTCGCGTCAAATTCAAAAAGCGCAGGCTCGTAATGAAACCAGCGCGGCAACAATGCCAGATGATTCACAGCGCTATGAATTGCAGACCGTGCAAACACTTGAGGGCTATGAAGTTCCCTTGCTCAGCGCGCGCGCGATCGAAATAGATGGAAGCCCCGCGAGTTTGTATGGCGCGGTATGGGCGGAACGATCTCCCGGCGTGTTTGAAACTGAAGTGGTGGGCGACAACGGCGCCGCGGTGTTGCGCGTGATCCGCCAATTCACCTTGACGGAAAATTCATACGACTTAAACCTGCGGCAAACCGTGCAAAATGTATCGCCTGACGCGCACGCCGTGCGTTGGATTCAATATGGTCCTGGCGATCTTTCAATTGATCAAAGCGGCATGATGGATATTCGCCGCTTCCAGTTTGGCTATTTGTACAACGTGCAACGCGATCCAAGCCGCTCCAATGTTGTGGTGCACGGAGCCATGTTTGAACGCGCCGATGCGTTGAAAAAAATCACCGCGGGCACGCCGCAACTTTGGCCGCAACCAGATCAGAAGACGCAGGGGTTTGAGTTAAGCTGGTATGGCACAACGAATCGCTATTTCGCCTTGGCGGTGCACGCGCCATTTTCTCCGCCAAAAGATTCCTCGAAAATCATGAGCGCGGTGGAAAGCGTGTTTGTAAAAGCGGATGCCGGCGCGGCGGCCACGCAAACAATCGTGTGTGAACTTCGCAGCGCGCAAACACAACTCGCCGCCGGAGCGACCACTAGTTTTGACATGGGCGTGTACGCCGGTCCACTGAATCCCAAAGTGCTTGCTGTTGTTGAGCCATATCAATCGTTGCGCATGGACGGATTGATTTTGTATCTCATGGGTGGCTGCTGCAGTTTCTGCACATTCAGTTGGTTGGCGGACTTCATCGTGATCATGCTCACTTTCCTGCATGATTATGTTGTGTTTGATTGGGCCATCGCCATCATGGTGTTGGTCATGGTGGTGCGATTTTTCTTGCACCCCGTCACCAAGCGCAGTCAGATTTCAATGACCAAGGTCACGCGCGGAATGGCTTCCATCAAGCCGGAACTTGATGCGCTGCAAAAGCGATACCCCGGCGACACCAAGAAATTACAGGCAGAGCAAATGCGTTTGTACCGCGAGAAGGGAATCAATCCCGTGGGTTGCGTGGGCGGAATGCTGCCAACATTCTTGCAGACACCAATTTGGATCGCGCTGTACGCGGTGTTGTATTTCGCGTTCGCATTGCGTCAACAACCGGCGTTCTTTGGGGTGTTTCAACAATTCGGCGGCTGGGAATTTTTGGGCGATCTCAGTGCGGCGGATCATTTCATTCGCTTCCCCGCGCCACTCATCAAATGGCCGTTTGAGTTTGCGTCCATCAATCTCATTCCAATTCTTATGGGCGGACTTTTCTTCTTGCAACAGAAATACATGACGCCGCCGCCAAACGCGTCCATGACGCCGGAGCAATTGCAGCAACAGAAGATGATGAAGTGGATGACGGTGGTGTTGTTTCCCGTGATGCTTTACAACGCGCCAAGCGGACTCACGCTGTACATCATGACCAGCACCACGATTGGAATTTTTGAGGGCAAGCGAATTCGCGCACAAATGGAAAAAATGGATTTCACACCCAAGCCACGCGACCCCGCCAAGCAAGATCGCATTGGACGCTTCTATGAGAAGGCAATGGAGCGCGCGCGCAGCAAGCGTGCTCCGCAAAATAAATTCAAGGATCGCGACTAAATTGTTGGCGCGCGCCAAGAACGCGCGCGGGTAAATCCCGTGTCGAGTTGATGCAAGTTGACCTAGAGAGTTGGCTTTCATGAAAAATGAAATATCACCGCAAGGCACGCACAAAGAACAATGGCAGCTTGATGATGTCATTGTGGCCGCCTCGTCGCCACCAGGAAGATCCGCGCGCGCGGTGATTCGTGTTTCTGGAATCGGTGCGCTGAAAATTTTAAGCAAGATTGAGCGACTTTCGACGGTGCGCGACCGTGGAATATTTACAACCCGCTTGTTTTTTACATTTGGTGAATTGCCGGCGTTTGTTGTGGTTATGCCCGGACCCAATTCCTACACGGGCGAGGATTCTTTTGAACTTCTTGTTCCAGGAAATCAAGACCTTGTTGAAATGATCGTGGCTGCGATCGAACTTGTGGACAAGCGTGTTCGCCGCGCTGGTCCGGGTGAATATTCATTGCGCGCGTTTTTAAGTGGGCGATTAACGCTTGAGCAAGTGGAGGGCGTGGCCGCGACTATTTCCGCGCGCACCGACGCCGAGCTTCGCGCCGCGGAATATTTACGAAAGGGCACGCTTGGACAAATTGCCACACGAATGTTGGAGGCGCTTGCCGACATGTTGGCGTTGGTGGAGGCGGGAATTGATTTCACAGATCAAGAGGATGTTGTGGCGATTTCACCAGATATTTTGTGCGCTGTTTTAAGCGCGGCACTGAAGGAGATTGACAATATTTTAAATCACAGCGTTCCAATGGAGCAACTTGAGGCGGCGCCGTGGGTGGTGCTTGCGGGAAATCCAAACGCGGGAAAGAGCGCGCTGATGAACGCGTTGTTGAAGCAGGACCGCGCGGTTGTGACCAATCAAGCCGGCACAACGCGCGACGCGTTGGTGGAGCCATGGATCGTTCCGGTTGCCGGCGGAAACCTGGAGGTTTTGCTGGTTGATTCGCCAGGCGCGGAAACGAATAGTGAAATGAGTGACACGGTTTCTTCACCACCCGAAGAATTAAGTGGCGCCAGATTTGGCGTGGATCAAATTTCTTTGCTGCAACAACTCGGTCAAGAGGCGCGCCTGAAAGCCATCAAACACGCCACGCTGATACTTCATTGCCACGCGGCGGACGCGGGTTTACCACCAACCGTGGCCGCGAACGAAATTCTTGTGTTGACCAAATGCGATTTGTTCAAGCCTGGCCAGACAGGTGGCAAAGAAATCTTGTTGGACAAGAGCGTTGGTTTAAATACGGCAACTCACTCCAACAGCATGAATTTCTCTGGCGGTGTACATACGGTTTACACCAGCGCCCAAAATAAAGTTGGCTTGGATGAACTTGCCCACGCGGTTGGCGCGGCACTTACCACTATTGGAATTTCCAGAGCCGGAGAAGGCGTGGCGCTTGCGCAAAGGCATCGGGCGTTATTGGCGGCGTGCGAAAATGATCTAAAGCAAGCTTTATCCGCCGCTGTTTTCGATATTGGGCGCAGGCATATTTCAACGCCGGAACTTGTGGCCAGCGCCATGCATAGCGCCATAGAAAATCTTGGCGGCATTGCTGGTCGCATGACGCCCGACGACATTCTTGGGCGCATCTTTTCCAGATTTTGCGTGGGTAAGTAAAAACAAAATTTCAGTCTCGTGACCTACATATTGCTGGGTGCAATTCAAATTACCAATCAAATATCGCGCACAATCGCTACCTTGCCCACATGAAAGGTTCCCTGACCGTACGTGTGCGATATTGCGAATGCGACCCAATGGGCGTGGTGCATCACACGGTGTATCCGGTTTGGTTTGAAATGGGTCGCACGGAATTGTTGCGCTCAACTGGAAAGACCTACCGCGAAATGGAAGAGGCCGGCGCGTTCTTGGCCATTGTCCGCTTGCAGGTGAGTTATAAAAAGCCCGCTAAATATGACGATGAGGTGCGCTTGGAAACCACCATGACTAATGTTGGTCAAGTGAAGATTGAACACACTTACGAATTGTTTCGCGGCGATGAATTGTTGTGTAGTGCGTCCACCACGCTTGCATGTATTGACCGAGAGGGCAAGGCGCGGCAGATTCCCGCGAATTTATTTCCAACGTGAGCGCCGCAACACTAACCGCGGGATTGCGAGTCGTCTTGAAACTTTCCAAGCCGCGTGCGAATGCGCAATAATCCCTGAACCACATTTTTCAGGTCATTCTCCAAGCCGCCGCGCAGTGCGCGATCCACTTCAAATGCCGCCGCGGAACTTTCCACCAACAACGTCAATGTTCCGGCGCGCATGGATTCAACCGACGCCACTTTTTGCAACGCCAACGGCGCGAGTTGCATCCACGCGTCGCTTGCGGCGCCAATGGATTTTTCCGTTCGCACAAACTGCTTGGCAAATATTGAAACATCTTTATTGATGGATCGATCAGGCTCCCGCCAAGCGCGCCAGCCGCTTAGTTTTTGAAGTCGATGTTCAAGGGGATCCATAAACTTATGGTAGCGCCCACGCTTGATAGATTGAAATACGCGTCAACCCACGTGAGTATCCTGTGGACACCGTGCTTCCAATTCGTCTGGAAAAATTGCGTTGCGAGTTTGGATCAACCGTTGCGGTGGACTCTGTCGACCTGCAGATACCCGCGGGCGCGCTGTATTTCATGTTGGGGCCATCTGGTTGCGGCAAGACCACATTGTTGCGCATGATCGCCGGCTTTCAAGAACCCACTGGCGGAAAGATTTTCTTTGGCGATCGCGATGTCACCAACACGCCGGCCGAAAAGAGAAATACCGGAATGGTTTTTCAAAGCTACGCGCTGTGGCCACACCTAAGCGTGTTTGACAATGTCGCCTTTGGACTTCAGGTGCGCGGTGTTTCCGCGGCCGAGCAGAAAAAACGCGTGGGCGCCGCGCTTGAAATGGTGCGCATGGGAAATTTGGCGCAGCGAAAACCAAACCAACTTTCCGGTGGTCAACAGCAACGCGTTGCCTTGGCGCGCGCCATTGTGTTCAATCCGGAAGTGTTGTTGTTGGATGAGCCACTTTCAAATCTGGACGCCAAGTTGCGGCTGGAAATGCGCGGAGAAATTAAGCGAATTTGCTCTGAAATTCACATGACCACCGTGTATGTCACCCACGATCAGAAAGAGGCGCTCAGCCTTGCCGACGGTTTGTTGGTGCTTCGTGACGGACACATTGAGCAGGCGGGAACGCCAAAGAGCGTCTATCAACAACCACGCAATTCATTTGTGGCGGAGTTCATGGGCGAGACCAATTTTATAGCGGGCACCGTGAAAAGCAGCGACGCCACAAGTTGTGAAATAGAAACCGCGGCTGGAATATTGCAAAGTAATTGTGGCGCCGCCGGCATCGGATCAAAAGTCACGCTGAGCATTCGTCCAGAGTCGTTTCGAATTGACGACGGTCCCAATTGCATTCGCGGACTTTGCAAGAGCAGCCTATATTTGGGCGAGATGTCGCAACACCAAATTGATACGCCGGTTGGCGTTTTGAAAGTGTTTGAACTTGATCCACGCGAGACCACGCGCGTTGGACAGCAGTTGTCGTTGCGCGCGCAACCCGACGCCGTGGTGGTGCTTGCAGAGAAATAAAATGACCCAGATGGAAGTGAACAACGTTCTCGTAGAGTTGAAGCCGCAAGAAAGGCAAGTGTTCGCGCAGCTGCTGAATTCAATGTTGCCCGCGATGGTGGGCGGTAAAAAAATTATTGAATTGCTGTGCAGCGTCATTGCCGAGGGCGGCAAGCGCGGCATTGAAGCCACGAATCCAACATATCAAGCGGCGCTGTGGGCCATGTATCAAATTGGCGTGCGCGGCGTTCGATTGAATCAAGAAACCAACGCGGCCGATTTAAAAACCGAAAAGTCCACGGAGTTTGACCAACAGTCGTTCGAGTCGCATTTCACACTTGGCAATATCGCAACGGGTCGCGCAATGGTTGCCGCCATGTTGTTGTTCACCAATCGATCCGTGCGCATAAACAATGTGATGCAACCCGTGGTGCCTCAAACCATCGAAGTGATGAAGCCAATCAATGAAGCGGTGATGAAATCACGCCTGACAGGCGAGGAAATTCACGTCACCGCGGCGCGCTATTACATGAAGATGATCGAGGAAGGACACGCCATGGATTCCACGCAGGTTCGCGGCGCGCTTCAGGTTCTGGCGGATCTTTCCGTGGCCGCGTTTTCTTACAGTGTTGAAAATAAAACTTTCAGCATAGAGGGCTTTAACGAAGCCAACGCCTGCGCTCTTGCCTACTTGCAAGGAATGGATGTCGATCAAATTGTGCAAATGCGTTTACGTGCCGCCAACGCAAATGCGCGCATGCGCGGAGCTCCCGCGCCACAAGTTGCCGCGGCGCGCAGGCGGCGTTCTTAAATTTATTTTGCATGCAAAAATAGGCTTGGGGCTTTAGCGCGCGTATGAAATAAAATTATTTACGCGGCGCGCAAGTTACGTTGTTGGTGCACCACTCTTGCAAGCCACTAGTTAATTGCAAGAACACTTCGTCGGGCGATCGACCAGCGTCCACCACAAAGAATTCCTTGGGGTTCTGCTGCGCTTGGCGCAAATATCCTTGGCGAACACGCGCGTGAAACTCAGCGCCTTTACCCTCCATTCGGTCCATGAGCGGATTCAGCCGACTCATGGCAATGGCGGTGTCCACATCAAACAACACATTCAGATCAGGCCAACGACCACCAATAGCAACCTCCGCCACGGCGCGAATTTCGTGCGGCGGCAAGCCACCCGCGGTGCCCTGATACGCCAACGTGCTTGCGACAAATCGATCGCTTAGAACAAATGTTCCATCGCGCAACGCAGGCTCTATGCGCTCCTTCACAAGTTGCGCGCGGCTGGCCATGTACAAAAGCATTTCGCAGCGCACATCCATTTCGCCGTGGCGCGGGTCCAACAAAATATCTCGCACGCGTTCGCCAATCGCGGTGCCACCAGGCTCGCGCACGGTGAGCATTTTTAAATTTTTGTCTTTGCAAAATTTTTCCAAGCGCGCAATCTGCGTGGACTTTCCGCTGCCATCAGGCCCCTCAAAGGCCATGAATTTTCCGCGCAGATTGTTCCACCAACTGTCGGCCATGATCACTCTTCAGCGGTCTCGGTCACTTGTGGATCACCAATTACGGCTGAACCCACGCGCACCATGTTGGCGCCGCACTCAATGGCCACTTCAAAATCGTGGCTCATGCCCATGGAAAGAATATTGAACGCATCGCCACCGATTTCGCTGCCGCGAATTTCTTGGAACAATTCATGACAGCGCTCAAAGGTGCGCCGCGCCGCGTCGAGTCCACCCTCAAGCGGACCCATGCACATCAACCCGCGCGCCTTCATGTTGGGCATGCCCATAAGTTGTTCCACCAAATGCTTCACGGCTGGCGGCGCAATGCCGTGCTTGTTGCTGTCGCCGGACACATTCACCTCCAGCAACACTTCGGTTGGAGTTGGTCGGCGTGTTGAGGCGTCTTGCACCTCCTCCGCGATCCGCATGGAGTCAATGGAGTGGATAAGACGCGCCGTCTCCAAGCATTTTTTAACCTTGTTGCGCTGCAGCGAGCCAACCATATGCCAACGTACTTTTGGAAGCGCGGCCTTGGGATCCATTTCCTTGCGACGAGAAATCCATTCACCAATATTTGCGGCGCGCTGAGAAAGTTGTTGCACGCGGTTCTCGCCAAAATCAACTTGGCCCATGTTCACCATTTCGCGGATTTGTTCAATACTGCCAGACTTGCTCACCACGATCAACACAACGCTTCCGGCGCGTTGACCAGATTTTTTTTCAGAGTCGGTCACGCGTTGGCGAACAGAATTGAAACGGTCACGAAGCGCGGTGGCTTGATCAGCGTCAAACGGAACGGATGCTGTTGTTTCTGACATGCGCTTCAAGCGTAACAGCACGGCGCAAATATCGGCAAGATAAAATACACGCAAAATTTACCGCAAAAACAGCAAGTTTATCTTTTGGGTTTTTACGCACAGATTTTACGGCGCGGCATCAGCAAATCCATTCACGTCGGCAACATTGCGGCGCATTCATGGCTGTATCCTGACAAAGTGAGCGCACCGCAATCACAACACGCAACAGGTCCCGTGGTTCTCATCATTCGCGATGGGTGGGGAAAAAATCCGCACCCCGAGCAGGATTCCTACAACGCCGTCAAACTTGCGCGCACGCCTTGCGCCGACGACCTAGAAAAAAACTGGCCGCACACGCTGATTAAGACCAGTGGCGAGGACGTTGGTTTACCAATAGGCCCCGACGGACCCGTGATGGGCAACAGCGAAGTGGGGCACCAAAATATTGGCGCCGGTCGAATTGTGGATCAAGAACTCATGCGCATTACTCGCGCCATTCGTAGCGGTGAATTTGCGCGCAACGCGCCCATGATCGCGGCGTTTGAGCACGCCAAAAAATCCGGCGCCGCTGTTCATGTCATGGGTTTGCTGAGCGACGGTCAGGTTCACAGCGACTTGTCGCACCTGGAGGCAATTTTGAGCGCGGCCAAAGCCAACGGTGTGGACAGCAACAAACTTTTTGTGCACGCATTTTTAGATGGCCGCGACACGCCGTCGCAGGGATCACTGAAATATGTTCCGTGGTTGCAAAATGTTTTGCGCTCAACTGGCGGACGACTCGCCACCGTGTGCGGGCGCTTCTTTGCCATGGACCGCGACCACCGCTGGGAGCGCGTGAAGATGGCCTATGACTTGTTGACAAAGAAATCTGGTGGTGGCCCCAATTCTGACATGAACCAGAATTCCACCACCAATACAAATACTGTCGCAGGTTCAGTTCACTCCGCCACCGGAACAAGTCACACCAACGTTGACGTGATGGCCGCCATTCACCAACACTTCGCGAACCCCACAAGCAACACCGAGCGCGGCGACGAGTTCATGCCACCCACGCGCTTGCTCAGCGAGGGCGTGATTGAAAGCGGCGATACGGTAATATTTTTTAACTTTCGCGGCGACCGCCCGCGTGAATTGTGCAAGGCGTTTGTGCTGGATGACGCCGAGTGGAAAAACATTCAGGGCGGGGGATTTGACCGCGCCCCGCATCCAACCCAACTTCACTTTCTCACCGTGTCGCAGTATGAACGCGGCTTGCCAACGCAAGTCATGTTCACGCGCCCCGCCAAAATGAAAAACATTTTGGGCGAGTGCGTTTCCAAGGCGGGCCTGACGCAATTTCGCTGCGCTGAAACAGAAAAATTTCCGCACGTCACGTTCTTCTTCAACGATTACCGTGAGGAGCCGTTCACGGGCGAGCGCCGCGAAATTATTCCAAGTCCACGCGACGTTCCAACCTATGACATGAAGCCAGAAATGAGCGCGGCCGGCGTGTGCGACGCTGTTTTGCGGCGCATCGCGGCGCCCGATTATGAATCACTGATCGTGGTGAACTTTGCAAACCCCGACATGGTTGGTCACACAGGTTCGCTGCCCGCCGCCATCAAGGCCTGCGAAGTCACCGACGCATGCGTGCAGAAAATAATCAACGCCACTCTGGCGCGCGGTGGTCACCTTGTTATTACCGCCGACCACGGAAACGCCGAGCAAATGAAGAACCCCGCAACCGGCGAGCCCCAAACCGCGCACACCAATTTCACAGTGCCTCTATATATAGTTTCGCCCGCATTTCAGAAAGCGGCATTGCGTAGCGACGGACGCCTAGCCGATATTGCGCCCACGCTTCTTCAGTTGCTTGGCGTAGCGCAACCCGCGGACATGACTGGCCGCTCGCTGATCGGCACATAAGACCGAAAGTGCGTGACTACACCGCGTCATTAAGTTTTTGTAAATAAACAGAAAATAAATAAAAAAGTCCATCGCGATCGTGGCGAGAGTTGATCAAACAAGTCTGATAAATTAATCCGCCGCCTTGCCCCCATGAAATCCCAACGCCATCACGATCTACGTCTCGTGTGGCGGATCATCGGGCACACCTTGCGTTCTGTTGGCATTTTCCTTGACTTAGCCCTCCCCAAAATATATTCTTAAGTTTATGAAAAAAATAATGGTAGTTGTTGTTTGTTTCGCCATTTGCATTCTGAAAGCCAATGCCGAGACGACGTATTCAGCACAACAGAACGTCGCCAACTTCGGGTGGCTGAACCAAAGAGATTCGCAGATTGTCCAGGCCACTGGGCAAAATGGTTGCAACCCAACATCGTGGGTGAACTTGATGGTCAAGTTGCAAAACCAACACCCCGACATTTTTCATACAGGTCTTGTAGGGGCGACGTATGCGGACTGGACTCAGTCTGCCATTATTTTATCTGGGTCATCTTATTTAAATACTTCTCCCACAAGTGGAACAGACTCAGGAAAGATTGTTTCCGGCATGGAGAGCTACTTCCAGTCCAAAGGCTTTTTTGGTTTTTCTGTAGCTCAATATAATTTGCCACGGCTGACCAACCTTTATGAGGCCATCTTGACTTCGGCCACCGTGCAGTTGTTGCTATTTCCTTTACCGGGAAGCAACGCCACCATCGGTCACGCTGTTTCTTTGGGCGGCTTCAACTGGACAGACAAAAATGACTTGCATTATGTAAGCCAATCGGACAACGCCATGCTCTCGTTTGTTGATCCGCAAGATCCCTGGCATGGTTTAGACACAAGCTCTGGCGCTTTTGGAGCGGCCTTCGCCAGCGCGCACGTCTGGGATGGGAATGATGGGACAAATCAATTTTCAATTGTTCAATACGCGAATAATGACTATTACATCCACTCCGCGTATGTTGTTGTTCCAGGTCCAACCATTATTCATTGTCTTATTTCCGGAATGCTCTCATTCTTTGGGTTTAGTTTCAGACGAAGATTGGCATAGTCGCCTTGCGTGACCGATAGACATGACTACTTGCTCGCTGAATTTATAAATTCCAAAATTTCACAAGTGGCGTCTGGGCTCGAATAAAGAAATCTTTCCGCCGCCCTGTCTTTTGGCTTCATACATGGCTGTATCCGCCATTTGAATAAGAGCGTGTTGGTCAAACTGAGTGCCCTGAAAAAGTGTCAAGCCAATGCTGGCTGATGAGACGTGATCAATGTGTTGATTCGGGATCCCATCGTGTTTCACTTGAAGTGAAAAAGTGCGATTCATCACGGCTTGAATTTTTTCCGCCACATGCACGGCTTGTAAGATTGATTCTGTTTTGTCCGCGCCTAGCGCATTCAGTAAAATTACAAATTCATCGCCGCCAAATCGCGCGATTGAGTCAGTTGCCCGTATGCACATTTTAAGTTGGTTTGCAATTTGCATCAACAACCCATCGCCCACTAAATGACCATGTTGATCATTGAGTGGCTTGAAATTATCCAAATCGATAAACAGAACGGCTCCAAATTTTTGAGTTCGCTCGCTGATCAGAAGCATTTGACTTAAACGATCGCGAAGCAATCGGCGGTTTGCCAAACCAGTAAGCGGGTCATAAAAAGCGAGTTCTTTTACTTCCTCCTGCAATTTTTTTCGCTCGGTGATATCCGTAACAAAACCATGCCACAGAATTGATCCGTCGGATTGTTTCTTGGGTAGTGAATGGCCGTTCAGCCAACGTACTGATCCATCGGGCAATTTAATTTTGTATTCATGATTCCAGGGCGTCATTTCACGGGCGGATTTATGCACAGAAACCCAAATGTCTTGCGTGGAATCTGTATCCGCAACAACACAGCTGAAAAGTAAAGACGGATTCGCTTTAATTTCAGCGGGAGTGAGTTGATACATGTCCCACGACGCATCGCTTACAAACGGTAAATTAAAACTGCCATCCGCATGCAAACAAAATTGATAAACCATTCCTGGTAAGGAATTGGCGAATTGATAAAGAGCTTGCACGCTTTCAACACGCGCCGATTCAGCGCGTTGCAATGCAAGACCAGCAATTTGAAGCCGATCTTCCAAGTCTTTGGAATGAGATATCGAATGATTTGAATTGGAATGATGCACGGAACGGCAGTCTGTATTTAGAAGTTAATTTGATGGGGTCTATTTTTAATACATACGCCCAGAAAGCCTATTCGGGACCCTCAATTTTAATTTTAAAATTTATCTTTTTCTTACAAAAAACCTACAAGCAAATTGAATCCAAGATTTGTTTTTTAACATGAACGATTCGGCGCCAGTTATGGGCGCGCATAATTTATTTTTAAAATCGACCGATGGTCAACAACACCAGACTGGCGACACGGCGAACACTTGCTGTTGATTAAGCGTTTTCACTTGCAAACCGCGCGCGCACAGAGCGGAAGTAGCCCTCAAGTTCCAGGGCAATGTCCACCAACTCGGGATCAAAAGCGCGACCAGATTCCTTGCGAAGGAATTCGGTGACCTGCTCCGCCGTCCACGCATCTTTATAAACGCGCTTGCTTGTGAGCGCGTCATAGACATCCGCCACGGCGACAATGCGCGCAAAGAGCGGAATTTCAAGTCCGCGCAACGGCTTCGCGTCTGGGTTTGCTTGAAATTCTGTGGGCATGGCTTCAAGCATGGCCGCATCAAAGAAGCCGGGATATCCGGTGCTGTCCCACTTTTCATGGTGATGAGTTATCACCTCGCGCGCGGCATCGTCATATGGAGTGGTGGAGTGGGCAAACAATCGGCCACCCCTCACCGAGTGCGTTTGCATGTATTTGTACTCCGCATCGTCAAGCTTGCCCGGCTTTTTTAGAATGAGATCAGGAATTCCAATCTTGCCAACATCATGCAGCATGGCCGCAATACGCAATTCGTCGCGGCGTCGATGGCGTTCTGAATCATCAATGTTGTGAAGCGTGGCCCATCGCTCATACATGGCAACCGAGCATTCGGCAACGCGCTGCACATGCGCGCCGGTTTCCATTGGATCGCGCATTTCGGCGGCGGCGATGATGCGCATGATCATGCCGCGCACCAAACGCGCGCGTTCCACCGCAAGCGATGCCATTCCAATAAAAAATTCCAGCGCAGCCTCGTCAGCCGCGGTGAAAACAGATCTATCCGCCCCAGATTTTCCACGACCACGAGCGTTGATGAGTTGCAGCACGACCAACACCTCATCGCGCCCGTCGCGCAACGGAGCAATCAACATGCTTTGAGTCTGGTAGCCGGTCTGTGTGTCAAACTCTGGTCGAAAGTGATAAGGAAGCGAGGCATCAAGCTTTTGAACATCATCGATGCGAAGCAACTGACCAGTTGTCGCCACATATCCCGCGATGGAAGTGCTATCCGGTGGAAGCACAATGTCTGCCAGTGGCAAACGCTCGCCCTTTGCAAGCGTCGCTTCAATCGTGTCGTTCTGTCTGTTCTTTAGACGAATGACGCCCTTTTCAATCATCCAGATTGATCCAGCGTCGGCGTTTGTAATTGCGCGCGCAAGTCGAAGCGTTTGGTCCATCACTTCATCAAGATCTTGAGCGCGACCAAGCTTGGTTCCAAACGCCGCGACCTCGGCGATACGTTCGCGCTGCTCTTGGCTTTCTTCGCCCAGCAACTTATTCATGGCAAAGAGTTTTCGATTTGCGGCATCCACCTCCGCGTTGCGACGGACAAGTTCCGACTGGCTCTGCGCCAGCGAACGCATGGCGTTATCACGGTCGCGCTGGGCCCGACCCACGCGTGCGTGGTAGCGAATACGCGCAACCAGTTCCACCTTATCTGGAAATTTAACCAGGTAATCATTTGCGCCGGCTTGGAAGCACTTCTCTTTGATTCCCGGGTCTGCTTTGGATGAAAGCATCACAAGCGGCGTATCCGCAAGATCCGGATTTGCGCGGATGCGCAGGATCTGCTGCACTCCATCAAATTCAGGCATCATGACGAGGTCTTGAAGGATCACGTCGGGACGCTTGCTTAATGCCAACGCGAATCCAGTTTCAGCATCTTGCGTGGCGATCAATTCAATGTCACTAAACGATGCAAGGTCATTTTGCAATTTCGCCGCGACAATCAATTGATCATCAATCACAAGCACAAGAGTTTTTGTTGCCGAAGGTTCCGTGGTGGATGTCACGCCCTCATCCTATCGGCGGTTGCTCTTGGATGGAAGAAACACAGGTTGATCTAGGAGTTTTTGGGCATAAGCGCAATGCCAATTAAACCAGCGGCGGTGAACACCATAAATAGCGCCCCCACGCCAAGCGCGCCGAATTTTTCAGCGACCAACA
>CANKBX010000016.1 GCA_947480055.1 Planctomycetaceae bacterium
GCCACAAATCCGGCGCGCTCGACTGGCGCGGCCAAACTTTCTGGCGCGGTGGCGGATGCGGTGGTTGTGCTTATGCAACTAGGCGAATCACGCGTTGTCGCCGAGCGATTGGCGGAACGCGCCGCGCTTGTGTTGGGAAAATCCGCGGCGGCGGAGGCGATTGTCGCGGCGGCCCTGCAACTGAAAGGTCAGGCCTAAAGAAAAATTTCTGCGCGCGCGCAACATGCGCACAAATCGTATTGCGTTCACAATCAAATTTGCGGCGCGCTATATAAATAGCCACGCACAAATCCTTCGCGTGTTTGGCTAGCATTCAAGCATGCGCTACGCAATGATCATGGCGGGTGGCAGTGGCACACGACTTTGGCCCATGAGTCGCAAGGCTCTACCAAAGCAACTCCTTCCATTTATTGGCGGTAAAAGTCTTTTGGAAATCGCCGGCGCGCGGTTGGAGGGAATTGTTCCGACGGAGCGCAGGTTGGTGTGCGCGGCGGATTCTTATAAGGCGCAAGTGATGCGAGCCGTGCCATCGCTTACAAATGAAAATTGGTTGGGCGAACCAACGGGGCGCGACACGTTGAACGCGGTTGGTTTCGCGGCGGCGGTTCTTGCAAAGCGCGATCCCAACGCGGTGTTTGTGGTGCTTACCAGCGATCACTTGATTGAGCCACAAGAAGAATTTGCGCGGCGCCTTGACGCCGGTTTTCAACTTGTTGAAAAAGATCCAACGCGCTTTGTGACATTTGGAATTACGCCAACTTTCGCCGCCACGGGTTATGGCTATGTTGAACGTGGCGATCCCATCGTTGGCTTTGAGCAATGTTTCTCCGCCAAGCGATTTGTGGAGAAGCCCGCAAAGGAAATTGCGCAGATGTATTTGGAGGCCAAAACATTTAGTTGGAACAGCGGCATGTTTGTTTTCAACGCCGCAAAATGTTTGGAGGCGATCTCGTGGTACAAGCCAGAAAATTTTTCAGGGCTTGAAAAAATCGCGGACGCTTGGGGAACCCCTCAACAAAAGCAGATTGTAGAAAGCGTCTATCCCACGCTTGTAAAAATAAGTATTGACTACGCGCTTATGGAGCCGGCAAGTAAAGATCCTCGCCGATCCATCGCCATTGTTCCAATGGGTGTTCAGTGGAAAGATGTTGGGAGTTGGCCGTCGTGGGCGGAAACATTGCAGGCCGATGCCGCGGGCAATCGCTCAAATTGCGACACGGCGCATTTGGATTCCAAAAATATTTCCGTTGCAAGCGATGACGCGCATCACACCGTGAGCGTGATTGGTTTGGACAACGTGATCGTGGTGCGAACCAAGGACGCCACGCTTGTGTGCCGCGCGGATATGGCCGAACGCGTGAAGGAAATCGCATCCAGCGTGCCGCCTTCATTGCAGTAATTTATTTTTGGTCTTGAAACTGGGAACACCAATCGCACAATGAAAAAAAAGATCGCTCGATTTCTTGCAATTGATCTTGGTGATCGCAGAACCGGCTTGGCGCTTGGCGATTCGCTCACAAATATTGTGTCCCCCATTGGAACCATCAACGCAGCCAAGGGCCCCGCGCTTCTAGCGGCTTTAAAAAAAGTACTTGAAGAAAATGCGCCCGATGAAATTGTGATCGGGCTTCCGTTGAACATGGATGACAGCGAGGGCGCCGCCAGTAAGGCCGTGCGCGAATTCGCATTGCAAATAGCGCAACTCACCAACAAACCAATTCACTTACATGATGAGCGCCTAACAACTTTTGAAGCAGATTCCCGCATGGCGCAATCGGGACGCACGCACGCGGAAAAAAAAGCGCTGCGTGATTCACTGGCCGCCGCCGCCATACTTGAGGATTTTTTGCGCGCGCAATAAAAAATTAAGCCGCGGGCTTTCCTTCACAGGCCGCGCGGTCCACGTACCAAACAAATTCACCACTGATCGGATGAACGCCTTTGATTGGAAGTTCCAAGTAACTATCTTGACCAGTGGCCACCCGGTGCAACATGGAGGTTTTCTTTTCGCCCAATACCAACACGGCCACAAATCGCGCGGCATTGATGGCGGGATATGTCAGAGTGATGCGCGGCGGCGGCGTGACGGTCGGGCCTTCGCACACATCAACAAATCGCGTTCGCTCTTGAAGAACCGGAGTGTTTGGAAACAAACTCGCGGTGTGACCGTTGTCGCCCATGCCAAGCAAAACAAAGTCAAGTCGATTCTGCCCCTTGGGACGGCTTGAAAGAACTTTCAAATACGTCTTTTCATAATCAGCCGCCGGGTCGGGCAGCGATGTTTGAATTGGATGCACGTGGTCCGCGGGAATATCGGTGTGATCCACAATAATTTCTTTGATCTGGCGAAAATTACTCAAGTCATTGTCAAACGGAACATGGCGCTCGTCCACAATCCAAAGGTGGGTTTTTTCCCATGGAATTGCGCGGTAGCGCGGGTCATACATGAGCTGGTTGTACAACGGCATGGGCGTTGTGCCACCCGAAAGCGCGATATGAAATTCACCAAACGTGTTCACGCAATTCAATGAATGCAAAAGCAAGTCCGCGCTGAGCGCGTCAAAGACCCCTTCTGGATCTTCGCGCGAAACAATTTTTCCAGGAAGCGGCGGAGCCTTGATTGGCGTGTCGCGTAAATCTGTTGGTAGAAGATCACTCATGTTCGAATGTTAGCGCTTGATGGTTTGTTTATTCAAGACGAATTTTAGGCTTGAACATGCTTTGTGAAACCCAACACAAAATTAAAATTACTTCGCCCAGGTTCGACCGTCCCGGGCCAGAAGATCCGTGGCGGATTGTGGTCCCCACGAACCCGGCGCGTAATTCCCTTGGATATTTTTTCGAAGCGGCGCGCTCGCCTCGTTCAGGAACGGCATGATTGCGTTCCATGCGCTTTCCACCTCTAGTCGGTGCTTGAACAAACTTTGATCGCCGCGCATGGCGTCAATCATGAGCGGACCGTAAGCCTCCACCACCGTTGACGTGAATGAATCGGCGTAATCCATCTCCATTTCAACAGGCTGAATATTCATCGGCCCTGGAACTTTCGCGTTGAATTGAATTTTCAATTGTTCATTCGGCGCGATATCAATTGTCATTCTGTTTCCCGCCAATGGTTCATTTACAATTTTCTTAAACAGGTTCGCCGCCGGCGGCTTGAACTGAATCACAACTTGCGTGCTCTTGCGCGCGAGGCGCTTGCCTGTGCGAAGATAAAACGGAACGTTGGACCAGCGCCAATTATCAAAATGCATTTTCAGCGCGGCAAATGTTTCAGTTTTAGAATTTGGTTCAACGCCCTTGAGATCGTGATACGCGCCCTCGTTGCCATCGCCCGCATATTGTCCAAGCGATCCCCATTGCGACACGTTGTCCAGCGGCGGAGTCTGAAGCGCGTCGACCACCTTAATTTTTTCAGATCGAATGTGGTCGGCGGAAAAACTCGTGGGTGGCTCCATGGCCACAAACGCCATCACTTGCAACAGGTGGCTTTGAATCATGTCGCGAATCGCGCCGGTTTTGTCATAGAAAGCGGTGCGCTGGCCAACGCCAACGGTTTCCGCGGCGGTGATTTGCACGTGATCGATGTAGCGATGATTCCACACCGGCTCAAACAGCGAGTTGGCGAAACGAAACACCAAAAGATTTTGCACAACTTCCTTGCCAAGGTAGTGGTCAATTCTGTAAATCGCGTCCTCTTCAAACACGCGTCCAAGCGCGCGGTTCAAACTCGCCGCGCTTTCGTCGTCAAAGCCAAACGGCTTCTCAACAATAATGCGTTGCCACGATTTGTTGTTGGGCGTAATGCTGCACCAACGGCGGCCCTCCGTCACCATTCCGGCCGCGTCAATTTGCGTCACAATTGGTTCGTACAGCTCCGGCGCCACGCTCATGAAGAACAAAATATTTTGCCCGCACTTGCGTTGTGTATCAAGCTCAGCCACGCGTTCGGCAAGCCGCGGATACGGCTCGCTTGTGGCGGCGTCACCGGGCATGTAAAAAATTCTCTTGGCAAATTCAGCCCAAACTTCCTCGCGGAAACCCTTCACTTGTTTCTGTAGCCACGGCTTCAATTCGTCGCGCCAAGCCACATCCGTCTTCACCGATCGACTCATGCCAAGAATGCAAGTGGCGGGATTTAAAAATCCAGCCTCGGCCATTTCGTACATGGCTGGAATAAGTTTGCGGCTGGTTAAGTCACCACTGGCGCCAAGAATTATTAGAACGCATGGGTCGGCTGTTCGCATATTCGTAGCCTAACGATTCTTGCGCCCGCGTAAATAAGTAGTGTCACTTTTAAATACACGGCAATACGAAGCGGCATGTAAATTCATGCGCATATTGAACGCGCTAAATCGAAAGCATCAACTCGCCTCGCGTGGATGAAACTTGCGCAACACCTCGCGCAAGCGTCGTTGATCCACGTGCGTATAAATTTCGGTTGTGGCAATGTCGGCGTGGCCAAGTAATTCCTGAACAACCCGAAGATCCGCGCCGCCACTTAACAAATGCGTGGCAAATGAATGGCGCAATTTGTGCGGATGCACGCCGTGTAGTCCCGACAAGTCCGCGTACTTGCGCACAATTTGCCACACAGCCACGCGCTCGAGCGGCTTGCCGCTAAATGAAAGAAATAATCTGAACAGATCGCGGCCGTCGCGAAAGCGCGCCAACGATGGCCGTGTCTCTTTCACGTATTCATCAATCGCGGCAATCGCTGGCTCGCCAACTGGAACCATGCGTTGCTTGTTTCCTTTTCCAATCACCACGATGCAACCCAGCGTCGCGTTGAAATCATTCATCTTCAGTGAACCAACTTCACTTGCGCGCAAGCCCGAGGCGTACATCACTTCAAGTATGGCGCGGTCTCTACGCCACAAATCACCAGTCTCCGCGTTTGGCGCCTCCACTAATTTTCGCATTTGGCCAGGCGTTAGCGTTCCTGGCAATCTTCTCCATCGATGCGGTCGATCAAGCAAGCGTGCGGGGTCGCGCGTAATTTTTCTTTCCGCCTGAAGCCATCTAAAAAATACTCGCATGGATGCAAGGTGGCGCGTGACAGTGCTTGAATCCAATCCGCGTTCGCGTTTCAGTTGTTGAAGGTGCTGCGCTAAATGTTCCATGCGAACAGCGTCGGGCGATTTCACTCCGGCTCCAACTAAATATTCTTTCATGTATCGCAAGTCGCGACCATAGGCCTCCAGCGTGGAAGCGCTCAGTCCAGTTTCAACGCGCGCCCAGGTTAGAAATTCACGCGCCGCGTGATCGAATGGCGATGGTTTGTCCATTTGCGGTCACCTGTACTGGAAGGATCCCGTCGCCTGCGACTCGAGTGAGACGCCGAGTGACAACGGGTTTTTCCAGCGTGCCATGAGACTCTTCCATATTGATTCTGTGAAATGTGGCGCAACCGTGAAAGGCGTTGCAGCACACCGAAAATGCGCTTGCAACCGTGGCCATAGTGAAGCGGTGGTTGCAACGCAAATCTCCCGCGTCCATATGCGGGCAGAAGTGATCAGCGGTTTGGTTGGAAGATTGGTTCATAGCAGTGGTGAGAAATAAATCGGGTGAAATGAGTCTAGAACTGTAAAGATAACGAAATTGACGACGAGTTCAAATGTTGGATTGAGCGACAGTTACACAAAGATGACGCAGGACAAACGGTCATTTGCAGTCGAGGCGTTAAAAAATAAATTTTAATTCAGTAAGCCTGTTTAAACGCGTGAAATGGCGTTATTGAAAGCGGTTTCCCAAGCGAGCTGGGTTCATTTCCGCCGCACATCTTTGGGAGCAACCAACAAGCCCGTTGCAAAGTCAATCTTTTTTTCACTTCGGTTTCAAACTAAATTTGCCCGCGACCAGATTAAGACTTGGTGGAGTACGAAAGCGTGCGCGCAAAGAAATGCAACCCTGCAGCTTTACGTGCCGTCTCTAAGGTGATTTCCGCGGTGAGGTTCGCCTTGCGGCAACCTGAGCGCAAAATATCCAGCACCAAATCGTCGCGGCCTTCAAGCGTGGCGCGGCGTTTCTGCATTGGAGCAAGCAAGGTATTGATGGCTTGGGCAACCTCTTTTTTAATATGGCCGTCGCCAATATTGTCGCCGCGTGTGTAGAGATCTTTCAATTCAGCAACGCGCGCGGCGTCTGGAATAAAAGCCTCCACATATTGAAACAGCGCGTTCTTCACATCACCTGGTTCAGTGGCGCTCTGGCGCCCGGTGAAAATACGCATAACTTTCTTTTCAACTTCTTTCGGAGGGTCGGAAATAAAAATGGCATTGCCCAGGCTCTTGCTCATTTTATTTTTTCCATCCACAC
This sequence comes from Planctomycetaceae bacterium, assembly GCA_947480055.1. Classification (GTDB taxonomy): domain Bacteria; phylum Planctomycetota; class Phycisphaerae; order Phycisphaerales; family SM1A02; genus SYAC01. The sequence goes on from CANKBX010000016.1 coordinate 6,319, forward strand.
CCATCAGGCGGCCAACCTCGCCAACATCCGCGCGCGGCACGGGAAACACTCCGCCAAGTTGCACGTGCTCATGGTCTTCCGCCTTCTCATTCACTCCGCAATACATTTGATTGAAACGGCGAGCGACCTCGCGCGTCATTTCTAAATGCGGAACTTGATCTTCACCAACCGGAACGCCCTCGGGGCGGAACGAAAGAATGTCGGCGCACTGGCCAACGGCGTACAACGGAAATCCAAATGAATACGTCTCGCCCAAATCCTTCACCTTGATTTCATCTTTCAAAGTTGGATTGCGCATGACGCGATTGAACGGCAACAACATGGCGAACAAAAAAGTGAGTTCGTGAATCGCCGGCACTTCGCTTTGCAAGAAAATAGTTGAGAGCTCTGGATCAATTCCCATTGCGATTAAATCACGCACAATTTCCAGTGAATCACCGCGGATCTCCTTGGGCTTGTCGGCGCGCGTGGTGAACGCGTGGTAGTTGGCCACGATGAAATAGCAATCGTGCGTGTATTGCAACTGCACGCGCCGCTTGGCGCTGCCAACCCAATGACCCAGATGCAATCGACCCGTCGGCGTGTCGCCCGTAAGAATGCGGGACTTGCTTTCGGCGCGTGTGTGCGAATCGGCGGCGTTCATTGAGGAAGCATAGAGAACAGAAAAATATTTGCACAATTAAACAGCGCGTGCGCCATGAATGAACCCCACAGGCGGCCGGTGCGCTCCATAAGAAAACCAAGCGCAATGCCGAATACAGCCAAGGCGGGAATGGCGGCGGCGTGGCCATATTTAGGCACGGCATCCCAGTGGAAAAGCGCGAACACCGCGGCCGTGATCAAAATCGCGCCGGCGCGGGGTACTCCAATTTGTTTCAGGCCTTGTTGAATAGCGCCACGCCAAACTATTTCTTCGGCCAATGGACCCAAAATCACAATTGTGAAAATCAATCCCCATGTGATTGGATTATTTCCCTGCTCAAGAATGGTTTCAAGAAATTGATGGCCCACGGTTGGAGCTTGCACACCAGCGAAATAAAATTGAATCGCGCCGCCAAACATTGACGTTATTTGCACTAACGGCCACACAATTAAAAAACCGACAACACCAATAGCCATATTTTTTGCAACACATATTGATGTCGTTGTAACTCGAAAAGATTTATTCAGCTCGGTTGTTTGTGTCGCGCCTTGATTTTTAATTTCAGCGCGCGAGAAATATTGCAACACGAAATACGCCGAGATTGTGGTGAGCGATACGGCGACCAAAGCCACCAAGAGCGCGGATGGAGCAAGGGGACTTTCGGTGCTTGCGCCAAGGATTCTCAGCGCCAAAGCGCCAACAATTGCCGAAAGCAATATTCCACACGCCGCCAACAGCGCGCATTGTTTTGTGCTCAGCCGCCATTGGTGTGGCGCGGCATTTTTAAGGTGTATCCATTGAACTTTCCAAAGCAAGGCCATGGACACGCCAGCCCACATCCACATGATTGATACGGGAATAAATTCAGAATTGACGGCGTTGTCTTGCGACGCAATTTCGGCGCCACTGCATAGACTTGCGGAAAATATGCCCAACGCGCTCCAAAAAATTATTGAAAGAAAATTCGTGGAGGTGCAGGAGCGCAAGCAACACGCTCCGCTTGAGCTACTGCGGGAAAAAGTGCGCTCCATGCCGCTTCCGCGAAATTTCTTTCGCGCGGTTGTGCGTGATGGCGCGGAACCTGTGCGCGTTATCGCCGAAATCAAGAAGAAGAGCCCATCCGCCGGTCTTATTCGCAATGACTTTGATCCAGTGGACATAGCTCAACGCTATCACCAAGCTGGCGCGTCAGCCATTAGTTGTTTGACTGATGAGTTTGACTTTGGTGGACATCTGGATTTCATAGAACATATTCGCGCGGCTGTTCCACTTCCTGTTCTACGAAAAGATTTTATTGTTGATCCTTGGCAAATTTGGGAAAGTCGCGCCGCGGGCGCCGACGCAATTTTATTGATCGCGGAATGCTTAACCGAGCAGGATATTGTCGACTTTCAAATTCTCGCCGTTGAGCTTGGTCTTACCACCCTGCTTGAGGTGCACGATGTTGAAAGTTTGTATCGGGTGCAAAATCATGTCGGCTTTCCGCACGCCGGCTATTCGCTGCTTGGGATTAACAACAGAAATCTAAAGACCATGAAGACGGACCTTGCCCACACTTTTCGCATGGTCGATTTAATCGAGGACCGGCGCGTGGTGGTCAGCGAAAGCGGCATTCGCACCACGCAAGATATCCAACGATTGCAACAGCACGATGTTGGAATAGTTCTTGTTGGCGAGCACCTGCTTCGTCAACCCGATCCAGGCCAGGCGCTGCGCGAATTGCGCGGAGTAAATAAATTGTAGATTCAAGCGGCGATGAGTAGTTCAACAATTTGAACCGCGTTCAGCGCCGCACCCTTGAGCAATTGATCACCAACAGCCCACAGCGCCAATGATTTTCCGGGCGTGCCGCCGTGGTCAACGCGAATTCTAGAAACCAAAACTTCATCAAGACCAGAGGCCATTTGCGGATCCGCCGGTTGATCGCCATTTGATTCATCCACCACACGAACGCCCGGCGCCCGCGCAAGAATGTCCATGGCTTGGGCTGGAGAAATTGCGTTGGTAAATTCCAAGTGCAATGCAACGGCGTGGGCGCGCAGTGTGGGCACGCGAACACAGGTCGCGCTTACGCGCAAACGGTCGCAAGCCAAAATCCGGCGGCTTTCGCGAACAAGTTTGTGTTCTTCCTCATTTGATCCATCTGATTGGCGCGGCGAGTTATGGGGAAACACATTGAATAAAATTGGTCGTGGAAATAATTGCTCCGCAACTTTTTTCCCCGCGGCCCATGCGCGGGCTTGTGATTCCAACTCATGCATTCCCGCAAGGCCAGCGCCCGAAACCGCCTGATATGAACACGCGGTCATTCGTTCCAGTTGCGCCACGCGGTGCAGTGGCGCCGCGACCATTAAAGAAACAATCGTGGTGCAATTTGGATTGGCCACCAAGATTGGTTTGCTTTTTAATAATTCACCATTGATCTCAGGCACCACAAGTGGAACGGCGGGATCCACGCGAAACGCGCTGGAATTATCCACCGCAACAATATTCAATTCGGCAAGCATGGGCGCCAGCGAGCGCGCTGTTGTGGCGTCCGCGCACAAAATGGCGTAGTCACTGCCCACCAAAGTTTCGCGTTCCACAGTGCGAGCCACCAATGTTTGACCCCGAAACTGAAATTTTTCACCCGCTGATCGTTCGCTGCAAAAAAGGCGCAGTTGTGAAATTGGAAAGTTTCTTTTCTCCAGTAGTTGAATTACTTCGCGACCAACCGCGCCCGTGGCGCCGATCACAGAAATACAAAAAGTATTTGTTCCCGCTTTTGATTTATTTGTGGTGGACACGGCAGAGTATGAACCAGTGTTCACTCCGCTCACTGATGCGGCCCAATGAGGAAGAAGCGCGCGATCTCAACTTCAAACAATGATCCATCATCGCGTTCCATCACATACGTCCCTTGCATGGTTCCCCACGCGGTTTGCAGTGGACAAAAACTTGAATATTCAAATTTTTCACCAGGCGACAATTTTGGATGATGTCCAACCACCCCAAGTCCTTGAACCTCATGCCGTTCACCAGCCGAGTCAACAATTATCCACTTGCGACTGCGAAGCCGCGCGCAACTTTCCCCCTCGTTATGCATGGCCACTTTGTAGTTGAACAGGTAGCGGCTATTTTCTGGATCTGAATGTGAAGGTAGATAGTGCGGATCAACCGTGATACGAATTCCGTGCGTCACACACTCACTGCCCTTGCATATTCTTGCTGAAGGAGTTGCCATAGTGACGACACGATATGCGAGCCAAGCGTTCTTACCAAGTCCAATTCATGCCATGGCTCAAGTTTCAGCGGGACCAAGATTGGCGTCTATTCAAACCATCCTTTTTTGCGAACATTCACCTTGATAACTTCTCCGTCTTTCAAAGTGCGCCAATCAAGTCCAAGAGAAAATCGGTGGTACCCAGGGCACTCCGTTTCAATCACAAGCGGCATCATATTTTGAACAGGAACCGGTGGCGTCAGTCCATTTTCATCGCTCACAACAGCGAACTCATTCGGGCTTGTCGCCAGACCGTTTCGCTGTTCATTTAAGCGCACCACGACATTTGGAATTGGTTCTTTGCTCTGCGCATTCATCGCTTTAAATTGGATGGTCTTATTTTGAAGGCGTCGAAGTTGAAGAACCAATTCAGATTCAGAATTACTGGCCGTAAAATCTTGCCGGACCTCTTGATAACCAGGCTTGCGCACGGTGATCACATTGCGAAATCCAGAGGAGTGTTTCACCTGGGAATTGCCATCCTTGTCACTGCGAAAATCTTGTAAATCCGGAAAGCCCCATCGATCCTCAATGCCTGGCATTGGCAAATATAAAAAAGTTGTGGCAACGAGTTCGGCGTCATCAATTGGAGCGCCATCAGATTGCTCCACCACCCGCACCTTGATCGGCACAAATTGCACGGGGGTGAGCCGCATGTCGTGTTTGATTTTTTCGTCTAGATCCTCAAATCGGAGTGTTTGATACGAGGAACTTTCCGACACCAACATGTTGGCGGTGGTCTTGGATGCGAACACGTCAATTGTCGCGGGCTCAAATCCAGGCTGAAGCATGGTCAACTTTGTGTTGAATGGAGGCACCCAAATTCGAGCTTCGCCGGTCTTGTCACTTTTGACCGCGTTGGAATCCGTGGCCAGAAGCGAAAGCAACGTCACGCTGTGCCGATGAATTGTCACCCCCTCCACGGGTTTGTTGTTCGACGCGTTTGTAAGTTGCAAATCAAGCGGGCGCGGAAAGCAACCGCATTGAAATAATAAAACGCAGATCGTGGCGCCTAAATACAGAATGCGACTTATGGATGTGAAAATAATATAAAGAGAGCGATTCAAATTAGGAATACTTTGGTTTATAAAATGCATCAATAGAAGATTTTTGTCTTTGGGATTTCCAATACATCTCGGGAAAATTTATACATATCGATCGTGAAATTTTATTCAGAAAGCGAGTGGGAATTTGAACTCAGGAAGAGCGCGGCTATCAAGATCGCCGTCGCGGCAAGTATGGCACATCCACAGATTCGCGCCCATGCCGAAAGTGTTGTTCTTGAACGAATCATGGGTAACTCACCCAGCCAAAGCCCCAGCGGCGCGATTGCCGCAATCACCCAACTTGAAATCGGTAGATTTGTCGTGTCATAACCAAATCCAGTTGCGGCACCAAAGGCGGCAATGCTTGCGATCACAACCGCACCACTCAAACCCACAGCGCGATCGAGTGACTTCGATTGAATTGCAATATGAACCAGTGCAATAATGCCAAGACAAAACGAGACGGCTCCAATGGGTATGGCCAACTTTGCGAAGCCGGAAAGCATGGCGAGCACGGATGGCCCAATCAATGACAGACTCAAAGCTATATATGTAGAAATGTTCGCTCGTTTTTTGACAACCTGCGCCAAAAATATGGCGGATGTTGCCGCACCCACCCCAAGAAATAATTGGTTTGTGAAAATTTCCCATGATGGAATATTCAACAGAATGGCGGCCGATATTGTGGATGCCAGAACAACTAGGGTCCGCGCGAGTGGCGACTGCGCGAATAAAAGACCCGCGCCAACCACAACCGCGCCCAGCAACATGGAAATCGGAAACCACAACCACCTGTTGAGCGCCATAAATTGAATCAGCGAGTCTTCCGACATTGCGCTTAAAAACAAAGTGGTGGCAAGGGCTAATCCAACAAAACAATCTAGCCGCCCCGCTTGTTTACGCCGCATGAACCAAATGCCAAATGCCGCGCCAACGAATGATGGCAACGCAATTCCAAACAACAAAATTTGCATTTCCATTTATGAGAAATCCTTGAAGCGCAACGATGATAGGCACGCCCAACGGCACGTTGGCTACATCCGCGCTGGTGACGCGCGATACATACACAACAGAAAAGTTTAAGAAGACCCGGCTTCAAGAGCGACAGTTATTCGAACACTATTTCCAATCGCATTTTTTTCAACTCCGTATGACATTCCAAATTCACTGCGATCGATTATGAACACTGCCTCAAATCCAATTTTCTTTCCTCGGGGGGATTCGGCTTGACCAGTCATCTCCACATTGGTTGTGATTAATTTGGTCACCCCGTGCATGGTGAGATTGCCGGAGACCTCCCACATATTGCCCGGAAGTTTTTTGGAGGAGGTGCTCACGAATGTCATTGTCGGAAATTCTTTTACGCTAAAAAAATCTGGACTTCGAAGATGGCCATCTAAATCTTTATTTGCGCTAGATACAGAGTTGGTGTCTATGGAGACATCCAGCGCGAGTGTTCCTGTTGGTATACCGCTCGTGGTAATTATTCCGGTGACGCCATCGAATCTTCCCCAGAACATTCCGGCCCCTGAATGTTGAACCCGGAATAATCCCATGGAGTGCGTGTCATCAATCTTCCAAACCGTCGCGTCAGCGGTTGATTTATTCTGGGTTGTTTGCGCGGTGGTTGGCGCAACGGTTGGCGCCACCACGGGAGTTGTTTGCGCTGCGGGAGTTTGTTGCGTGTTCGCAACCGATATAAATAATAGAGATGCTGCGAATGTGAGAGTTGGTGCGAGAGATAGAAACATAAATGCTCCGTGTTTGGGTTATTAGAATTCTTAAAAGTGCGATTCACTATACACATACAATTGATTCGTCATTATAAATTTGTATAACCGCAATTGAGTTTGAATTAGGAAATACATGAATGTAATTTTTAATCGTTTGGTTGGTTTGACGGATATAAAAATATCTCAACCCAGGGATCGGTCGGAAATCTAATTCCGTGCGGATCAATTATTTATAAAGCTCTTAGGCTTGTTAAATAGCCAAATAATAAGTCCTATAATATTAAACACAGAAATTGTTCCACGTGGAACACAATTTAATGTTTTGGCTGTTACATTTAAGTCTTAACCCTAGAGGATAAAAATATGCCGAGCCAAAATAGTAATCCAAGTAATGATTCTTCAAAAATATCAGGTAAATCAGTTGATTCAAATGCATCAGAATTACCCGTTAAACCAGTGGCGCCACAAGTTCCAGCAGGGAAGCTTGGTCGTGGACTTGGTCGACTAATTCCTGTCAAAAATACAGCGGATAATGCATCAAATACTAGTTTTCCAAATATTGATTCCAGGGCATCTGCACTACCGGCGATCATAAAACCTACCAGCACCCCTGTTAATGATGCGCGTGTAATTCCCGTATCAATTCAAAAAAACGATGATTTTAAAGCTCCTGGCGTTGTATTTGGAAAGGGTGTAGATCAGATAGAAGTCTCTAAAATTAAACCTAATCCAAGACAGCCTAGAACGGATTTCAAGGCAAGCGATTTAGAGAGTTTGGCGGCATCAATTAAATCAAGTGGCCTACTTCAACCAATTATTGTTCGGCCACTGGATGGATTTGTTGGGCAGTATGAAATTGTTGCAGGCGAACGCCGATGGCGCGCCTTCAAGATGCTTGGGAAATCTTCAATACCTGCAATCGTAATTCAGTCTTCAGACGAAAATTCTGGTGTTAGTGCTTTGATTGAGAATGTTCATAGAACAGATCTCAATCCAATGGATCGAGCCATTGCAATACTTAAATTGTTTGAAGAGTTCTCTCTTACCCACGACAAGCTTGCTGAAAAGCTCTCTTTAGATCGATCTACAGTCACTAACCTGCTTCGATTGGCGGAACTAGATTCAGTAACGGCCGGCATGGTGAGGCAGGGATTAATTACTCAAGGCCATGCAAAAGCCCTGCTCGGAGTGTTAGATATTAAGACCAGAACTACCCTCGCCGAATCAACCGTGCGTGGCGAATGGTCTGTTCGAGCCCTGGAGAGCGAAGTCCAAAGACTTTCATCGGATGCAAAAGGCAGAGTTCCACGTGGAACATTGCCAGCAAGGCGCCAGGCAAATGTCAAAGATTTAGAAACAAGATTGAGCCAACTTTTGGGTACCCGAGTGACCATTCAATTAGGTAAAAAACCAAACACCGGCAAAGTTTCAATGGAATTCTTTTCTTTAGATCAATTCGAAGGCATGCTGGCGAAACTTGGACTTCGAACCGATCAAATTCGATTTGATAATTGAATTTAGCCGCGTTTTTAATGTAAGTTTTTCAAACCAAAAAACAACATCTCAAGTTTCTCGCTTTGAATTTCAAAGCGGGTTATATATAAATTTTTCGCTCTCAAAATTACAAAAGTGCATAAAAACAGCCTTTTTATGCTTAAATTAAAAAAATAATATATCAACAATAATTAAGTTATAAGACTTCAATGCTCTTCATAAAGTCTGGCAACTCAGTTTCTAAACCAAGCGCTGATTGAATAGCCCCAGCAAGCGCAACCCGCGAAGCCTGCTCGCCGTGATTCAAGATCACTCGGGGGGTTCCACCTTCACGCGCCCCAATCCAAGAAACTAAATCCGCTTGATCGGCGTGGCCACTTAATCCTTCCAAGTGAACGCGCTCGGCTTTCACCTCGAAGATTCCTTCTTTTAACTCGATCAACTTTGCGTGATGCAAAATAGAATGACCAAGCAGGCCAACGATTTGATGACCCGCAAAAACAAGGGCGTTGCGTGAATCCGCCACAAGCGCCGCAAGGTGGTGCAAGACTGGACCCGCGTCGCAAAATCCACTGCCCGCCAGAATAATTCCAAGCTGCGAACTCTTAGTCAGCTTCAAGCTTTGTCTGCGATTAAATAAATGTTGCAGGCCCGCGAAGTGAAGCGGATCATTTCCGGCTTCTGCAGCGGCGCGAAGTTTGGGCTCAAGCAACGACGGATATCTTCCGCACAATTCCGATGCGCGAATAGCCATTGGTGAATCTAAATACACATTCATTCCGTGCAATTGATTTGATCGTGACAAATCAGCCAAGCGCAATAATAAAGTTTGAGCGCGTCCAAGCGCGAATGTTGGAGCGAGTATTTTTCCACCACGGGCCGCAACACGCTTTACAACATCCCCAAGCGCATCTGCGGAAGAAGTATTCGAAGAAAAATTACGCGCGCCATTTGTGCTTTCCATAAGAACAAGATCCACATCTGGAAGCAATTCACGCGGGCGAAGCAGGGGGCTGCGTGCGGGACCTAAATCGCCAGAAAACAGCACCTTTCGCTCATTTCCATTTAGTATAAATGCAATTTCAACGCTGGCCGAACCTATAATGTGGGACGCATCGTGAAAACGAAATCGAAGACCCGGTTTAATTTCCCGCCAGACATTATATTCAATCGGGCATATGGTTTCGGCCGCAAACATTGCGTCATGGGCATCGTATAAAATTGGCGGCTCTGGGCTCGAACCCTTGCTCTTAGAGCCAGGCTCTGGCGGCGGGTCGATCACTCGGGCGATCGGCGTTGTTCCATTGCGCCATTCTTCATGGCGAAGCACTTGCAACGACGCGCTGGATCTTAAAACACGTGGCAACAAATCGGCCGTGGGCGGCGTGGCAAAAATGGGAGCGGCGCAACGAAGTCGCGGCAACATTCCAAGCCGACCGCAATGGTCAACGTGGGCGTGGGTGACAATGACGCCATCCACGTGAGGCCAATCAATTTCTGGAACCTGTAGATTTCTGTGCTCTTGCTCTGGCGATCCCTGGAAAAGTCCAAAGTCGATCACCACTCGCCCTCTTGGCGTGTCGAGCAATGTGCAAGACCCCGTTACTTCTCCAGCGGCGCCTAATAATGTGATTGTTGCTCGTTCAGACACGGAAACTGAGCATAGCGATCATTTGAAATAGCGCACTAAATAAGCAAATCTTTAGACTTAGTCGCCCGCGCATGCGGCGATGGCCGCCCGTAACTCCGCTTTGGGATCCTTCGAGGGCATAAACTCGTGCCCAATGAAGCCGCGATACCCCGTGGCAACAATCGCACGCATGATCGCGGGATAATACAACTCTTGTTGGGTGTCGAGCGGACCCCGCCCAGGCACGCCGGCGGTGTGATAGTGAAGAATCCACGGCGCGGCTTTTTGGATGGATCGAATCACATCTCCCTCCATGATTTGCATGTGATAAATATCAAACAGCAAGCCAAATCGATGGTCGCCGACCGCTTCGCAAAGTTGCAGACCCCAATCGGTGTGGTCGCCCATGTGGTCCTTGTGATCAACTCGCGAGTTGAGCAACTCCATCACCACGCCAAGATTTGATTTTTGTGCGATGGGCAGAAGCCGCTTTAAACCTGTCACGCAATTTTGTAAACCCTGTACGTCATCAAGACCACGGCGATTTCCAGCGAACACAATGACAAGTGGCGCGCCAGCCGCGGAAATTTGTGGGAATAAAATTTCCGCGCGCTTTATAATGTCATCGTGATATTCCAATCGATTTAAGCCGTCCGCAATTGTGGTGGGGCCATTCGCAACGGGACAAGCTAATTTTGCGGCGCGCACCTTTTGAATGTCGGCTGGATCAAGAAGATCAATACCATCCAAGCGAACAGACTTTGCCAAGTCGATCACTTGTTCAATGGTCATGGCATTCAAGCACCAACGCGCCACGCTTTGGCGAAGCAGGCGCTCGTCATCTATAGCAGAGAGACCCCTTGATTGAGGCGCAACTTCCGCCGTCACGGACACCGCATGCGCGCCACGAGCTGCCGCCGCCAACAACCCAACGGCAAGAACTTGTCGGCGATCCATTTCTTACTCAGTGGTACGCGCTTAACGGCTCACATGAACACACAAGATTGCGATCACCATATGGATTGTCCACTCGACCAACCGCCGGCCAGAATTTTCTATTGCGAACCCACGGCAACGGATACGCGGCCTGCGCGCGCGTGTAATTGTGGTTCCATGTGTCCGCGCAAATAGCCTCCGCGGTGTGCGGTGCTCCCTTGAGCGGATTATCTTTGCGATCGCTTTTTCCCTGCTCAATCTGCGCAATTTCGGCGCGAATTGCAATCATGGCTTCACAGAATCGATCCAGCTCCTCTTTGGATTCACTTTCAGTTGGCTCAATCATAAGCGTGCCAGGCACCGGCCAACTCATGGTGGGCGCGTGAAAACCAAAGTCCATTAAGCGCTTTGCAATGTCGTCAATTTTAATTTCAGCGGTCTTGTCAAACGAGCGACAATCAATGATGAACTCATGCGCGCATCGGCCGTTCTTGTTGACAAACAAAACCTTGTAGTCATTTTCAACACGCTTAGCCATGTAGTTGGCGGCGAGAATTGCAACTTGAGTGGCTTTGCGCAAACCGTCCGCGCCCATGAGGGAAATATACATCCATGAAATTGGAAGAATGCTGGCGCTGCCATATGGAGCCGCGGACACCGGACCAATAGCGTGCTTGCCAGCGTTGGCTGGATTGATCACTGGATGACCGGGCAGAAAATCACAAAGATGCGCGGCCACGCCAATCGGTCCAACACCTGGACCACCACCGCCGTGTGGAATACAAAATGTTTTGTGCAGATTCAAGTGGCACACGTCGGCGCCAATTTCACCGGGGCGCGTTAAACCAACTTGCGCGTTCATGTTGGCGCCATCCATATAAACCTGACCGCCGTGTTCGTGAATAATGTCGCACAATTCTTTGATGCGATCCTCGAACACGCCGTGCGTGCTTGGATAGGTCATCATGCAACACGCCAAATCATCCTTGTGAAGCGCGGCTTTGGCGCGAAGATCGGCAAGATCAACATTGCCTTCGCTGTCGCAATCAACGGCGACAACTTGCATGCCCGCTACAACAGCGCTCGCTGGATTTGTTCCGTGCGCGCTTTCTGGAATCAAGCAAACATTGCGATGACCCTGGCCGCGATGGTCGTGATACGCGTGAATAACCATCAACCCCGCGTATTCACCGTTGCTTCCAGAGTTTGGTTGCAGACACATTCCCGCGAAGCCGGTGATGTCGCACAACCAATTCTCAAGCGTTCGAAATAGTTCCGTATATCCAGCGCATTGATCAAGCGGCGCGAATGGATGCATCTTTCCAAATGTCGGCCACGTCACAGGAATCATTTCCGCGGTGGCGTTCAACTTCATGGTGCATGAACCAAGCGCGATCATGCTGTGCGCAAGACTGAGATCTCGTCCTTGCAGTTGGAAGATGTATCGCAGCAATTCAGTTTCGCAGTGGTAACTATTAAACACATCTTGCGTCATGAAACTTTTGGTGCGCTTCAGGGAGTTTGGCAGCGCGTCAAATGCGTGCAGCGACGCGATCTTGGGAGTTGGCTTGCCCGTTCCCGCGGCGAAACATTCCAGAATGTCTTGCAAATCATGTGGCAGAACCGTTTCGTCCAACGAAAAACCAATGGTTCCGTCGGCATAATTTCTAAAATTAATCTTATGTTTCTTGGCTGCCTCATTCACATTGTCCGCGGTGATTCCCTTGAGTTGCACGCGCACTGTGTCAAAGAAATGTTCTGGACCTGGTGTGTGTCCAAGCAATTTTAATCCCGCGACCACGGTGGTGGTTGCGCGGTGCACACGTTCCGCGATTCGCTTTAAACCATCTGGCCCGTGATACACGCCATAAAATGCGGCGATGTTCGCCAACAGCGCTTGCGCGGTGCAAATATTGCTGGTGGCTTTATCGCGGCGAATATGTTGCTCGCGCGTTTGAATGGAAAGTCGAAGCGCCGGGCGACCCGTGGAATCGCGGCTGACACCAATCAATCGTCCAGGCATTTTGCGAACATGTTCAGTCTTTGTTGCAAAGTACGCGGCGTGCGGACCGCCGTAGCCCATGGGCACGCCAAATCGTTGCATGGAACCAATCGCAACATCGGCGCCCAATTCGCCCGGTGGAGTGAGCAACGTCAGCGCGAGTGGATCCGCCGCCATAATCACCAACGCGCCGCCCGCCTTGATTTTTGTAATCACGCCGCGCCAATCGCGAATACGTCCATCGGTGGACGGATAGGAAAGCAACGCGCCGCAAAATTCATTTTTTGAAAAATCAATTTTGTCGACGTCGCCAACTTCAACCGTCACGCCAAGACCATGAGCGCGCGTTTGAATCACGCCGATGGTTTGCGGATGCGTTGCCGCGTCGATGAAAAACTTGGAGCAACCATCTTTGGCCATACCAAAGGCCATGTTCATGGCTTCAGCCGCGGCGGTTGCCTCATCAAGCAAACTGGCGCCCGCGATTTCAAGACCGGTGAGTTCAGTGACAATGGTTTGAAAGTTCAACAAACTCTCAAGACGGCCTTGTGAAACTTCCGGCTGATAGGGCGTATACGGGGTATACCAACCCGGATTCTCAAGAACATTGCGCAGAATCACCGCGGGCGTGAGGCAATCGTTGTAACCCATTCCTATATAAGAGCGGAACACTTGGTTCTTTCGCGCCAACTGGCCAAGAGCAACAAGGGACTCCGCCTCGCCGCGCATTTTGAATCCGTTGCGATTGGTTGGATCGTGAATCACAAGCGCGCGCGTTGATCGAATGGATTCCGGAATAGCAGCGCTTGTAAGCGCGTCCAAACTTTCATAGCCCAGGTAGGTGAGCATTTCAGCAATGTCCGCGTCGCTTGGACCTATATGACGGCGCGCGAATGTATCGAGCGGCTCAAGCGAATTGAGGGTGCTACTGGTTGAGGACGCAACTTTTTCAAGCATGGACATGCGCCAAGTATAGAGAGAGTGAATGGTTGAATTCTTCCCGTGGCGATTTGATTTCTGCAAAATTACATTTTTAAATTATGCGGGGGTTGGTTGGGTGAGTAATAAAAAACCGCCTTCGGGGGCGGTTTCAATGTGTTTCAATTTTAGGCGGGGCGAAGCGGCGGCGCGCCCGCTAATCCATGTTCATGGGTCGATAGTTGAATTGCTGTCCACCAATGGATGCGTCAAACATAAGCCCGGAGGAGTTGGTGATAAATACCGCGACCCCTTCTTTATATGAAGCGCTACTCGCGGCGCCCGCGGCAACGGCCACCGCCGAAGCGTTGGCGGCGAAGACAAATTTCCCGTTGATAAAGTTCTCGTAGCTCTGTTTGTCCTTGAAGAAGATCAACTCGGAAAATGTTTGGCCGCCCAAAGTCGCGCCAATCGTTCCCTTGCTTAGATCACAATAGCCCGTGGCTTTGCCGCCTTGAAAGACTTGACCGCGTCCGTAACTGAACGCCAATCCGGCGCCGCCATTTCCAACTTCAGGAAAAATTGCGTAGCCGTAGCTGTCTTTAAAAAACTTGTCCAGAGACGGGTCCTTCGCTTTTGACTTGGCAATGGCCGCGGTCGCCGATGCGGCAAGCGCCTCGCGATCAGCTTTGGTTTCTGGCACCGTTGAACAGTGCACCATGGTGAGCGGTGCGAATATCAAGCCGACGCAAAGTGTGAGTTTTTGAAACATGAATCTTTCTTCCTTTGGAATATGTGAATTGTCCTTCAAGCACGCATGGACTCATTTCAAGCGAGGAGTCTATATGAAATAATTTCCGAAACAGATTTTTTTGAAAATTCAACCGCCACCAGGGTGCAAATAGGATCAGTCGTTCAGATTTCTTTTTGCTAAGCATTTGAGCAAAAACGCTCTTAGTATGAAAGCCCTTAACCACGGAGCCACGCATGCACACAGCCAAAAAATATCCCGCCATTTTATTCGTGATTTGCTCAACCGCCGCTTTCGCGGTCGCGCCGCCTACAACCACCGCACCCGAATCGCCAATTGTTCATGAAGCAACAGCCACAAAAAATCAAGCAGCGACGACCAATACACAAATCGATACATCTGAAAAAACCACCGCTCCAACGAATCCCATCACGCCGCCCCATCAGGGCGAATTGGTCGAAGGCAAGTCCGTCAATCCCTACACCTATTCACCGGATGAAATTCCGGCGGATCCAAACAATCCAGCCGAAACAGATTTACGCGCCGCGCTTACGGCCATGGGTCCGGTTGCAATTGAGTGGTATCAACACGTGCAAACACTTTCAAATCCTTTTTTTGAAGGACGTGTTCCGGGAAGTCGCGGCAATGATTTGGCCGCGGAGTATGTCGAGTTCTTCATGAAGCAAGCAGGACTTGAGCCAGCGTTTGCTGGTATCGGCGACGCAAAAATTAAGAGTTACCGCCAACCATTTGAGCTTGAAGGCGGTGCGCCAAAAGTAGAAACCGCTGTTGTAAGCATGAATGGAAATTCACTGAAGCGCGAGGAGCAGTTTGAGGTGTTGGGAAGTTCTGGAAGCGGCGACGTGACCGCGTCACTTGTGTTTGCGGGTTACGCCATTGATGCGGGTCAAGATGGCTACACCAGCTTCAGTGAAAATGATGATTTTTCGGGCAAAATAGTTGTATTTTTGCGATACGAACCGCTGGATGAAAGTGGACGGAGTTTATGGAGCGATCGGCAATTTAGTGGGTACGCGAGCATGCGCCCAAAACTTGACGCGCTTTCAGAGCGCAAGCCCGCGGCATTGATCATGGTAAATCCGCCAGAATGTAAAAGCGGTGCCAAGGGACTTGAAAACACAGAGAGCAGTGTGTTTGGTTCAAGCTATGACTTTCCAATTGTGCAAATTACGCAAGAGCAAGCCGACGCTTTGTTAAAGTCCGCAGACGAAAGCGGTCGGTCATTGATGGACTTGCGCCGTCTGGCCGACGATGGAAAAATAAAAACTCTCATGCTGAAACCTGATGTCAAGGTAAGCATCAATGTCGCCATTTCTGAAAAAGGATTAGCCGCGCAAAATGTTGGCGGCATTATTCCAGGCAAGGGCGCGCTGGCCAGCGAGTGGGTGATTCTTGGAGCGCACTATGACCACGTTGGCATGGGCTACTTTGGCGCGCAACCAAACAATCGCGGTAAGTTGCATCCGGGCGCGGATGACAATGCAAGTGGAACTTCCGCCATGTTGTGTCTTACGAAAAAGTTGAAGGACTACATGGGCTCCAAGGAAGCGCCAGAAAATTGTCGCAGCATTTTGCTCATGGCGTTCACCGCCGAGGAAATGGGACTTGATGGAAGCCGTGAGTATGTGAAACATCCGACAATTCCAGCCGACAAAATTGCGGCAATGGTGAACATGGATATGGTTGGCCGCCTCAGTGGTGATCGTCTAGCCATGAGCGGCACAGGAACGGCTGAGGGTTTTACGGATCTCATTCGCCCAGCTGTCGTCGCGAGCGGTTTAACGGTTGACGCGGATTCTGGTGGACGCGGTCCAAGTGATCACGCCAGTTTTTACGCCGCAGGAATTCCAGTGTTGTTTCTGTTCACAAGAACCCATGACGAATATCACACACCACAAGATCAAGGTTTCACCGTGAATCCATACGGCGCCAGCAAGGTGATCGGCTTGGCTGAAGGCTTGATAAAAACCCTTGTTACAACTCCAACTAAGCCCGTGTTTAAAAGTACCGACAGCACTGGAGGCGCAAGTCGCGGTTATGCAAAAGTTCGACTTGGAATTCAACCAGCCACGAACAAGCGCAAGGAGCCCGGTTTGGAAATCGATGGAATTAGCGAGGGCACAAGCGCCGCGGATGCTGGCTTGCAAAAGGGCGATGTGATTTTGAAGTGGGATGATCAGCCCTTGAACGATATGGGGGAACTCGCGACTCATTTACGTGAGAAGAATCCTGGCGACGTGATCACGCTGCATATCAAGCGTGACGGCGCCGAACAAGATGTCAAGGTGACGTTGAAAGCGTCGAAATAATTTTCTTTACTACATCCAGCTTTTCAAATCCATTTCATACAGCACGCATTGCCCGTGGCGGAAATCTTTGGTTCCGACCGCCAATTGAAAGAACGCCGGATTATGGAAAATGAATAGGAAATCAAGCCTAAAAACTACAATACGTGAATCGATAGTAGTGCGTATCGTTGCGGCATGAACCACAACTCATTGAAGGATTACGTCACGCTTGGTCGATCTGGTTTGCGCGTTAGCCCAATGTGTTTTGGCTCCATGACCTTTGGCGATGAATGGAAAATTGGAACCGACATTGACGAAAGTTGCTCCATGCTGACGCAGTACTTGCAGGCCGGCGGCAACTTTATTGATTGCGCCAACATGTACAACAAGGGCCACAGCGAAAAAATTCTTGGCGATTATTTTTCCGCTGGCGCGGGCAAGGGCACGCGCGATCGCGTTGTGATTGCCACAAAGTTCATGGGCAACATGTGGCCCGGCGATCCCAATGGTGGAGGCGCGGGTAGAAAAGCCATCCGACACGCGGTGGAAGATTCACTGCGCCGTTTGCAAACCGATCACATTGATTTGTTGTGGGCGCACTTTTGGGATCAACACACGCCCGTTGAAGAAATGATGTCGCAAATGGATCAGTTGGTGAAAGCTGGAAAGGTGTTACACATTGGTTTGTCCGATCATCCAGCGTGGGTGTGCGTGAAATGTCAGTACACGGCGTTGATGCGCGGTTGGGAACCGTTGTGCGCGTTGCAAATTGAATATTCACTTTTACAGCGCACCGTGGAAAGCGAACTCATGACTATGGCTCGCGATCTCAATCTTGGCGTTACGCCGTGGGGGTCATTGCGTGGCGGTGTGCTCAGCGGCAAGTTTGATCGAAATCATTTGCCCAAAGATGACGGCTCAACGCGCGTGAAATCTACTTCGCCCTGGATGGTTGAAAAAACTTTCGTCTTGCTTGATTGCCTGAAGGAGATTGCCGCGGCGCATCAAGCCACGGTTGCGCAAGTTGCGTTGCGCTGGGTGCTTGATCAACGCGGCGTGACAAGTGTGATTATTGGCGCCCGTCACAGCGCGCAACTTGCCGACAATTTAGGCGCCTTTGCGGTGAAATTGACAGCAGAAGAGCGCGCCACCTTGGCTGAACTGACCAAGTTTGAGCCACCATTTCCGTGGAAGTTTTTTGAAACCATACCAACCGCCATTCAAAATGGAACGACAGTCAATGGACAAAAGTCCGATGTGTGGGACGGCTCACCTAAGACCGCGGCGGAACGTTTCTAAATTTGGTTTGCTTTAGAAGCAAAAATAATTTGCCAACCGCCCACTTCATCTGGGTTTAAATTTGTGTGTTGTTGGCGCGCGCTTGAATCGCAAGTTTCAAGCTTGATTCAGGCACATCAATCCCAGCGGAAGACGCCCTTGCGCCACGCGTAGATGTACGCGACTACGCTTGTTCCAATGAAGAACAGAATGCGCGCCAAGAACAGCAACGCCTCCGGACTCTTTGGTTCTAGTTGAGTGAAGGTGACGGCCCATGGGTATAGGAAAATAATTTCCACGTCGAACACCAAGAAGGTCATAGCCAACACATAGAAGCGAATATTAAAACGCTTGCGCGTGGTGCCAATTGCATCCATGCCGCTTTCCACGGGCGTGCCCTTTGTGGCGCCAACATTTTTTGGCCCGAGCAGCGAACTCGCAACTTGATTGAAGGCCGCAAAGCCCGCCGCCATCACAAAGACAATTAAAATTGGCGCATACGAGCTCAACATGAAATCGGTTGGTGCTGGTTCGGTCATCGCAAGTTCCGTAATCATTGCATCCATGAATTCCTGAAACCATTCGTTCAACAACGCCGCTTCACTGATCGGTCAAACTTCTTCCAATCTTGCACCAACAATCGGGGCAGCCGGACTCGAACCGACGACCTTCTGGTCCCAAACCAGACGCTCTACCAAGCTGAGCTATGCCCCGCCAACAAATCCGTGAGGGAACAAGTCTAGCAATTAAAGCGGTGTGCGGAAACCCATGGCGCGCATGGCGCACCAGCCAAGAATGCCCTCCATAATCGCGAACCAGCCGCCGGCAACGCACCCAATCGCGGGCCAAATCAGCCACGCGGGTCCGCCCATGAACCACCATATGCCCGCGGCAATTCCTAGTGATTCAATGGAAGCCCCCATGATGATGCGAGCGGTTCGACCTTGTTGATTGATGTTGCATTGCATGTTTGAAGCCTTTCTGGAAAATTGAAGTGTTGGGAAATAATTGTAGGCGTGAGAAAAAAATTTTACAACAAGTCAAAGCAAGTTGCGCAATTTAGTTTCAAGAACAAGCTACGCAATTTATTTTCAAGAACAAGCTGCGCAATTTATTTCCAAGCACAAGTTGCGCAATTTAGTTCCAAGAACAACCTACGCAATTTATTTTCAAGAACAAGCTACGCAATTTAGTTTCAAGAACAAGCTACGCAATTTAGTTTCAAGAACAAGCTACGCAATTTATTTCCAAGCACAAGTTGCGCAATTTGTTTCCAAGCACAAGCCGTACAATTTTTTTAAACCCTAAGCAAGGCAACGTTAAAACTCGCATGTACCCGTGGCGCGCGGAAACGGAATGCAATCGCGAATATTTGTCAGACCTGTCGCGTAAGAAATGGTCCGCTCAAATCCAAGACCAAAGCCCGCGTGCGGCACCGAACCATAGCGGCGCAAATCGCGATACCAACCATAATCCGCGGGATCCAAATGGCTTTCACGCATGCGCGCGTCAAGCACATCAAGGCGCTCCTCACGCTGGCTACCACCAATAATTTCACCAATACCCGGCGCCAACACGTCCATGGCGGCAACGGTTTTGTTGTCATCGTTTAAGCGCATGTAAAAAGCCTTGATGCCCTTTGGATAATTCATCACCACCACCGGGCGTCCAACCAACTCCTCCGTGAGATAGCGCTCGTGTTCACTCTGCATATCAATTCCCCATGACACTGGATATTCAAACTTCTTTCCATTGGCAATCGCGGCTTCAAGGCGTTTGATGGCCTCGGTGTAATCCATGCGCTCAAATGGACTTTTCACAAACGCCTCCAAACGCTGCACGCAAGTTTTATCCACGCGTTCCGCCATAAACGCCATGTCATCGGCACGCTCATTCAACGTGGCGGTGAAGATGGATTTCAGCAATCCTTCCGCAAGATTGGCGTCATCATTCAAATCCGCGAACGCAATTTCAGGCTCAATCATCCAGAACTCCGACAAGTGACGCGACGTGTTTGAATTCTCCGCGCGAAATGTTGGACCAAATGTGTACACCTTTGACAGCGCCAAGCACCAACATTCAACATTCAGTTGACCGCTGACCGTGAGGTGCGCTTCTTTGCCAAAGAAATCTTTATTCCAATCCACTTTGCCTTCTGGCGTGCGCGGCGGATTCATCGCATCAAGCGTGCTTACGCGAAACATTTGTCCCGCGCCTTCGCAATCATTGGCGGTGATGATTGGCGTGTGAATCCAAAAGAATCCGTTGTCATGAAAGTAACGATGAGTGGCCATGGCCATGGTGTGGCGAATCCTTCCAACCGCGCCAAATGTATTTGTGCGCGCGCGCAAGTGCGCCACCTCGCGCAAATATTCATAGGTGTGCGCCTTGGGTTGAATCGGATATGTGTCCGGGTCATCCACAAATCCGTGCACGCGAATTGACTCCGCTTGCATTTCCAGCGTGGGCGTTTTGCCTTGACCCATGACCAACTTTCCTTCAACTTCAATTGAGCAACCCGCGGTCAACTTCATGATTTCATTTGTGTAATTTGCCAGCGCGGCGGGCGCAACAACTTGCAACACGCCCTGGCAACTTCCGTCGGACACGTTTATAAAACTAATTCCCGCTTTGGAATCACGGCGGGTTCGCACCCAACCTTTCACGCACGCGGCCGTGTCAATGTGCGTGGTTGGTGAGCGAAGAATTTCTGCGATTGCGGTTGAGTGCATGGTTGCTCCAAGTAGGGGAAGTGCATCTTCAGTTGAACCGAGCTTCTAGGCAACTGCCAATCACAAACAGATTGGCTTGAACACGCTCGGTCATAGACCCAATCTCAACTGCGTCGAATTGGCAGTAGATAGATATTCAATATCAAATCACCCAATCTAAGTCTTATAAAAACACTAAAAAATTCAATCCATCAACATAAAAGTCTTATAACCACATTAAATCATCAGTCACAAACTAGCCTAATTGGTACGGCAATTGCTTTCAATACAGGTCAATGCGTCCATCTTCGTCCAACCCAAGCACACCACATGCGCAAACCGATGCGAGTTCACAAGTGAATTCCGCCGGCCAGACGCGTTTGAACTTGTTGCTTAGCCACGGCGATTGGCGCGACGACACATTTGCCGAACAACTTCCGCAACTGCTTCGCCCCATGGGCGTGCATTGTGTGCAGGCGCGCTCTGCTACAGAAGCCGCGCGCATTCTGGAAACCCAGCGCATTCACGTGGCTGTGGTTGACGTCAGCCTGCCCATGGAAGATGGCGTGCTTGGCGTTGATCCCGCGGGCTCGCGCGTCTTACAAATTCTTCGTCGCTTGGAGCAACCGCCTCCAACCGTTGTTGTTCGTCCGCCACAACCTAGCGCGCGTGAAGCCGTGCGCGGCTTGCAAAATATGTTGCAAGAAGGCGCGTTCGCGGTCATCGATCGTCCGTTTCCTGTTGAGTCAATGCTTGAGCTGCTGCGCAGAATCTTGCAACGACATTACGCAAATGTCTGGCCAATTCGGCCCGGCGTTTGATTCTTTTACCCCGTTTTGAAGGAGATACTTTCATGAAGGTTCGACCACTTGGCGACAAGATTCTTGTGA
>CANKBX010000017.1 GCA_947480055.1 Planctomycetaceae bacterium
GAGCGCGATTTGTAAATGGTGGCCGGGCACCGCCTCATGCAACGCCAGCGGAATCATTTCGTATTTGGGGCGTTGATTCAGCGCGAATGTGTTGGCGTAAAACCAACCGGGATTGCCCGAATCAATGCTGCCTTGTTGGTAATACGCGGTGGTTTGGCTGGGCGCCATGAAGCGCGGAATCTCGCGCACCCCGTAGGTCAGGCGTGGCAACTTGCCAAATAATTCCGGCAAGTGCGCGTCGATTTGCTTGCAAATGTCGCGGTAGCCACGCAACAATTCCTCTGCGCTTTGAAAATAAAATCGCGGGTCGGTTCGCAGATAAGCCGTGAAGCGCGCGAACAATTCGTCGTTGTTCAAAGCCGCCAGCGCGGCGTCCTTGGAAAACCAATCGGTCTTTCGAATCACAACCAACATCTCGCCACGAATGCGCGCCACCTCCGCCAAGCCGATCGCGTGAATGTCTTGCGGCGAAAGTTTGGTGGTGGTTTGTTGGCTCAACAAAAATGCGTACCACTCTTTTCCATTGGGTAAAGCAGCGCAAGCGATCGCGTCACGGCAATTTGGCAAGTAGCGATCACGGATGAAATCACGCATGGCGGCCATGGACGCCAGTATTTGTGCAATCGCCTTGTCGGCGCGCGCCAACAATTGTGCGCGCATCTCTGGCGTCACATCCGGGTACTCGCGCAGAAATGGCGCGCGCAGGGTGTCCAACTTGCCGGCGATCACGGCGGCAAATTGCGCGTCAATTCCCTGCAAAATCACCTTGGCGGGCGTGATGTGTTGGCGCAAGCCATCTTCCAACAACAATTGGTCATCGGCAAGTTGCTTGGGCACTTGCTCCAAGCGCGCGGCGTGGGCTTGCAAATCATTGGCGCGCTCAAATGGCATTCGATCGCACATTTGCGCGATGGATTGTTGCGGCCCGCCCAGCGGACCAATCACAATCAAGTGTCCAAGAAACTTTTGCGCCTGAACGTCCAAAGACAAATCGCGAATGACCAGGTCAAGATCGAGTGATTCCGATTCGCTCAATCCTTCGCGTGGCACCGATTGCAGCGCCTTCAATAAACCAATCGTCTCTTTCGCTCGGCGAGCGATGGCGCCAGCGCTGTGATCGCTGATTCGAAACGCGTCGCCTGGCCTGCCGTTTGCGATCGCCTCCATTGGATCCTCGCGATCGCGGAATGTTTGAACCGCGTCAAAGGCCTCGCGCAATTCCTCTGAGCTGGTCGGTGTGGGGGCGGGGGCGTGTTCTGATTTCAGTTCTGGTTTCAGAACTGTCTTCGCATCGCTGGCAACATTGGAATTTGTTTGCGCCAATACATCGCGTTGCCCACCCATCATGACCACGCTCACAAACAACACGCACCAATAGTTCACGCGCGCTTTATTCTTTGAAGTCATGGTTTGAAAGTATCAGGTGTTGGATTGATCTTTCAATGCCAATACAGTTGCACTGAACACAGGCCCGCCGCAGGCAACGCAACTATTCGCGCAAATTTGCGGCGTTTAAACCGTGTAAATCAACTTCAAGCAATCGCGAACATTCCATGAAACTCCAAGCAAACCAGGTCGCCCCCGCATGATGAAACGCTTTATGCATTCGCGGCTATATTCTTGCCCCCTCACATGAGCATTCTCCCGCAAGAAACCCAGCAAGGCTACACCCCGCCATCGGTGCGGCAGTTTGGCGTGTTCCTTGACAACAAGGTTGGCAAGTTGCTTGACCTTCTGCAAAAGTGCGGCGATCAGTCGGGCCTCAATTTGGCGGCGTTGAGCATTTTGGATTCAAGCGACCACGCCGTGGTGCGGCTTATCTTTAACAATGCGGACGCGGCGCGCGTGGTGTTGCGCGCCAACCAATTCACTTTCAGCGAGGTGGATTTGTTGGTGGTGGAATTGCCCGAGGGCAAGAGCCTGACCAATTTGTGCTTGCATCTGTTGGGCGCCGAGTTGAATATTCGCTTCGCCTATCCAGTCATGTTGCGCCGACAAGACGCGCCAACCGTGGCCATCGCTGTTGACGATCTCACGCTTGCTGGTCAGATTCTTCTACGCAAAGGTTTTAGACTTCTTGGCGAAGAGGATTTGTCGTAGCGGCACGCTTCCGATTATTTTATTCCACAACTTTAAAAGAGAAACCCACCATGTCACGAATTGTCCGCCTCAGCGCAACTGGTCCAATCAAAGTACAACCGCAAGACAAACCTATCTTTGTTTGCGCATGTGGTCTTACAAAAAACGCCCCTTTTTGCGATGGCAGCCACAAGAAGTGTCTTGATGAACCCGAAGGCAAGTGTTTTGTCTACAACGCGGATCAAGTGCGCGCTGAAGTCGCCGAGTGATTGAAGCGAACTTGAAAAATCACGCCGCCTACATTTGCGCGGCATATTCAGCTTGATCTTTGGTCAACATTGCAACAGAGCGCGGGCCTATCAACCGGGATAGATAGCCGAAGTCTTTTCCGTTTCCCACAATCGCACGCGAACAAGTTCGCCGCCCACATCTTGGATGGGTTGCACCAACCAGTCGTGGCACACGCGCGCAATCATTTCAACGCTGGGATTGTTCTTGGCAAAGCTGGCCACGTCGGTGTTCAAATGTTTGTGGTCCAGTTTGTCGATCACATTCTGGCGCACCACTTGTTCAAGTTGATCAAGCCGAACTTTGGGAGGATCCTGAATCAGCGCGCGCACCGAAACTTCAATCCGGTAATTGTGGCCGTGGCCCGCGGCGTTGTTGCACTTGCCAAAGATCTTCTGATTGGTTGCGGCATCAAGATCGTCGCAGTGCAGGCGGTGGCTGGCGGCAAATTCAAACGACTGAGTGAAGGTGGCGTGGTTGGGCATGGAAACCTCGTAGAAGAATGAAAGAAAGTTGCTTTGTATAAGCGTGATTGACTGCAAGGGGAAAGGCAATTCGCTGTTCAGGGCCTCGGCCACCGGCTTCAGCGCCAAGGTCTGCGCCCCGCCGGCACGGAATGATTGATCAAGTATCGGCAGGGCGGTTCGTCGGGCAATTTCATCTATTTCAGCGATGGAAATCAAATATCCCGTGCGCGGGTCGGGCTCCCCGGCGATCACAACCTCCAAGGAAATGCTGGCGTGCCAACCTTGAGCGCTTGGCCAAGCGGCATAAGCGTTGTTTTTAGGGGAATTTAGATGCGCCGCCTCTATTGGCGACAGCGCAAATCGAACGGTTCGGCAAAGCAGCATGGTTCAAGATTAGCCATGCAACGCATGCGCGGGGGCACTCATTTTAATGTGCATATTTCAGAATCAAAGTGGCCGAGTCACATAATCGATGCTGAGTCAATCAATTTTTTCTGAAATATCAAAATTATTGTAAAAAATATATATATTTGTTGTCAGGATTGAATTTGACGCATATAGTCGAAGCATTAACAAGCCCCCGGAAGGGCTCGGCGTGAGGCTTGCCTCCGCCGGGCCTTTTTTATTTTTCAAATGTAAATCGGCTAGGAATTGGCTATTTGAACAAATTCAACGCGACGTTTGCGGGGTTAGGATTGTGCACAACGTATGGCTTTGCAATTCAAAATACTTTTAATCCCATGCATCAGTTTCGCAATCTATGGTTGCGCCACACCCACACCCACCTCCAAGCCCACTCCCTTGCAAGCCCCAAACAGCACCACAGAAACCACAAATCCCTTAGTAAATGCTCAAGCAAATTCTGCGGCGCTTGACATGAAACTGGTCAAAGGTCTTTCAATCAACCAGGACACCGGCGAAGTTCTTGTGAGGGGGCAAGTAGCGATTCGTCAAGGTTTCCTAGAGCAATTGGTGTGTTTCAAAGGAACCCGCGAGCACGAATCTTTAGTCGTGGTCAATGTTGCGGCCTCGAATATTCACGCCGCATTGTTGGCCGTTGGCGCCAGCGCTGGTCACCCTGGAATATGGAGCCGCGACAAGAACACAGTCAACGACTTGAAACTTCAGCCGCCTGCGGGCGACTTGGTGAGCGTGCAAGTTGAATGTGTTCTGGACGGCGTGACTCGCCGCTGCGATTTGGGCCAGTGGATAGAGGACGCGCGCCATCTAGAAACATTCAACTCTTCATTTGTATTCGCGGGCAGCCACTTTGAACCCGACGGTCGTGGCGGGCAGCGCTACACGGCGGATGTCACGGGCAGCACCGTGGGGCTTGTCACTTTTGGCGATGAACTTATTGCCTACGCGCAAGTGATTCCAGATCAGGCGGAAATTTCGCGGCCGCGTTGGCAAGCCCACACCGCGCTCATTCCACCCGAAGGTAGCGATGTGGTTCTGATCTTGAAGCCGTACAAACCGTAGCATGGCCGCATGCGAATTCTTGGAATTGATCCTGGCTTGCGGCGCACCGGTTATGCATGCGTAAAAATAAGCGCGCGTAGCGCCGAGCCCGCTTTGATTGAAGCGGGGGTGCTGCGCATTGCGACAACTGGTCCGCTGCATGCGCGCTTGTTGCAAATCCGAACCGAGTTGCTGGAAGTTTTAGCGGATTTAAAGCCGGATCACGCTGCAATTGAGACCCTGTTCAGCCATGTCAAGCACGCGCAAACCGCGATCATCATGGGGCACGCGCGCGGAGTGTTGCTGGCCACGCTCGCTGAAAAAAACTTGCCCATCACGGAATTCGCGCCCAAAGAAGTCAAGCGCTCCGTCACCGGCAATGGCAACGCCACCAAGGAGCAAGTTCGCCGCGCGGTTATGGCGCAATGCGGATTGCGCACGCTCAAGGGTCCAAACGACGCCAGTGACGCCATGGCGATCGCGCTTACGGCGGCGCGTCGACTCTCGCTTGAAAGCAAGTCCCGCTAATCTCATACGCATGTCCGCAGGAAATCTTCTGATTCAATGTCGGCGAATTCCATCGGATCAACTCACGCCCGTGCTCGCGTATCGAAGGCTTGTGGCGCCGGACGATCGCAACGCTCCAAGCTTTCTGCTTGAAAGCGTGGAGCAAGGCGGAAGCGTTGGTCGCTATTCCATGTTGGGCGCGCGGCCCGTGCAAGAAGTGGTTGCCAAAGAAACCACGGTTGAAATATTTCGCGACGGCAAGAGCGAGAAACGCTTTGAATGCGCCGATCCGTTGCAAGTGCCGCGCGACATCGCCGCGGCGTGGAAACCATTTTCCAAAGGCGCGCTGCCTGGCGCGTTTCACGGCGGCTGGGTGGGATTTCTTTCCTTTGACGCCGTGCGTTGGCTTGAACCCAAGGCGTTGAGTTTTCACAACGCGCCAAAGGACGACCGCAATCTTCCTGATATGCACATGGGTTTGTATCGACAAGTGGTTGTGTTTGACCACTTCACGCGAACGCTTGATTGCGTGGTGGCGCAATCATTGGATGAGCATGGCAGCGAATCCGCGGCGCAAGCGGCGGCCGACATCGCGCTTGAGCAATTGAAATCTGATTTGCTTCAGCAGCGACCCGCGTTGGCAACTGGTGAAATTCACATGGATCTTCATTCACAGCCCAAGCCGCCCGCGCGCAGCTCCATGACGCGCGCCGAATTTGAAAGCGCGGTTGTGAAGGCCAAGCAAGCCATCGCAGCTGGCGACGCGTTTCAGATTGTGCTTTCGCAGCGGCTTGAGCGTCAAACAAACATTGATCCATTTGAGTTGTACCGCGCGCTTCGCATTGTGAACCCCAGTCCATATCAAGTGTATTTGCAGGCTTCTGGCTGCATTTTGGCGGCTTCAAGCCCGGAAATTCTTTGCCGAGTGCGGGATCGCATTGTGGTGAATCGACCGCTTGCTGGAACGCGTGCGCGCGGCGCCACGCCAGAATTAGACAAGCAACTTGAAACTGAATTGTTGGCCGACGAGAAAGAGCGCGCGGAGCATGTCATGTTGGTCGACCTTGGTCGCAATGATCTTGGCCGCGTGTGCGAGCCGGGCTCCGTTCATATTGACCGCTGCATGGATGTGGAGCGCTACAGCCATGTGATGCATTTGTCATCAACGGTCACGGGCACGCTTGAAAATAAATTCAACGCATGGGACGCGCTGCGCGCCACGCTTCCAGTTGGAACTGTTTCTGGCGCGCCAAAAATTCGCGCCATTCAAATTATTGATGAACTTGAGCCAGTGCGCCGCGGTCCCTACGCCGGTGGAATTGGCGTGATTGGTTTTGATGGGTCCATGGACATGGCCATATCTTTGCGCACCATGGTCATGCCAACCAACCGCGCGCCTGGCGCGCCGTGGACTGTGCATTTGCAAGCGGGGGCTGGCGTGGTGTTGGACAGCGACCCCGCCACAGAATGGCAGGAAACCATGTCAAAAGCCGCTGGTTTGGGGCGCGCCATGGATCTCGCGGAAAATATTTTTTGCAAAGATGCGCGGTGATTCCAAGGCTCACATAGACGTCGGTGATTTTTCACTCACCTCATCGGCAAGGGCCAACGACATTCGATTCACTCCATCCGCGAGCCACCAAATAGATATCACTCCGCTTGCCGCCGCGATTAAAATCACCGCGGCCCGTATGAGCGTGGACATTCCACTTTCTTGTGGATCTTGCGGCATCCACAACAGCATGACGCGCAGCGCGATGGAAAAAATAATCAGGCACAAGACAATCGTTTGAGTCACGTGCACCCAAGTTGACTCCATCCATTCCGCCACCGAGGCGATCATTCGCGACGCCACGACAAGTTCGATCACAAGGAGCATGAACCAAATCATTTCAATCGTTACCAAGTACGCTTTGCTTTCTTGCGCGAAATTACTTTCGCCGTTGATAAAAATCACGCCGGCCGCCACGGCGAGCCCCGCGCCGGAGTTGATGGCGTTCATGGCGCGCCACACCGGCACCCAATGGAATTCCGTGAATGTTCCCAACAAGAATCCCTGTTTCATTTCGCGGATTCCAAACCATCTAAACCAGCAACTGAGAGCCAGAATCAACACCATGACTCCGCCAATCATTGGCCACCACATGGCCCCAATCGCCAGTGGCAACAACAGCCAAATCCCCAGCGACAAAGAGCCAGAAGCTGTGATAAAGCTTGTCATCGCTGGATTTGAGGAGGGATGGGATGCGGGTGATTTCAATAAATTCTCGCTGCTTCGTGCCACGGAAATTGTTTCAGGACCTAGCATAGTGACTCACTTAAAAGATCAGCTTTGGAATTGTGATTTGAACACGCTTGAACCCTCAAACATTTCTGTCACGATTCCCAACAAACACCCGAACCATTTTCAGTATATGCAGAATAAACAATCGTCCCAACAAAGAAAGTTTTAAGATGAAGTCGCCATTTCAAATGTTGTCGCTGAGTTTGATTTCTGTATTGGTGTCCACGACATTCGCGCAACAAGCGGCCCCAACCGCGACTCCAGTTGCGGCCCCAACGATCTCGGACTCCGCAAATATTTCCGCATGGAGCGACGATATTTGGGCGGCCGCCCGGCGCGCCGACATGGCCACGTTTGAGAAGGACATCGCCAGCGCTCCCACAGGCACCACGGTTTCACTGAAAGCTTTGCAAGATGCCATCACTTTGCGCAACCTTCATCAGGCCGAGCAGGAAAAAATTCGCCAAGAAGCCGTTGTCACTCGTCGCAAGGAATTGGTCGATGACTTGGCCATGGACAACTTGTCCAAAGCCATGGTTGCAGCGGCAAACATAAAGTTTTTGCTTGACAACGACGCTTGGAAACTTGAGTTGAAAACCGACGCCGTGATTCAGTTGCAAGCCAAGGGACAAGCCAAATATTTGGAGGCCTTGAAAGATTCGGATTGGCTTCTGGCGCAGGAAATGTTGTTTCGTTTAAGGGCCCTGCATGAGGATGGTGGCGACGCGGCGGAGTTTAAGAAACTCACCGATCAACTTGATGATTGCGGCGACCGCGTGCAATTGTTGGCGGAGTTTGCTCCCAAGCATTTGTATGACCTGCGCAAAAAGCAAAATGATCGCCTGAAAGCCATGGAGGCTCTTGAGCCCAAGGTTGAAAAAGAGGCGAAGGAGCCCGACACAACTATGGATCCCAATGATCCAGAAGGCGAACTCACCGCAAAAGCCGCGGATGTTTTTCCGGAATACAACCCGGTGCTTATTGATGGTTGGAAGGATCAACTGCAAGGAGTTTCGCTGGGTATTTTGAAAGATGCTCTGAGCAAGGCGGCCACGGAGCACATTGAAAATTGCGGCTGGCAACCACTTCTCATAGGTGGCATCGAGGCTTTGAAGTTGCTCGCGACCACCGACGAGTGCTATGAAAGTTTTCCAAGTTTGGGCGACGCCGCCAAGCGCCAAAAGTGGATTGCGGCCATTGACCAAGCCGCGGCGAGTGTGACGAATGTGAAGCGCGATGCGGTGACCGGCATCGTGTTCCGTAAAATCATGGCTCAATTGTTGAGCGCGAATGTGGACTCCGTGGACCTTCCCGAAGAGGTCGTGCTGCATCAGTTTGGCGAAGGCGCGATGGGCGTTCTCTCGCGCAATTTCGAGGACAATTATTCAGCTTTGATTTGGCCCGAATCACTGCGTCGGTTCAAGCAACAAGTGGAGGGCAACTTCGTGGGCGTGGGAATCATGATTCGCCATGACGAGAAGCGCGATATTCAAATTGTAAATCCGCTCGAGGGTTCTCCCGCGGCGCGGGCCGGTTTGAAGCCAAATGATCGCATTATTGCGGTGGATGGACAAAGCACAACAGGATGGGCGCTGAACAAGGCCGTGGATCTCATCACTGGTCCAGCGGGCGAAATGGTCACGCTTTCCATTCGCAGAGCGGACAAGCCCGAGCCATTTGATGTTCCCCTGAAGCGCGAGAGCATCAAGATTCGTTCCGTGAATGGTTGGAATAAAAAGAGTCTTTCAGAACGTGGCGATCCAACGTGGCAGTGGTACATGGATCCCACTTTGGGAATTGGATATGTGCGCTTGACCAGTTTCAACGAGGACAGCTTTGTGGATTTCTTGGCGGCGTTGAAAGAGATGCGCGCCGAGAGAAAATTGAATGGTTTGGTTTTAGATCTGCGCGGCAATCCGGGCGGACTTCTGTCCTCGGCGGTTGATTTTTGCAATCTCTGGGTGGAGAAGGGTGAACTTGTTTCCACTGAAAATCGCTTTGGAATCACCACTTCCAGCAAGTCGGCCGACGCCAATCGATCGGAATTAAAGGATCTGCCAGTTGCAGTGTTGGTGAATCAATCATCCGCGAGCGCCAGTGAAATTTTAAGCGGCTGCTTGCAGGCGTATGACAAAGCCGTGATTGTTGGCGAGAGAAGTTTCGGCAAGGGCAGCGTGCAAGAGGTGAATCCACTCGCGGATCGTGGCAAGTCCGCGGCGGTGAAGATCACCACGCAACATTATGTGTTGCCGCCGGAAGTCACTCAGCCGGGAACCAAGGGTCGTCTTGTTCACAAGAAGCCTGGCGCCAATGATTGGGGAGTGAATCCAGATATTCGCGCCAAGATGACTCCAGAGCAAATGGATAAATCAAATGAATTGCGCATGAAGTCCGACACCATTCCCGCGGCGGATGATCCGAAAGCCAAGCCACGACCAGATCCCAACGATCTATTTGCCAAGGGCATCGATCCCCAGCTTGAGATGGCTCTGCTGGCGGTGCGCGCGCGGGTGATCAAGGACATCAACGCGACGGAAGTTGCCGGAGCAGCCAAGCCCGCGCCGGATACGGCGAGCCCCTGATCGTGTGCCAGCCAAAATCCTTTCGAAATGGCTGAATTTGCTGTTATTTCATTTGTTTTTTCAAACGTGTTGCTTCAAAGCGCCGCCTCCACTATAACGTGGGACTCTCTGCGGTTCTTGAATGGATTCACTCCGCGAAAATTTCACCATGGCCACACCAACCACTGACGGCAAATCTACCCACGACGTTCACGGCGGACTTCCAATTCCGCGGCGCGCCGCAAATCGACCCGTGCCTGGCGCGGAGTTGCTTCGCGGTTGGTATCGCGAGTTGGTGCTGATTCGTGAATTTGAAATTCGATGCATGCAGGCGTATCAAGATAAAAAAATTGGTGGCTTCTGTCACGTCTATATCGGTCAAGAAGCGGTGGCCGTTGGTTGCGTGGCCGCGCTGAAACCGCAAGATCCATTGGTGACCGCGTACCGGGATCACGGCCACGCGTTGGCGCGCGGCATGACGGCGCGCGCGTGCATGGCGGAAATGTTTGGACGCGTTGATGGTTGCGCCAAAGGCAAGGGCGGATCAATGCACATGT
This sequence comes from Planctomycetaceae bacterium, assembly GCA_947480055.1. GTDB lineage: Bacteria > Planctomycetota > Phycisphaerae > Phycisphaerales > SM1A02 > SYAC01. The sequence goes on from CANKBX010000017.1 coordinate 10,205, forward strand.
TCGACCGCGAGCACAATCTATTTGGCGGCCACGGAATTGTTGGCGCGCAAACTCCGCTTGGCGCTGGTTTGGCCTTCGCCACAAAGTACGAGGACGAGGTCCTGAACAATGGAAAATCATCGCGCGTCACGCTGTGCTTTTTGGGCGACGGCGCGCTGAATCAAGGCGCTTTCCATGAGGCTCTGAATTTGGCGGGCTTGATGAACTTGCCCGTGATCTTTGTGGTGGAAAATAATGGCTACTCCATGGGCACCAGCATTCATCGCGGCACAACGCAAAGCCATGATCTTTCGTCAAAGGCTTTGGGATATGGAATTGATTCCGCCGTGATTGATGGAATGAATTTGCTCGAGGTGTATCACGGCATGAAAGATGTTGTTGAGAAGTGCCGCCGTGAAAGTCGTCCAGCGTTTGTTGACATGCGTTGCTACCGCTACAAGGGCCACTCCATGAGCGACCCGCGCAAGTACCGCACGCGCGACGAGGAGGAACTTTGGGAGCAAGGGGATCCAATCGGAATATTTGAGAAATTTATTCTTGATCAAGGTGCGATCACGCCTGATCAAATCAAGGCTTTACAAAAAGAAGTCAAGGCCGAGGTTCGCGACGCGGTTGATTTCGCGGACAATAGTCCTGTTCCGCCAATGTCCGACCTGTATCACGATGTCTATCGCGAGCCATGGGGTCGCTACACCGGAACAAGCGAGCCACGCATGTATGGCGGCGCCCTGAATCCGCCCACGTTTCGCGCCACGCGCGAGGGAGATGGTTTGATATGAGCGCCACGCAAGAAATCGAATTTCGCGACGCGATCCGCGACGCCATGAGCGAGGAGATGCGCCGAGACAAGCGCGTCATGCTGATTGGCGAAGAAGTGGCCGAATACAACGGCGCCTACAAAGTGAGCCGCGGAATGTTGGATGAGTTTGGTCCGCGGCGCATCATTGACACGCCTATTTCCGAAAGTGGTTTCGCGGGCATGGCTATTGGCGCCGCCATGTTGGGCTTGCGCCCCGTGGTGGAGTTCATGAGTTGGTCCTTTAGTTTGGTGGCCGCCGATCCAATTCTGAACAACGCCCCCAAAATGTTGTTTATGAGCGGCGGGCAATTTGGTTGTCCCATTGTGTTCCGCGGAAATGACGGCGCCGGTGGTCAACTTGGCAGCACGCATAGTTGGAGCGTTGAAGGGTTGTTCTCCAATGTTCCCGGCATAAAGATTGTGATTCCATCCACGCCCGCCGACGCCAAGGGTTTGATGAAGACCGCGATTCGCGACGATGATCCGGTGTTCTTCTTGGAGAGCGAGCGGTTGCTTGGCATGAAGGGCGAAGTTCCTGTTGGCGAGGATGTGCTTGTGAAATTTGGTCAGGCTTGCGTTCGCCGCGAGGGCACGGATTGCACGATCGCATCTTGGGGTCGACCCGTGCATTTCTGCATGGAGGCCGCGGAAGCGCTGGCCAAAGAGGGAATTTCTTGCGAGGTGCTTGATCTACGCACGATTCGTCCGCTGGACATTGGCGCCATAGAGAGATCCGTGCGCAAGACTTCCAATCTTGTGATTGTGGATCAATCGTGGAGCTTCGGCAGCCCTGGTTCTGAAGTCGCGGCGCAAATTCATCAGCGCTGCTTTGACGATTTGGACAACCATGTGCATCGCGTTCACGCCGAGGATGTTCCCGCTCCGTACGCCTTTAATTTGGAGCAGGAATATCTGCCCAACACCCGCAAGATTTGCGAAGCGGTTCGCAGCGCCACATACAACGCGTAAGAATCACGCACGCATCATAAAAATAAAATGCCAATCTCCGTCACAATGCCACGCCTCTCGGACACCATGGAATCTGGAACCATTGTTCGTTGGAATGTGAAAGAGGGCGACGCCGTGAAAAGCGGAATGGTGGTGGCCGACATTGAAACCGACAAGGCCACCATGGAAATGCCGGTCTTTGACGATGGTCGAATTGTGAAGTTGCTTGTTCCCGCGGGCCAGCAAGTGAAAGTGGGAACGCAGATTGCGATTATTTTGGAGGACGGCGAAAGCGAGGATGGCGCTGCCAAATCACCAGCGGCGGAGCAGACATCCCCGCAGTCATCCCCGCAATCTTCCCCGCACTCTTCCCAGGGCACCTCTGGAAATGCCTTTGTTTCACCCACTTCCAGCGCGCGCGGCGCAAAATTGAATGAGCCAATCAACGCGCGGACCCAGGAGATTCTTGAATCAGACGATGCTCGTGTTCGCGTGAGCCCAGTTGCGCGGCGAATTGCGGAGCAAGAACGAGTGGATCTTGCCTCGCTCACAGGCTCAGGTCCAGGCGGTCGCATCATCAAGCGCGACGTGTTGAACGCGCTGGAAAATCGCGGAGCCACACCCGCGGCGCAATCCACGGATGCCCCACGCGCAGGTTCGATTTCTTCCAGCGCGCAGGGCGCATCATCAACTTCGCATGTCGCATCTTCCAGTTCCTTGGCCGTTCCAGTTACGCCCACACTTCGCGCGGGCGGACTTGTTGTCGCTGGTCTGCAAAGCACAGAAGTTGCCGTGAGTTCAATGCGGCAAATCATCGCCAAGCGATTGGTTGAAAGCAAGACCACCATTCCGCACTACCAAGTGTCCATGAAATTTGAATTGGACCGATTGATGGCGTTGCGCGAGCAACTCAACAGCGAGTTGGCCGCGATGGGCATCAAACTTTCCGTGAATGATTTCATTGTGCGCGGATGCGCGCTGTCCATGGCCAAGCACCCGTATGTCAACGCAAGTTGGGGAGGTGAAAAAATTCTCATGCATCAGCAAGTGAATGTCGGCGTGGCCGTGGCGCTTGATGAAGAGAAGGGCGGAGGCCTGCTTGTGGCCGTGATCCGCGACGTGGACCGCAAGAGTTTGCGCGCTATTTCCAGCGAAACCAAGGCTCTTTCAGAGAAGGCCCGCACCCGCGGCCTGTCCATGGAGGAGATGTCCGAGAGCACATTCACCGTGAGCAATTTGGGCATGTTCGGCGTGGAGCATTTCACGGCGATTATCAATCCGCCCAACTCCGCCATTCTTGCCTGCGGCGCGGCGTTGAAGCAACCCGTGGTGCGCGATGATCAACTCACGATTGGCTATGAAATGACGGCAACGCTTTCGCTGGACCACCGCGTGATTGATGGCGCCATGGCGGCGCGTTGGTTGAACACGCTCAAGGGGTTGCTTGAAAATCCGGCCACGCTTTTGGTGTGATCGATTAATCCGGAGCTTGGTGTCGCGGCGGACATGCAAAATTTCAGATCACATGCCGCAATCAGTGCGACATTCATTTGTCGCACTTTTCCTGAATTAAAAATTCCCGCGTTCTTTTCTTTCCTTATGCCGGACTTGGCATGATTCCAATTTCAGGCTCTGGCGGATCAATCTTGATGGCGATCGGCGCAGGCGTTTCCGAGGAAAGCATCTGAACAACAGTTGGCAGATTCAGCGCTTCGCCGCGAATAATGCGTTGCACATCCTCCACATTTAGCGTTTCATACTTTAAGAGCGCCTCGGCGAGAATGGAAATCTTGTCCCAATTTTCATTCACCAAGCGCTCCGCATCCCTGAAGGCGTCGTCAATCATGCGCCGAATTTCCTCGTCGATGATGCGCGCCGTGTCATCTGAATAGTCGCGTTCGGCAACATAGGACTCGCGCGAATCTGAGCCTGCATACCGCACAAATCCAAGCTTTTCGCTCATGCCCCATTCCAGAACCATGGCGCGCGCGTAGGCGGTTGCCATTTTAATATCCATGGACGCTCCGCTGGAAACATCACCATTCTGGCGCGCCTCCGCAATGCGGCCGCCGCACAACACGCGCATAGTCGCCAGCAAATATTTGCGCGAGAAACCATATCGGTCCTTCTCTGGCAAACTAAATGTCACTCCCAACATATTTCCGCGCGGAATAATTGTCACCTTGTGTAGTGGATCCGCGTCGGCCAGAAGAACTTGCAAAATAGCGTGACCAGATTCGTGATACGCCGTGGCAATTCGTTCTTGTTGTTCAATGCGTCGACTTTTCTTGGCGCGTCCAAATCGAATCTTGTCACGCGCTTCCTCCATGTCAGTCATCTCAATGAAGTCCTTGTCAAGCATTGTGGCAAGAATGGCGGCCTCATTGATGATGGCCGCGAGATCCGCGCCGCTGAACATTGGCGTGCTGCGCGCCATGCGCTCCAGGTTCACATCTGGACCCATCTTCACTTTCTTGGCGTGCACTGAAAGAATTTGTCGTCGTCCAGCCACATCTGGAAATTGCACGGCCACGGTGCGGTCAAAGCGGCCGGGTCGTGTCAGCGCGGGGTCAAGCACATCGGCGCGGTTTGTTGCGGCAACGACAATCACCTGATCATTGGCGTCAAAGCCGTCCATTTCCACCAAAATCGCGTTGAGCGTTTGCTCGCGCTCGTCGTGCCCGCCGGTTGTGAAGCCACCACCACGGCGGCGACCCACGGCGTCAACTTCGTCCAAGAAAATAATGCATGGTGAATTATCTTTGGCTTGCTTGAACAAATCGCGCACGCGGCTGGCGCCAACACCCACGAACATTTCCACAAAGTCGCTTCCAGAAATGGAGAAGAAAGGAACTTCCGCTTCGCCAGCGATGGCCTTGGCGAGCAAAGTTTTTCCGCAACCTGGTGGACCTTCAAGCAGCACGCCGCGTGGAATGCGTCCACCAAGACGTTGAAATCTTTTCGGATCTTTCAAGAACTCAACCAATTCGGAAACTTCCTCCTTGGCCTCGTCAATGCCGGCGACATCGGCGAAAGTAGTGTGCGCCATTTCCTTGTTGCTCACGCGGTGCTTGCTGCGACCAAAGTTTCCCAGCATGCCGCCCGGACCGCCGCCCGCGTTGCGCATACTGCGTGAAAGCAGGAACCACAGAATTCCCAAAATGATCAGCGTTGGCAAGATGGTCATGGCGATTTGCGCGAAGGTGCTCGTGGCCACGTCGGCGCGCCACGGAATGGATGCCGATTCCAAATCTTCCGTGTATTTTTTGTACTCGGATGGAATGATGGTGACATACACGGGCGCTGGTTTATCGCCAAATCTCTCGGAGAAACCCTTGGTATTTGGCTTCACGTCGGCCACGATTCGATCGCTCATGATGATCACGGAGTTGCTCTCCAACTTATTTTCCTTGGCGAGCACCATGAATTGTTGCCATGTGTCAATGGGTGTGCCGCGGGTTGAGCTGCCGTTGATCACAATCCACAACAGGATGGCCAGCAATCCCAAAGTGAACCAAGTCACGCTTTGGCGACGTGGCTTGCTCGGTTGACCCGCCGAGTTTGGAGTTGGGGGGTCGATGCGCTTGATAGGTTTATCTATCTTTTTCTTGGAGGCGAAAGCCATCGTGTTTGAATCCATCATTTTGTCGTTCATTTTATTTTCCTGCATTTCAAATCCCGCATGTGAATTTGCAAAGATCACCAATCCGCCTGAAGGTTCGCCACAATGTCGTCGGCGAGCCGTTGAGTCACTTCAAATCGCGCCAAATCCAAAGGTTCCGCTTGCGAGCGACTTGTCACAACAACGCCACTTGCTGTGAAACCTTTGCGGGCCGTGATGGACTTTCCTGTTCGCACATCAACCCAATCCCAGTCGAGAGTCACAGTGTAGGCGACTTCTTCTGATAAACCAGTCGCAACGCTTTGACTCAATTGCGAAAGTTTCACGCTGACCACCTTGCCGCGAAGAATGGTGTCGGCCCTTCCATCATGCGTGACGGTGTATGTGGTGGTTTGCTGCAAACGTTTTTGCAAGGCCTCGGTCAATTGAAAGCCCATTTCGCGGTCGGGTGTTGCGTTGTCAAAAATCGGCACGGAAATGCTACGATATTTGGTGGGCAGAACGCTGCCGCCCTTCATGCCTTTGGACGAGCAGCCCAGTGTGTTCGCAAATACAATCGTGGCGCATGCAAGCGTTATCAACGTCATGACATTGGCAATGGAATACGAGAGTCGCAGTTTCATTTTGGTTGATCCGGCGTGGGAGTTGGTTCAGTCGTTGGTGGGGCAGGCGCTTTGATCACATCTTCCGGCGGAAGCGCCGCATTCCCCACGGGTTCCTCCGGGGATGTTTCTGATACTGCGGGCAGCGGCGCTATTACTTCAGGTGCAACGCCAGTTGGCTCCGCCACCTTTGGCGTTCCAATCAATGCGCTTTGCAGATCTGCGTAGTTTGGGCAGTCTTTGGCCACGCCCTCCGGCAATTTGGCCACCACTCCCGGGGCTATCCGCAGCGCCTCAATGGTGGCAATAGATTTTGGAAAGCGCTTCACAAGAGATCGCAAAGTAAGTTCAGTGGAAATAAAATCACCCATACTTTCATACCAACGCGCATCATTGAGCAACTTGGCGGCCTCGCTTTCATACACGCGCACAAGCAATGCTTCGGCGCCAATTTGCTGGGCCAGCGCCGGATCGTCCGCTTGCAGAAGTTTCAGTCTTGATGTGGCCTCGCGCAATCCACTGGCGTCATATTGCGGACCTTTGAACTGGGCGTAATAGCTATAAATTAAGCGTAATTTGGCTTTATTTACTCGCTTGGAGCGTGGATAATTTTGCACGAACAAGTCGTAGGCGTCGGCGGCCAGTGGCATATCGCGAATGCGGAAGTAATAGTCGGCCAACTCCATGCCAGCTTTTTCCGCAAGCTCGCTACCGGGCAATCGTTCTTGAATGCGGATGAAAATTTCCTGCGCGTCATCGCCCGCGTCGATCCAGCGAAATGTTCCCAAGAATCTTTTTCTTAAACCGTGGGCGTAGGCTTTGGCAATTTCATATTCACGCTCAAGCGCTGGAATGAAAGATGTGCTGGATGTGTGTCGACGCGCGACATCTTCATAGGCGAAGAGCGCCTTGTACTCATTTCCCAAAGCCAGTTGCGCGTCGCCCTGTATCAACGACGCCACCGCGCGGCCTTGGCCAAGTGGATTATTTTCCAGGAAATTTTCCGACAAGTTCAGCGCGCGGGCTGCGTCACCATTGGCCAGCGCAACACGCGCCTGTTGCAATTGCTCATCCACCGACGACGGCGCCTCGGAGGGTTTCCAATGATCAAACTCATCCAGGGTGTAATCCGTTTGGGAGTGGGCGCTCTGGGTCGCCCCAAAGAGCGAAGCGGCGAACCCAATCAGCGCCAAGCACCAACATTTTTCAAGCCAGCGGATCATTGCCCAAATGGTACCGATGGTCACGAAGAATGTTGGCGCAAACTTACGCTTTGACGCGGCGCTTGCCGCGCAAATTGGATAGATCATTGCAAAAGAAACCTGAATGAATTCAGGAATTTTACTACGCCTTCAGCCTTCAAAGTGCCGATCTATATGGGTCGGATGGGTCCGACCGTTTTCGCAGGATGCGGGGCGTGAAGCTTAGGGGCTGCCATGGATGGGCGTATCCCTCACCTATTGATTGCTCGCATTGCGAGCGCGGTCATCGCACTTGGTTCAATCCCTGCGATTGCACTTGGCCATAGTGTCGATACGGAATCGCAAATTGTTGTGCTGAATCCCATTGATGCAGCGCGCGGGTCGCCCGCTGGTGGCTGGTTTTCCATTTTCATTGTGTGCGCGCTCGGCGCGTTTGGCTTGGCGTTGTGGTGGCGCAAGTCGGGATTGAAGCACGGATTTGTTTTTGATTTGATTTCGAAATTTTTCCCCAAGACTTTTGTTCGCCGCGCGGTTGGCAATGGCGCGATTGAAATTCTTGATCGCACCGCCATGTCCAAAGGGCAATCGTTGACGTTGGTTCGAGTTGGCGATCGCGTGGTGTTGCTTGGTCAAAGCACGCAAGGATTTCAGAGGCTCGCGGAATTTTCGGCCGATGCGTCGGAAGTCAATGAGGCGGTGGTGGCGCAATCTTCCCAGTCCGGCGCGTCGATCCAATCGCATCGGAGGGTGGGTTGATGTTGTTCCTCGCCGCAATCAATCAAACCGTGGGCAATGTTCCAGTGGGCTTGAACGGCGGCGCGGAACTTGCGGCGGCCGCGATTGGCTTCGCTTTGCTTCCCGCGGCGTTGGCGTTGTGCACTTGTTTTCCGCGGATATTTGTCACCCTCAGCATTCTTCGCCAAGGCTTGGGATTGGGCGCGGTGCCAAGCAATCTCATTGTGCTGGGACTCAGTGTTGCGCTGACAGTTGTTGCAATGACTCCAACATTGAAGGCCGCATGGGATGGCGGCTTGAAGCAATTGGCCAACGGCAACAACGCGGATCCAATGATCGCCGTGAAAGGCGCAGAGGCGCCGCTGCGTGCATTTATGTTTGATCAACTGCAAGCGCAAGGTGGCGGTCCAACTTTGGAGGCCGTGTTGAAAGCCAAAGGAACTCCGGTGGAAGCGGGGCAATCATTAACGCGCCGCGAGGTGGACACGTTCACATTGGCGCCAGCATTCGCGCTGAACGAGTTGCGCATTGCGTTCATGCTTGGATTTAAAGTATTGCTTCCATTCTTGGTGATCGACTTGGCGGTCGCGGCCGTCATGGCCAGCCTTGGCTTGTTCATGACGCCGCCATCTTTGATCAGTTTGCCCATGAAATTGCTGCTTTTTGTGGCGGTTGATGGTTGGGCGCTTGTGTCCACGGGCTTGATCTCAGGCGTAACCCGAGTGGCGGGAACATAACAATGCGTGTCCACCAAATGCAAACATCGATCTCCTACGCAGGCGCATTCAATGACTGAGGCCGACATGGTTGACGCGCTGCGAAGCGCGATATCCGCGGCTTTGATTTTAGCATTGCCATTGTTGGTGGTTGGACTTCTTGTGGGATTGATCTCTGGATTGATTCAGTCGTTGTCCAATGTGCAAGATGCCGCGGCGGCGTTCGCGCCAAGGTTGATCGCGGTTGCGTTGGTGGCCATAGCGCTTGCCGGTTGGATGAGTTCAAAGGTGATCGACTTTGCGGTCACGATGATGGGAGGTGGCTAAGTGAGTGTTTCTGAAATTGCCGTGGCGGGCGCGGCGCGAGCCGTTGGAGCGGCCATGTGCGCTCCGGCATTTACCATGATTCCATGGCGTTTTCGCATAGCTTTTGCGGCGGCGGCAGGTTGGGCCGCCGCGCCAATCGCGGCGGGTGATTCCATGATCACCACAATTTCATTGCCGCAAATTGTGATTGAAATTTCCATTGGCGCGGTGATTGGTTTGCTCGCCGCAATTTCTGTTGAGGCGCTTCGCGTGTGCGGCCGTGTGATTGGCGAGCAAATGGGATTGTCGCTGGCGCAGACATACGACCCGGCGATTGATGGCGAGGCCAACGCCGCCGAAATGCTTTTCACATGGAGCGCAATCACTATCTTTGTGGCCGTTGGCGGAATTCAAACCATCGCCATTGCCGCCGCGGCAAGTGTGCGCACGTTGGCGCCGGGAAAATTTCTAGAAAGTGGATTTGCCAACTCGGTCGCGTTGTTGTTGGACTCGGCCATGTTGGTGGGATTCAAAGCTTGCCTGCCAGTGGTCGCGGTGTTGGCCGCGGTGTCCGCCGTGGCCGCGTTGATTGTGCGTATTGTGCCTGGTTTTTCCACATTTTCCGCAGGATTTGGCGCGCGGGCTGCGGTTGGATTGATGGCCGCCTTTGCCGCATGCGCGGTGATATGGGCCTCTGAAAACGCGTTCATTCAACATTCGCTGGCGCAAATTTCCAACGGAGTATTCCCATGATGACCAGTGAATCCGCGGAACGCGTTCATCCGCCATCGCCCTCCAAGCGCGAGCAAGTTGTCGCCGAGGGTCATGGTCCAAGAGCAAGTTGGCTGGCTTCATTTCTTGGCATCGTGTTTTTCATCGCGCTCGCATCGGTGATCGCTCCCATGTGGATTGGTTCGCTTGTGGGCACCACAAAGAAAATATTCTTGCTCGCGCCAACTCAACAACCCGCGCAATTATTCATAGACGCCATCACGCCCATGTTGTGGATTGTTGTTGTGGCGCTTGTTGGCGCAATTTTGGCGCACATTGTTTCACATGGGGCATGGATACGAATGGGACCCTGGAAGATGCGCCAACGCACCACGATTGCGGGACGGTTTTTGCCTGTTATAGCCGGTGTTTTTGTGGCAATTGCCACCATGGGCGTCAGCCTGACATTCGCCTGGCCATGGTTAAAAAATATTTCGAGTTGGAGTTCTGGATCGCTCACGGACGTGGTGTGGTCATCGCTGGGAATGATTGGCATGACCGCGCTTGGCGCGGCGATCACTCTGTTCATTGCCTGCATCGCGCAACGCTTCAAGGCTCGCAACGCATTCGAGTCAAGCATTCGCATGACTCGCGCTCAGGCGCGCGAAGCCGCGCGTGAATCTGGAGAAGGCCGCGCGAATCGTCGACCACAAAGTCGCTCAAGCAATCGCACATTGGAGAAGCGAAATTGATTCCAAACTTAACCGACACGCAGAACAAACCAACGCTGCGCATGGAGTGGTTGGTGCCCGCGGCGTTCATCGCGCTTGTGGCGGTGTTGGTTGTGCCCCTTCCACCAATGGCCATGGATGCGTTGATCGCCATCAACTTCGCGCTCAGCGGATTGGTTCTTGCGACCGCGGCGAATATGCGAAAACCGCTTGATTTCAGCGTGTTTCCAGCGTTGGTGTTGGGCACCACATTGCTGCGCCTGGGTATCAACATTGCCAGCACCCGTTTAATTTTGGGCATGGACGCCAGCACTCCAGAGGCGGGGCGCGCCGTCGCGGGATCGGTGATCGAAGCCTTTGGTGAAATCGCCGCGGGAAGAAATCCGATCGTAGGTTTGAGCGTGTTCGCCATGTTGGTGGTGGTGCAGTTTGTTGTGGTGACGCGCGGTTCGGTGCGCATGGGTGAAGTTTCCGCGCGCTTCGCACTTGATGCGTTGCCCGGAAGACAAATGGCCATTGACGCGGATGTGGCCTCTGGCGCAATCACTCCAGCGCAAGCCAGTGAGCGGCGCGATGTGGTTTTGCGCGAGGCGGATTTTCACGGCGCGATGGATGGCGCGGGACGATTCGTGCGCGGCGACGCGGTGGCGGGAATTGTGATTGTGTGCGTGAACATCTTGGGCGGATTTATGGTGGGAATGATCCAGAAAAATTGGTCCATTTCCGAGTCGCTGCGCGTCTTCACTTTGCTGGCGGTTGGCGATGGATTAGTCACGCAAATCCCGGCGTTTTTGGTGGCAACCGCCTCCGGTCTGGTGGCCGCCAAAGCCGCCAGTGGCGAAACATTGGGCGCTGAAATTCCGCGTCAACTTGGCGCGCGCCCAGTGACGCTGTGGATTGTCGCGGGGTTGCTTGCCGTGCTCGCCATGACGCCGCTTCCAACTGTTCCATTGCTTGGCGCGTCTTTGTTGCTTGCTTGCGCGGCTTGGTGGATTGGTCGCGTGCAATTTGCCGCCAAACAAATCGCCGCGCGCACCGAGCGTTCCGCGTTCAGCGCTTCGGAGTCGCTGGAAGACGCCTTGTTGATTGAACCCATCAGCATTGATCTGGGTCTTGACTTGTTGGTGTTGGCGCACGAGGAGCGATCAGAATCCGGATTGCTTTCGTTGGTGGCTGGTGTGCGTCGACGCTTGGCCATGGAACTTGGCGTTGTGGTTCCATCGGTTCGAATTCGCGACGATCCAAATTTGCCAGCGGACACATATGTGATCCGCATGCGTGGCGCCGCTGTTGGTGGAGGAGCGCTTCGACCAGGGCAAATGTTGGTGATGGATCCCAAAGGCGGCGTGCCCAATGTGACTGGTGAATTGGCCACCGAGCCCGCGTTTGGTTTGCCTGCCATTTGGGTTGACACAACGGCCGCTAAAAATATGGATGGCCAGGGCTTTGCCATCGCCGACGCCGGCGGTGTTCTTGCCACGCATTTACTTGAAGTTTTGCGCAAAAAAGCTTGGGAATTGATCACCCTTGAAGAGACATCCAAGATGCTTGATCGACTTCGCGCGCGTTCGCCAAACTTGGCTTCCATGTTGGCGCCGCCCGCTTGGAGCCTCGATCGCATTCGTGGAATCCTGCAGGAACTTCTGCGTGAAGGCGTGGCCATTCGCGACATTGAAAAGATCGCGGAGTTGATGGTGTCCATGCCGGCGGCTGCCTTGCCCGAGCAAACCGTGGCGGTGGTGCGCAGCGTGGTGTCCAGCGACGTGTGTGATCGATTGATCACGCGTAACTCCAGTGGCAAAAGGATTTTGCACGCGGTTTGGATGGATGAGGCCATGATGATTTCAAGCGGAGCATTCGCCGCCGCTCAACGCAGTGTTGTTCCGGAGGCCGCCGCCGCGGAAAAATTACTTCGATGCGTTGCGCCGGGTCTTCGCGATCTTTTGCGCCGCGGTCTGCCCGCGGTGGTGGTCACACCCAAGCATCTGCGTAGCGCTGTCAGCCGCGCATTGCGGGGGCGTTTGGGTGATGTGTCTGTGATCGCGCGCGAGGAAATTCCCGAAGGTGTTGAGTTGATTGTGGCGGAAACCGCCCGCATTGAGGCAGTTCAATGAGTTCCGCGCAAGCACGGAGTTATTCGGGAGCGGATGAAAAAATCCTGCTGGCCCAAGCCCAAGCGGAACATCCCGATGGATTTGAAATTCTATCCATCACGCAATCGGGATATTTATGGTGGCGAAAAACCATCGTGTTGGTGCGGCCACTGGCTTGCGACGCCAACCAAGAAATGCGCAAAATTCGGCTTATTTCCGCTATTTATGCGCGGCGCGAGATGCGCCATCAGCAAGAAACCCAGCACAACGTTCTCAGCCACGCGCATGATTTCAATCAGCAACAGAGCCGCTGATTCCACGAGCGCATTTGCCGTGCCATTGTTGCTGCAAATCAAGCGGGCAAAAATAATTCCCACACATTTATAGGTTTCAACAGTGCTTTCATGCAATCCCGTTGGTGTTGATCGAGTTCTCCAACCAAACAAGTCGAAGTAACCGCGGTCAAAATCGTTTTGCATTGGCTTGACTTGAATAAAGATCTAGTCCGCAACCAGCAAATAATAATTTTGATGAAGTCTTCAACTTCCTCTTGCGCACTTCAAGGCACACGTTAGACTGTCCACATCAAGGTGTTGCCAAGGATTCGGCACATCAAGATTCGCGGCAGTAGTTTCCGCGAGATATTGAGCCATGTTGCCCCGTGGGGGCAGCTGGTTGATGGGCTTTAGGTCAAGGAGCGACCGCATGTCCAAGATAAACACGCAGGCCACGCGTACAAACGCAGCCCGCGGTGAAAAACCGACGAAAGCTGTGGCGAAAAAATCGCCAACAACTTCCTCGTCGCGTATCACAAATACAAAGCGTTCAAGCAACTCCCGCATCTCCGATATTTCAGAGACGGAATCCACACGGATTGTCGCCACTGAAAAAACTCGGACCAAAAAAGCCGTTCGTGGTCGTCCACCGTCGATCGCGGACTTGGTTATGGACACGCCCGAAGGCGTGAATGTGGCCTGGAAGATGTACAGCGAATGCGCGCGGGATTCGCCTGAGCGCCAGCAACTTCGCAATCGCTTGATGGAGCGTTATCGCGAAGTGGTTCGCTATACCGCCGAGCGAATGCACAAGCGGTTGCCCGCCGAAGTGGATGTGGATGATCTCACCAGCGCCGGTTTGTTTGGCCTGATGGACGCCATCAATTCTTTCGACCTAAGCCGCAACGTGAAGTTTGAAACGTATTGCGCACAACGAATTCGTGGCGCGATCTTTGACGAGTTGCGCGCCATGGATTGGGTTCCTCGATTAGTTCGAAGCCGTACCGCGACAATGGACCGCGCCAAGAAAGCCATTGAAATGGCGCACGGCCAGAAGGCAACAGAGGATGAAGTGGCCGAGCGTCTGCAAATGAATCCCGATGATTTTGAGAAACTAAATCGCGATTCTCGACCCGTTGGAATTGTCAGCTTGAATAGAAAGTGGAACGACAAGGATTCAGGAAACGAATCGCGCGAGATGGATGTGGCCAGCGATCGCCGCCAAGAAATGCCAACCGATCGCATTCAGCGCATCGATGTGCAAGCCTTGTTGACCAAAGGTCTCAGCCGCTCCGAGCGTTTGATTCTCATTCTGTACTACTACGAAGAAATGACCATGAAAGAAATCGGCCTCACGCTTGATCTCTCTGAAAGCCGCGTGAGCCAAATGCACTCTTCCATCTTGGCGCGATTGAAAGCCCAGATGAAACATCGCGTGAAAGATCTCTGAACAAATCCATCTGAGATCTTTACTTTCTAGGCCGTCTCCTCTCGTCCGATCAGAGGGGGCGGCCTTTGTCTTTCAAGTCTTAGAGTGATTCTGGCGAGCCAATTTCTAGCGAAATTCGTCTGAAAAAGTAGCGTTTTATTTTATTGACGAACCGCGATGGGATCTGCGTCAATGAAAAATTCCGCCTTGGTCTTTGCCTTGATTTCATCCACGGAAACGCCCGGCGCCAGTTCCTTCAACACAAAGCGTTCACGCTTGCGATCAAATTCCATCACGCACAAATCGGTGATCAACAAATCAACGCACGAAAGCCCCGTCAGTGGCAAGGTGCATTTTGGCAACACCTTGCTCTCGCCTTTTTTGTTGCAGTGATCCATCACCACCACGCGCCGCTTCACGCCCGCCACCAAATCCATGGCGCCGCCCATGCCCTTGACCAACTTTCCTGGAATCATCCAATTGGCAAGGTCGCCAGTCTGGCTCACTTCCATCGC
>CANKBX010000018.1 GCA_947480055.1 Planctomycetaceae bacterium
AATCATGACGCATAAGGAAGTGGAGCAATCCATTGTTCGCATTGCGCAGAAGGCGCGCGCGGTTGGCATGCACTTGGTGCTTGCAACACAACGACCGCAAGCGGATGTTGTGACGGGTTTGATTAAGAGCAATATGCCTTGCCGCGTGAGTTTCAAAGTGGCCAGCGGAATGGATAGCCGAATTGTGCTGGATCAAAAGGGCGCGGAACTTTTACTTGGTCAAGGCGACATGTTGGTGCTTACGCCAAGCAGCAGCGAACTTCGCCGCTCGCAAGGCACGCTTGTCACCGATAGTGAAACGCGCAAGGTTGCGCGCTTCTTGGAAGATGTGGCCAAGCCTTCGTTCGAGCGGTCACTGGTTGCTATTCGCGGAACCAAAGCCGTTGTCGGCAACAACGACGCCCGCGACGGTGGATCAGCCGCAAGCGATGGCTTTGAGCGCGATCCATTCTTTGAAAAAGCCGTGGAAATCATTATTGAATCGGGCCGCGGCAGCGTGAGTTTGTTGCAACGACGGCTTGCCATTGGCTACGGCCGCGCGAGTCGCTTGGTGGATCAAATGGGTCTGGCAGGAATTTTGAGCGACCACAAGGGAAGCGTGGCGCGTGAAGTGTTGATTAGTTTGGATGATTGGCATCGCATGCGCGAGATGGAAGAAACGCCACGCACCACCACCATGGACCCAGACAATTTGGGCGAGACCGCCTCGGACGCCGTTGATGAAAGCGTGCCGAATGAATTTGAAGGCGAGTACAGAAACTAATTCGATCTCAGAAGGGTTTGAAAGGGACGTTGTAATTTGTAATCTGTAAGCAAGACGCCGAAAAATCGGCGTCTTGTCTTTTTACGGGCGTGAATTGGCGACGCCCCGCGCGCACCGTTGCGTAAGCGTTCTTGCGCGCCAGCGTTTACTTCGCAGCCGCCGCCTTCACTTCCACTTCCAACGTGATGGTCTCTTTCGCCGAACTGTTCTTGTCGGTGGTGCTTACAAGCGCGAACTCAATCTTTGCGTTGCCCGCGGCGTTGGCGTGCAGGTGATAAATAGTATGAATCTCTGTTCCAGCTGAAACCGCGCCCGCGGGGTCGGTCTCGGAAGCTGCATCAACAAGCACGTACGGATCGTTGGCCGTGCGACATTGCCACGCTTGTCCATCACCCGACTTTGACGTGAGTGAGACTTTGAAGTCCTCGCCAACAGTCGCGGTGCCATCGGAAGATTTTGTCAGCTTCAACACGGCACCCTGCGAGATCGCTCCAAGGTCTTGATCCTTGTTTTTAAAAAGGCGCCGCGCCAACATGACTGGCGGCGGTCCATTCTTGCAGCCTTCCATTGGAATAAAGGCGCCCGCAGACAGAAGAATGACAACGGTAAGTTTAGAGAGAGTGGACATGTTGCAATACCCTTTCAGTGGTTTGTTGGCTTAGGGCCAGTTGATACAAATTTAATTTTCCAGTTCCAAGTGTAACGGCGAATAAATCAGAACTACGTTTGGTCGATCAGAGCCGCGAAGAAGTCATATGCGTGAATCCCAACTTGAGATGCGCGCTTGAGTACACGGCGAGGATCTCAAAGTCCCCACAACTTGGCGTAGTCGGCTTTGAATGTGTTGCCGTAGCCCTTGCCGTATGTCGCAGGCATGCCAGCTTCTCCCGCGTTGCTCTTGTCGAAAATGCGAAACGGAATATGCATGTTCTTCACCGCGCCCATACCGCCAATCAGGCGCATTTCCGCGTCGGTGATGGCGTAACTGGTCCACTCCTGACATTCGCCAACGGTCATTTCAACTTTGCCCGTGCGGACCATGTCAAGCACGAACGGTGTTCCGTTGAAACCAATCACCTTCACCGTTCCTTCTTTCTTGACGGACGCAATGGCTGGCACCACAAACTCCGCCATGCTGTCATAAATGCAAATGATGTATGACAGCTTTGGATCCGCGGCAATGGCTTTCTCAACAGCGGGCTTGAGACCAGTACCCCACTGCGCAATAGACACATTCACGAAACTATATTGAATGCCAGCGCCGCCGAATTGTTTGAACTCGGAGGTGATTCCGGCGCGCATGTCGGCGGTTGATGGCAACTCATCCGAGACCAGCACCAACACGTGCGCGGTTTCGTCTTTGGAAATAACCCAGTCGGCAAGCAACCGCGCCGCAAGAGCAAAGTCCACCGAGAAATTGGCGCTGACATTTGGAACGGTTTCATCCATGCCAAAATTGTGGCTCACTGCAACCAGCGTTCCTGCGGCTTTCGCGGCGCTGATTTCTCGCGCGAGCTCATTTGGATTGGGACCGGCAAACAGATCTATCAATGTTGCCTTTTGATTTATGCCTTGGGCCATGCACAGTTGATATTGGGGAAGTTGACCCTCATTGCTGCACGCGGAAAATGGAAAGCCCACTTTTTCAGCTGCGCTTTTCATGCCGTTGAACCCCTGCTGATACCAGGGATTACTGTTTGGGCCAGCGATTCGGTAAATGCTTTTCCCCGCCATGACTTTCTTGGCGTCAAAGGCTGGACCAGGCGCGATGAACTTTGGCTGCGCGTAAAGCGGAGCCAACTCTTCCAAAGCGTGTGTTTGATCCGCGTCGCCGGGGCGACTTAATAATTTGGAAGCCACGCGCGCCGCGCATGAAGTTGCGGACATGCCGACGATCAGCAATAAGCCCGCCGCGCATGCCATGGTTATACGATTGGAATATGTATTCATATGGACATGTTATGTGCAAACACATTGAATCACCTAGGAGCAATTGATTCATTGCTTAGGGACAAACACTAGCCAACTTTCAGCAGGTCTTGCCAACGCGTGGTGTAACACTTGGTGCGCATGTTGGCTTTCATAGTCCATGCGGGCGTGAGCGGAGTTGACGCCCCATTTGCATTCCGGCCCACTTTTGCGCTGGCGCCGCACGCCCCAACCCTAAGCGTGTCACGACCCATACGCGCGTTGATGGCGTCCATCACGTTCATTGCCTTGATGTCTTGCGCATGCTTGTGTTGGTCATCAAAGAGTGAAAATTCAACGGCGCTCGCGGCGCGCAGGTCCGAAAGAATGACGCCGGCTTTTTTATATTCAATGCCGTCGCGGAAAATAGTCTCAAGAGCGCCATTGGCCGCCGCAATTAAACGACTGGTGCTGGCGGTGCCCGTGCCCATGTTCACCGTGGCGCTGTTGTAATACTGCGCGATATCTTTAAAGCGATTGGTCTGCACAAAGACGCTCAATACGTGGCACGAACTTTTCTGGCGACGCAACTTTTCACACGCGCGCGTGGCGTAATTGGCCACGGCTTCCTTGAGGTCAGTCAGTTTGTATACGGGCCGACCAAATGATTTTGAACTGACAATTTGCTTGCGATCTTCCTGCACCATTTCAAGCGCAAGACACGACTGGCCCCGTAATTCCAACACAATGCGCCGACCCACGATGGTGAGCAACTTTTGCACGGCGTCCGCATCGGCGTCGCGCAATTGCATGGCGGTGGTCACGCCCATGCGCGCCAACTTGGCCGCACTGCGCGCGCCAATGCCCCACACGTCGGCCACCGCAAACTCCGCAAGCACGCTGTCCTGCGCCGCGCGATCGCACAGATTCAACACGCCCCCGCTTATTTTATTTTTCTTGGCGGCGAGGTTGGCAACCTTGGCCAAAACTTTGGTTGGACCAATCCCAATCGCAGTTGGAATTCCGGTATCGCGGCGCACCACGCGCCGAATCTCGCGCGCGTAGTCGGCAAGGTCGCGTCCCGCAAAGCCGCCAAGCGACAAGAACGCCTCGTCAATGCTGTACACCTCCAACTCCGGCGTGAACTGCGCAAGCGTGGACATCATGCGCGCGGACATGTCGCCGTACAGCGCGTAGTTGGATGAATACACGCGCACGCGGTGGCGCCGAATGATGTCGCCGATCAAGTGCAGTGGATCGCCCATCTTTACGCCGATGGCCTTGGCCTCATCGGTGCGCGAAATCACGCAACCATCGTTGTTGCTTAATACAATCACGGGCTGATTGATGAGCGATGGATTAAACACGCGCTCGCACGAACAATAAAAACTATTGCCGTCTACCAACGCGAAGATGGGCGCGGGCGTTGCGTTTGAAATGAGCGACGCGTTTGGCGCACCAGTTGGTGCAAAAGCTGGCGAAGGCACAGCGCACGACAAATGCGCGTGGTTCACTTGAGATTGTGGATCACGTTCGTGCATACGCCCACCACTTCAAATTGCATACCGTCCACAATGGCAATGTCCGCATGCGCGGGATTCTCCGCCTTAAGAATAATTTTTCCGCCGCGACACATGTAGCGCTTCACCGTGAAATCGCCGTTGACAATGGCCAGCACAATGGATTTATTCTTAGGCTCCTTGGAGCGATCCACAATAAGAAGATCGTCGGGGTGAATGCCCGCGCCAATCATGGAGTCGCCCGACACGCGCACAAAGAATGTGGCGGCCGGCTTGTCGATCAAGTATTCATTCAGGTCAAGCTTCTTCTCTATGTAATCGTCAGCTGGACTTGGAAATCCGCACGACACCGAGCAACCAAAAAATGGCAAGTGCACATTTGTTTTTACGGCGCGCGATTTCGCGGTGCGCGCGGGCGCGACTGTGTTACTGCGGGACTTGCTTGGCACATATTAATAGTAGCCACGCCACTTCGCGAAAAATCTTCAGGATTTGCGATAGATAGTCACCCAATGACGCCCAAGGCTTAAGGGCATCAAAAGACCGCCACAAATTTAATAAACCTCAAAATTAATTTTCTGATCTTCTGCTCTTGATATGCAGTTACACTTTAATTTACAAACTGTAATTTTGGGGATGCCAAAACAACAATGATATTGTTGGTGTAAAAATTTTAAGCCATGCCGCTTCAATAAATTTAACCTAGTCCGAGGAAACAAACATGCCCATGCCAGAATCTAAAAAAATGTATATCGCACACATTAGGTCTAACTCCGCATATCCGACATTTCGCAGTCTGATTCAAATTTTTGGCGTACTTTTAATGGGACTAGGGGTTGTCTGCATTATCATTGGAATTATTGGGGCATTTATGAACTACGGAAAAAATGATGTGACCGCAATTACGATTGGAATTGGTGGGATTGCCAGTGGATTGATCTTTATCGTTCTTGGCCGACTAGTTACAGAAGTTTCGTCAATGATCGCCGACATTGCAGATAGCGTCACAGAGAGCAACAGTAGTTCAAGCACAACTCTCTCGACCAATCAAGATGGCACGACTAGTAATGCAAATACTGTTTCTAACCCAAAAAATAGTTCCACACCATCGCCTGGAAGCTTTTCTGGCAAGAAGCCGCTTTCGGAAGAAGATCAAGAAACTCGTGCTAATGAACTGCTGTATGTTGCCAAAGGACATTTAACAAATGGTGCGAAAGACTTTGCAATTGACGTCCTTCAAGAAATTATTCGCTTATATCCGTCAACGCGGGCGGCAGACAAGGCTCGTTCGAGCTTGAAGGGGCGATAGCAACAGCATCATAAATTTGGTTTAGCTTGAGTAAATCAATTCCACATGCGCTCACTAACCAATTTTGTATATCCCTATAGCCACAACACCAACAACCACGGCCACCAAGCAGGTTCCCCCGTCAACCATGAACTCGCGCATGGTGTAACCAAAAATATTTAGGTCAGCGACGAAGATGGTTGTTGAAAGTTGCATCTGCGTTTCAGTTTACTGAATCACGCCGCGGCGGAATCATTTTCTTGCGCCGGCGGAAGCTCCTCAAGGCTGGTGATAAACATCACATCAATCTCCTCAATGGGACAGAAACGGCCTTGACCAAGTTGCGGACGGGCAATAAAGACCCGGCGAAACGGAGGGATGACCAAAGTCCAGTCGGGTCGCAGAATGTCGAAAGATCGCCCGTCCACCAAGTGGATTCGAAAAGGTAAAAAAGGTGTTCGCTCCAAGCGTTGTTTCAACGAAGCGGTATCCATTGCATCAATATAGACGCACATGGCTATATATCCAAGAATGCGTGCTGAATTTCTGAGGCAAGTCTGAAATTGTTCCGCGAAATAAATCAGGTTGCCACAAAGTGAATAAATGAATTTTTGGCACTGCGTCAATTGTGTGGATGATCACATGCATTCCCGCGTCGCAGAAAGGGTGGCACCACAAGCGAGTTTAGCACCCGCGCAAGCCCCGCTTGCGCGGGGTGCGTTGTCTGAGCGACTGGTGCCACCCTTTATGCAAAGCGTTCACTTGCCAGCAAGCAGTATTAACGAAAGGAGACTAGTCCCACCCTTTCTGCAAAGCGTTCACTCGCCAGCAAGCAGTATTGACGAACGCAGACTGGTCCCACCCTTTCTGCAAAGCGTTTCACTCTCTCATCAATTCAAATCCCCGCCATGTACTCTTCATGCGTGCCAACCACGCAGACTGAATTTGCGCAAACGCAATCTCTCATGCAAACGCCACCACCAAAGCGCCCGCTGTACATGCAACCCACAATGCTGGTGTTGTTGTCGCTAGGTTTCGCCGGCGGCATTCCACTTGAAATGGCAATGAGCATCATGCCCACATGGGCCAGCGCCGCGAAGTGGTCGGTGGTGGACATTGGGTTGATCGCATTGGCGCGCTTGCCCTACACATGCAAAGTGTTGTGGGCGCCGCTAAGCGATCACTGCTCCATTATTGGTTTGCGCTGGATGGGCCGCCGCCGCAGTTGGCTTTTTGTGACGCAGTTGATTTGCTTGGGACTAATCGTTGCGTTGGCGCTGAACATGGACAACCGCGGCGGCATGATGTCGCCCAACGCAATTATTGTTTTACTTGGAGTGTTGGTATTTGCCGGCGCAACGCAAGACATTGTTGGCGACGCATACCGCGCCGAAGTTTTACAACCACGCGAATTCGGCGCGGGCGCCAGCATGTGGGTTACAGGCGCGCGCTTTGCATCGCTGTTCGCGGGGGCGGGCGTTCTGATTTTGGCGGGTCGACTTGGCGAGTCACCAAACACCGCACCGTGGGCGTGGGCCATTGCGGTGTGCGCGCTAGCCGCGGTTTCATTAGTGGGCATGCTCGGCATCTTCATGGGACGCGAACCCGCGCGACCCGTTGGTCAAGCGCCCGGATTCGCCGCGTCGATCACGCAACCATTTCAAATTTTCGCCAGCCAATGGGGCTGGAAACTAATCGCGCTGTTCTTCTTTTTAATTTTATATCGACTGCCCGATGTATTAGGCGGCGCCATGACATCGCCGCTGCTAGTGCAAGGCCTTGGCTACTCAACCGAAACAATTGGATGGGTACGCCAAAGTTTGGGATCGGGCCTAAGCATTGCGGGAACAATTGTTGGCGGGCTCATGATTGCGCGCTGGAGCTTGACGCGCTGCTTGTGGATCGCCGGCATTTTGGCTGCGGTGAGCAATGTTGGTTTCTGGATTTTGGCCAGCACCTACGGCGCCACTGTCGCGCACATTGCGCCAGCCAGCGCGCCGGTGACATCGCTTGTGGTTGTTCTATCTATAGAGAGCATTTGCGGCGGCTTGGCCACGTGCGCTTTTGTGGCCTTCATGATGAGCATTTGCGATATCCGCGCCACGGCAACGCAGTACGCCCTGCTGACTTCGGTCATGGCCATCGGCAACACGTTGATCGGCGTTCTCAGCGGCTGGATGCTGAAAAACTTGGATTACCAATCCTTCTATGCGCTGTCGATTGTGGCGGCCGCGCCTGGCTTGTTGCTAATTCCGTTCTTGCAATCAAAATCAATTCGTATTGATTATGCGATTTCACAAAAGCGGATTTAATGGACTGCTAGTTTTTTAACAAGCCGCGTTGAATTCATTCAACCGCATGAACCGATGCATGCGAATCACTCAATCTTTTAGGAATTCACCACAAATCAATGCTCGCGCAAATCTATTGATCCCTAAACAGCGCCGTGGTATTCTTGAATTGTGATCAATCTAATTCGAACATCCGCGGTCATTCTTACCCTCTTGTTTTTGGCAATGAGTGCATTTATTGCGGCCGTGCCCGGCTGCGCGGTGAACACATACGAAACAGGCGGTCCTACTTCCAATGTTGATCTTCGGCGCGTCATACGCGATTCTGGATTAGCAAGCGACGTTGTTGTGGACGCCGCGCGCATTGATGAACGCTCTGGCGCCAAAGTTGCCCAGGTCACTGTTCGCAACGCTGGAAGTTCCACAAGGATAATTGAAGCTCGATTCGCTTGGTTCGACAAAGACGGCGTGAATATCAGCAGTGCTTCTATTACGTGGCGAACCTACACGCTTAAGCCTGGCGAAGTTGAGGAAATTGGATCAGTGTCAGGCTCAGATGCAACTGACTTCAGAGTTTCTATTCGATCAGATTCAAATTAAACAGGGGTATAAATCATGCGTATAAATTATTTTCGTACCATTATCACCATCATTCTTTGCGGAGTTATATCGATTTCAATTCTGGGATGCGCGGCAAGCAGTGCTTCATATGCTGCCTCTAATGATGCCCGAGATCTCAAAATATCTGAAACCAAGAGTGCCGGTACTGAACTAGTCAGGCTTATTGTGATAGCGCCACGATTTCAGGCGTTTGTAAAAAAAATGAAAGATAAAAATAGAGAGACTGTTGTATTACTCCATGAGCCTATAAACACTTCAGATGACCCTTCGTGGAGTGGAGTAACAGGAAAGACCAGAAATCTGTACAAGCAAATAGAAGAACAGTTCGTAGATGCTGGAATTACTTTTCGGCAAGATTTAGACCCTGGACTGCCTAATTACGTGAAGGGCATTGAGGAGTTTGACAAACAAGATTGGGATCCCCGATACGATCCAGAATCCGGACCTCCCACTACTGGCGGGGCAAAAAAGGCGGTATTAGGTCTCCAACTTGAGTTTGCAAGAGAAACAAGTTCAGATAAAGGCTCAACCCTGAACGAATTTTCTCTTACTGCAAGAATTATTGATGGGGAATCAAAAACAACTTTGGTAGTGAAATCCGTACCGATCGAAAAACGGAACTAAAATTTCAATCACGCCGATTCCAACGCGCATGTGAGTTGAAGTTGCGCGTGCGCTGCGTAGCGCAAAATCACCTTAACTCATAGTGCATGGGCAACAACGCAACCTGCATGAACTTAAAGTTCTGCAGGCCAATCGGAATGCCAATCACGGTCAGGCACATGGCAAGTCCCGCGACCAGATGAAGTATGCACAGGGCTGGTCCCGCGGTCAAAATCCAAAAACACGCAAGCAATAACCCAATGCACCCCGCAGAGCCACCGGACCGCGGAACAACATTTTTGCCAAACGGCATAAGCATTTGCACGCCAATCATCATGCTGACCAATCCCATTGGTATGCCAATAATGGTTGCGCAAAATGACAACCCAATTAATAAATAGCACAAGAAAAGCCATAATCCCGCCAAAAGTATCCAGATCAGATTTAATAGAACGCTCATTCAAATACCCCTGTGCTGCCCGTTCGGGCACGCTTTGCCAAGATGTAAGTCCAAATTTCTAATCCCGTTTTTTTCACCAGGCATGATAAGCCTACCTGCTCCAACTGGTCATCTAGAAATACCACCACTCACATCACGACTCCCCCGCCTACTTCGCGCAATCCAAAGCGCCCCCGCGGCAAGCAGCACAACTCCAATTGCGGCGGCAATAATCCACTGAGTGACCAGCGCTCCGCTTTGAACGATGCGTATATACCCAGGCCGTTGAAATTCAATCGTTCCGATCTCGCTCGCGCTGAAGTCCTTGTTCAACTTGGGCACGCGCACAATCTGCGCCAAGCCGTTTCGTTTTTCCAAAAACTGCGCGGATTCTAAATGAAGCCTTTGCGCCACTTCATCCGTCGCCAACGCAATATCGCCGTCGATCTCCAGAATAGTTTCCGTTCGACCAAGACCCATGGCCAACCACTCGGCGGCAATCGCGGCGGTGAGCGCGGGATTCACTTCATCAATCGCGCTCGCCCTGGCTTTCTGTTCCGCACGCTCAATATCGCGCTCTTGCGCTTGTCCAATCTTGGAAAAAGTAACAATGGGCGATTGATTTGCGCGCCGAATTAAACAAGGCGACACGGTGTACGTGCAGCGATGCATGGGAATTTGATACACCGTTTCACTGGAACTCTCTTGGCTGCCCGTGATACGAATAATAAAATCAAACTCATTGCGGGCCTGATCCAACGAAGTCAAGCCATCCTGCTTGGACAAACCGCGCTGCACCGCTTGATCACTTTGCTTGCGTTGCTCATCCCGATTAGCGCGCCCATCCACCAATTGCAACCCATCATTTTTAAGCTGTCCAGCAATTTCGCTGGCGATTTCGCGATCAATGGGATGCCCCGGACGAATGGCCTCCACCAAAATTCGCGGCGGCCCATATTCCGCATGCAGCCTCTTCATGGCCGCGACCGCATCCAGCACGCCGTCCGTGTCCGGACATGTCACCAACCAAACTCCGGGTTTGGTTTCCTGAATCTGAAGCAGGTCCTCGCGGCCGGCAAGCGCGTAGCAAACCAATGACTTGGATTGTTGTCCGCCAACAATCCGCTGAAGCACTTCATCCGCCGCGGCAATGCGCGCGGAAATCTTGGTGACAGGTTTCTGTATTTCTGGCGCGCGCCACTCGAATACAAGCGCGTCGGACATCGCTGAAACTGACAGCAACCAACTCGCCACGATCACAAACGTGCTGTGCATCAATCTTGGCATCAAAGAACCACAATACGCGTCCGCCGATTCACCGGCGCGGCCACCGCTCGCTGCGTTAAAAACGCCGGCAACGCGCAAAGAATTGCGCCACCCCAAAGCGCGCACATTAAGATTAATTCTGGGGTAGACACTTGGTTCGCAGCGACCGATGACTCCGAGCCCGCGCCACTTCCCAACAACTCAATTCCCGCAACAGATATGCTTGTGCGAACTGAAACCCAAAATGTCAATCCAGCCGCAACGGCGGCGCACGCGGCGCATGACAATTTCCAAATCGTTGGCGAAACACCTAGCACATAGTTTGTTGCGGAAGCGTTTCCATGCTCCGCAAGATCCGCGATAGCCGCGGCGACATCGGGATTTGTGCCGATGATCCGCAGCATTTCGGAGCGCTGCTCGTGTGGCACGGCGTCCATGCCTTGGTCAATGATCAACGCCAAGGTTTCATCATCCAAGTCATCCGGCGCGGGCCGAACTTGCGCGAGTGATTGACTGATCAATTGCGAATCCACATCTTCAGGTTTCATAATGTTCTCCATATATTGCTCCTTATTTCATCTCATCGCTGTGCGATTGAGTCCAACCACGCAACCAAATACTGATGGCTTCCACGCTCCAAATAGAATTTTCTGGCATCTCTAAACGATCTTTCAACGAGTGAATTGCCGCCGCCAATTCGCGTGTCACTCCATACGCTGGCAATCCGACAGCCTTGCCCGCCTCGCCCTTGGGCATTGCGCGCCCGTACACCAAAGCCAACAGCGCTTGCTGGCGATTGGGCAGCGACATGAATGCGCTTGCAAACTCCTGCGAGAAACGCCGCGCAACTTCCTGTGACTCCGTAGTGTGTGAATTTTGAACACGATTGTCCGCAGCATCTAAAATATGTGTCATGCACCCCTCCATGGGTAGCCGTTGCTTTCTAAAGTGATCAACCGCAATTCGCCGAGCAGTCACCGCCAAGTAGGCGGCTATGGCCGCAAGCCCCCGATAGCCGCGAATACGCGTTGGCATTCGTCCATCTGGAAGTGGCGGAGCCTTGTCCGCATCCAACATCAATTTGGTGATGGTCTCTTGCCACAAATCTTCTCGTGACAAGCGACCCAGCGCCACGCGCGCCAATCTGCGATTCACTTCTGGTTGAACGTCCACATGAATAATGCTCCAAGCCGTATCGATTCTCTCCGAGGCCGCGCCGGCCAAGAAAAGATCCTCTGGGAACTTCGGTTGCTCTAATCCAACATGTTGTTGAAACCGAACCATGGACCACATCACGCTTGGCCAGCGACGGCGAGCCGCCTGAAACCAATTTTCCGTTTGAGGCGCCGGAGTGGGCATTTCTTTGATGATACACAGCATTCAATCGACTCCATAAAGTTGACGTAGCAGTTCGCGATGGTGGTTGTCGCTGACACGCCAGCGATCCACCGTCCAACATCAATGAATACGCTTGCCGCCGAACGCTTTACCCAATCTTTTCATAGCTATCGATGCGTTCTCCAAGTTTGTGGTGTTTGTGATTGGCTCCGGCGCTGTTGCGATAGGCATTGGCGCTTGCACCGCCACCGCTGTTGGTTGCAGTGTTGGAGTTGCTCGAACACTTGGCGCTTGAATCGGCGCGGCTTGCGCGATTAAAGTTTGAATTGGCTCCGGCGTTTGTGTAGGTAGCGCGATAAATGGAATATGTGGTTGATCCATCACAGACTCCGGAATCGCCGCCGCCCCCGCCATCAGAGGTACTGATCGACTACCCGGATTGGTATCGACTTTGTGACTCTTTTGGAGGGGCGGGGCGGTGGGTCCAAGAGAAACTTCACGCACAAATCCATCACGACTCGCCACGGGAGCATCCCGATTTACCGCGGGCGCTTTCCATGTGTTGTCTTGCCCCAGCGTGGCAAGTTTTTGATCAAGCGATTCCAGAGCTGCTGAGATGGATTGCATGGTGCTTGAACCATTGATCCACCGATGCTCTAAAAGTCGCGCACAAGCAAACGCCACGAAGCCACCTAAAATTCCAGCAAATAAAGATTTCATTGTGTAACTCTCCTTTCAACACGTTCGATTTGGAAGTCAAGACCAGTTTGATCAGTAATCAGTCGGCCAAAGCAAGCAGCAACTTCATGTCGCGCGAGTCCATTGCTTCGGCTTGATGTATCCATTGCTCGTTGAATGCGTCGTTCTAAACCCACTGGAACTAAAACCGCAAGATGCTCTCCGCCAAGAGCCACGGAAGCTGGCGCCGCAAATGCTGGAATATGTTCGACAACTCGCACTTGATTTGAGAACGAAGCCATTGATGTTGGCAATCCCCCACGGCGCCATTGTCCAGAGCTCAACACCGCTGAACCAGTCAGGCGCCCTTCTCCATCAACAAAAACCAAGCTCATGCGGCCGGTATCTATCAACTGCAACGCATCATCCGCGCTGCCCCAAGCAATTCGAGCGACGGGCTGCAATGAATAGTCGACCTTTGATCGAAATACACCGCCGGACGCCAAGTCAACTTTGGAATCTTTATTCACCATTTCATCCAGTGATGTCTTTGATGATTGCTTGGCATTCGCCAACGCATTCTTTTGTGATTCAAGGCGCTCAAATTCCTGCTGCAAAGCGGCCTGCTGCGCTTGGCGCTGTTGTAATTCCTGGGCTAAAGAATTTTTTTGTGCTTCGCGTTGTTGCAATGCTTGCGCTTGCGCGGTCTGCTGGGCTTCGCGTTGTTGCAACTCTTGAGCTTGTGCGGCTTGTTGCGCTTCGCGTTGTTGTAATTCTTGCGCTTGCGCAGCTTGCTGTGCTTCACGTTGTTGCAATTCTTGCGCAAGTGCGGTTTGTTGTAATTGTTGCGCTAATGCAGCCTGCTGCATTTCACGCTGCTGCAATGCTTGAGCAAGAGCAGCTTGCTGCGCTTCACGTTGTTGCAACGCTTGCGCTTGCGCGGCTTGCTGTGCTTCACGCTGTTGCAATTCTTGCGCTTGTGCGGCTTGTTGTGCTTGTGCGGCTTGCTGCAACTCTTGCTCTTGCGCAGCTCGCTGTGCTTGTGCGGCTTGCTGTGCTTGTGCCATAGCTGTTTGCTGCAACTGTTGCTCCAGCGCAGCTTGCTGCATTTGCCGTTGCTGCAATTCTTGAAACTGAGCCGCTTGTTGCGCTTCGCGTTGTTGTAATTCTTGAGCCAACGCAGCCTGCTGCAATTGACGTTGCTGCAATTCACGATTCATCGCCGACTCAGGCGGAGCAATTGCAGCCTGAGCTTGCGGTGGCTCGGGCGCTGGTTGCTCTAACGCGGCCACTGGCGTTTCCTGGACTGGTGGTTGGGGTTGTTGGATTTGTTTGGGCTGCGCAGAATTAGGCTCCTGAAACGCGGCCTGCTCCCCTTGGCTTATATTTGCTAATTGCTCTTGAAAATCCTTGTATTTCACCATCGTAAGAGTGGACTTTGGCGGTTCTTGCCGATCATTTTGTTTCATCGGCTTCTCAGACTCGGGCGCCTCGGGCTTGGAATCCTCCATGGAGGTTTCAACATGCAACGCTGTCTCGTGGGAATTTTTATGGGCCGAGGAATTTTGAAAGTAGCTGCTCAACATCAGCACCGCTGGCACGCCGACCATGATCACAAAAATTCCGATGATGAATCCCAAACCCAACCGCCACGTCAACAAGCCTTCTTGTTCAAGCCGGCGCAATTGCGCATGAATTCGAGTTTCCGTTGAATTCGATTCAGAAACTATTCGTGGAGCAGATACGGGTTCCATTACGGCCTACCTGGCTGAATTGGCTCACCGAATGTTGCACTCGGACAATCTGAAGCGCAATCTATAAATTTACTGGAGGCCATTTGAGATCCTTGCAAATGCAAATCAACTCATCCACACATTCATTATTCAATCAAAATAAAATCGGTTCTTCATGCGCGCCAGGCGTGCGGACCGAAGCCCGCACGCCAAGCACGAAATAATTACTTATTCACTTCTTTTGAAGAATGCCTCATAGTCGATCGAGGCCAACATTTGATTGCAGCGTTCATTCAACACATCATCTGTGCGTACGCGGCCATCCTGAAACACGCTCTCCACTTTTTGCGCGGTCACCACGGACTCATTCATGGAATCCGTGCCTGGCTTTGGTGGATTTGGAATAGGCATATTCCAGCGAATCGACATTGTCTCCAAGCGCAATTGCAGAAGATCAATTTGATCCTGCATTTCTACTTGGTGCGAGTGCATGTCAATTGGCTTCTGACCGGCCGCAACTGCATCGGCGGCCTTCGAATCCAACGTTGCCAACTCCCGCACCAAGCGGTCGCGCTTGAACACATTCTGATGGAACTCCGCCTTGACCTCCTTAGGCGCGTCGGCGGCCATCACTGAGCTACATGTTCCAGCCAATACCAATGTCACCATTGCGAATTTATGAAAATACATTGTCATTCCTTTCCGGCGCTGTTTGGCGCCATACGATCCATACGGGTTTGCAATTCTTCGTCAATCGATGCTGGGGCTACTACTGAATCGCCCTTTGTTTCTAGGTTCTGCATGGAATCCACGCGGGACTCCAACTCAGCCATGCTGCCTTGTAAAGCGCCTTCCATGGATTGCGAGAAGGTTTCCATTTGAGACTGCATCAAACGCATGCCCTCAACGAAGCCTTCCATGCCTCCACCTTCAACAGAACCCAACAGCGCGTCAACGCCTTCAACAGTCTGCAAGAGACCGAGATAGTCGCGCAACTGAGTTGCGGTTCCATCCAATTGGGCGAAGAGCGTTTCGGAACCCAGCAATACTTGTTGCTGCGCAGCGGAAGCTTGATCCAAAACCTTCAGAACGCTGAACCACAACTTGCGTTGATCCGGCGTCATTTGCACGGACGCCTTGCGCACCGAGGACAGCGTTCGGATGGTGCGATAATGCGCCACCAACTTCTTCTTCCTGGCTGGATCCTGGGTTTTAGAAATACGCGACGCAATCGTGTCCAACATTTTGGTCGACTCCGCGTCAGCCTTACCAGCTGTCGTGGTTGGATTGTTGGTTGTCAAACTTGTTGCAAGTCGATTGCGCACATCCGCAATCTGTGAATTGAGATAGAACTGCGCCTCCCAAAGTGGATCCACAATGGAATCACGCGCTTGAAGCACGCCATCCACCGCTTGCGCGCTCATGGCAACGGCTTCTTTAGTTTTGCCGTCCTCCATAAGAACAATCGCGTCATCAAGTTGCCCAACAAACTTTGGAAATCCACTCTTAATTTGGCCTTCGAGTGGTTGCACAGATGTTTGAAGCGTCTGCACAACTTCTCCAAAGTCATAGTCGCCGATCATGCCCTTTCCACTTTTACCAGCGCTTTTATTGTGCGACTTGGTGGGTAACGCCAACGTTGTTGGCGTGGTGATACCTATAGATGGGGCGAGCGCCGGCGCCATCGTTGGTGTTGGAGTGGGCGCGAGTGCGTACACAGGCTTTGGCGCCAGAGCGGCAACCGCTACAGGCATTCTTGTGTCCGCGACTGGTTTGGCAAACGCAACTTGTCGAACAACTGGTGTTGCTGACTGGGTGCTTGCGGTTTCAGTCGGAAAGAGAAGGTCATACTGGCCTTCAGCTCCGGCTTGACCCAGCGCAGCGCTTGTCAAAATAAATGCGATTGGAAATGTGTTTATGAAACGATTCACTTGTTTTCTCCGTTGTTGGTTGACTTAATTGAAACTCCAAGAGAGCGCTCATTTGCAACAAGTGCTCGTTTGAATTCTGGAACATCAGCGCCGGACCAGATTTGGCCGGCTTGATCACGATTGCCGCTGCGATATGCGGCAGCACCGCTGAGGAGTGTGTTCATATCCTCCACTTTCTTAAATTGGAGTTTGTTATTTGCATTGGCTCCCGCGGTGGCAAGATTGCTAGAAGCTTGATCTAGATCTCCACTGCGAATTTGCGTGACTGCTTCGCGCATTGCGTTGTCATAGTTCACTTGTCGCTGTGCACCATTGCACCCGCCAAGCACGCAAACTAAAATTGCAGCAATGACAAGTAGCCAGGGCAACTTCCCGGCTATATATGGTGTGATTTGGTCTTTCGATGGCATGATTATTCCTTGGTTAGATGGCTTCAATTCGAATGGGTACCTAACGGCACCCCTTGAATAGACGCACACAAACCTTGGATTTGCAGGCCGCTGAAATTATTTAATAAGCTGTTGCTGCCTAGCCAATGTTGGCCATTGCAATAAGCCGCCGCGGGCGAAACTAGAAACTTCGGGCAGCGCCCGTGCATCCGCCACCAATCGCTGAACGACCTGGGCCGAAGTTAAGTTGGGCTCTAAAGCCAGCAAATGGGCGGCAGCCGCGGTGGCAAACGCGCATGCGTGCGAGGTTCCCTGCGCCAAAGTTGGCGAGCCACCACCGTTTGAAACTGCCAACAACATTCCTGGCGCCAGCACATCGACAGATTTCAGGCCGTACGCACTGCCACTTCCGTTATCCCAAGTTGCCAATGTGCCGCTTGAATTTAAAGCGCCAACACAAAGAATGTTTGGGCGATCAAGACAGGCGGGATACACCGGATTGATATCCAAGTTCTCGCGGTTGTTGCCCGCTGCGCACACCACCACAACGGCGCGCTTCTCAAGTTCATTCCAAATTGGATCATCCGCGAAAGCGCGCAATGCGTTGGCGTCCAAACCAATGGAAAGACTCATGTTGATCACGCGGCAACCCGCGTTCATGGCGGTGCGCAACGCCAACAATAAATTTTGGCCGTCACCTTTATCAACTCGATACGCGGGACCTTCGATCGCGGTGGTCACACGCACGGGAACAAGTGTTGCGCCAGGCAGCGCAGATGGAAGCCACGTGGCCTGACCCGCGATCAGGGACGCAACTTGGTTGCCATGACGAATCGGCGCGTCGCCGTTGCGGCGCATTTCGTGGCGAAGCGCCTCGCGTTGATCCGCGTCCAAGTTACGAAATGCGCGGGCAAGCACTGGGTCATCGGGATCAAAATCGCCGTCGATGACTCCGATCAAAGGCGTTGATTCATCGGCGGTTTGCGGCTGCCACGCAATATCAATCATGTCAAGGCGATACTGGCGCAAAGGCCAATGAAGAACTTCATCCGAGCGGGCCGAGCTGTCTTGACGACCCTTTTGGATGTTTTCAAGCGCTAATTTTACTTGCGCATCGGGCGTGCTTGAATCTGCTTGGGGCAATGGATTTGGCTTCACATCGGGCGGCGTTGCGGGTTGATTCGCTGGCTGAGTTATTGCGGAAGGCGCGATTGGTATTTCATTCTTGGCGGGAATATTTTGCGGCGGCGCAACACCGCCACGCTCGATCACCAAGAATTCAATTTCCGCCGAGACCCATGAAGTTGCTTGAGCTGATTTGTTTTTATCAGCGGAAGCATTTCCCAATACATCGCCAAGCGCGACCTTTAAATAATCACTAGGTGCGACACCCGGAGGCGGATTCAGCGGCTGATCAGTGATAATGGCCTTCAGCCGCGTTGTTCCAAGTGGCGGCTTTACACGCAAGTTAAAGCCCGCATCCGTTGGAATGGTGATTGGAATATCAGGCTGCATTTGTATGCGCGGGGCATTTTTATTAGGTATTAAAAGCGCCACGCTGCCCTGCGCATCCACCACCAATAGCGTAAGAAATCCGGCTCGCTTTGATTGAACTTGCACTTGCAGTTTGTCCCCCACTTCAAGCAAGCGCTTCTGTGGAATCATTTTCATTTGCACATCAGAAGGCTCGCCGCCAACTCGCTCAAGCAAATCTTGCACCGTGCCTTGCGCGGGACTTGGCGTTGCGATCACAATTGGAATCACCGCCCCCGCTTCTTGGCGCAACCCCATCAGTCTTGCAAGTTCAAGCAAACTGGCGTCCATGTCGTCGATGGTTTTAAAGCGCACGTTGGCGCGTGAAGTTTCTTTAATCACCGCGGTCACGGCGTCCACCAATTGCGCCGACACTATGTAGACGCCATCAACTCGATACACCGTTCCCACCAGCACCAAATCCGCATTTTGAATGCGGCCAAAGCGCACGGCGGCGCCAGGTTGACTTAAATCACTGTTGGAAAAATCTTGCTCATCAAGAACTTTTTTAACTTGCCGGCGCTCCAAAAGTTCAATGTCATCGTGGCGAATTCGCTGCGTCAGCAGATCCGCAACAATGTCGCCAAAGCCATCAGGCACGCTGTTGCCATCAAAGCGCGAAACCACCAGACGGATTTTTGTTTTCGCCGCCACCGGCGTCGCGACCGTTGGCGAAGTCTGCCGCGGACTCGCGGCAATCAACAGTGTGCAAGCAACAACTAGGCATGTCCACATTATGGAGTAAGGGTAACAGGCGCGGGCGTGGCAACAGGTTGGTCGCCAGTTAGCCATGAATGTAATTTTTTCAACTCGCCGCTACCCCAATCATCTAATTTTGCTTGTGCCTGAACCTTGGGTAGAAGATCTTTGACTTCATCTC
The DNA here is from genome assembly GCA_947480055.1 of Planctomycetaceae bacterium. GTDB lineage: Bacteria > Planctomycetota > Phycisphaerae > Phycisphaerales > SM1A02 > SYAC01. The sequence goes on from CANKBX010000018.1 coordinate 19,182, forward strand.
GAAGATCTAATGCGCGGGCAGCAAGCAATAAATTCACCCCCGCAAACGGATCCGCAGGATTATGAATAAAACTTGTCTTTGCCAACGGATATGCAAGGCCAGGATCATTCAAAGCCAACAGCGTGGCCGAAAACAGAATGATGGATTCATAACTTGCGCCAGCCTCCAAGTCTTGCTGAAGCAATTGCGCGGCCTCGGGTGGTCCCGTTGGGTCAAGGATTCCATTAGGGAGCTTTTTATTAAAGGCCACCCGCGCATCTTTACAAAGTTGAGATTCTTGCGATTTGAAATCTATTACGCCATCACCGCCGGTAAGCAAAAGAAATGTCATGGCAGGCGTGGCGGCAATCTTGGCGCGAAGGACTTGGGAAACAAGCGAGCCAGATTTGTTAATGACCACAGGAATCGCAACAGACTTCACATTCAATAGCGCAGCAGTGCGCGACCAACCTGCTGCATTAAGTTGAGTTCGAACACGCTCCAACAGCGCTGAATCATTGGCAAATTGTCCAAGAAGTTGAAAACATTCTTCAGGGGTCAATCGGTCTAGTTCCGAAGCCTGCATGCCGCGCAAGGCAATGTTCCCGCCTTGCTCACGACCAATCTCTGCTTGAAGCACTCCCTGCCAACCCCGAAGCCCCGATTGTAATTGACTTCCATCCTGACGCGTCCAGCGACCTTGAATAGTTGCACTGATACCGTCCCCAAGTTCCTTGTCTAATAGCGCAATCAGCGAATCTTTAATTGAATTCAATTTAGATTCTTCACAATCTTTAGGCATCGACTCCAACAAGACCATTGCTTCCAAGTGATTCGATGTGCCGGCCCTCAGGCGCTCTTGTAGACAACGTAACACTGAATCACGTGATACTTCAATCCCATTCAGTTGTTCTTGCGGAACCGCCACCACGACCACGCGTTGATCACCGACTAACTCATTGCGAACAACTACCAGTCCCTTCAAATCTGTTTGTGATTTACCCACACAAGATCGTGCTACTGAGTGAAAAGCTTGCTCTGAGGTGGTGGCTGTCGGCAGCCCAACACCGAGTTGCTTGTCTATGCGTGTATTTATAAGAGCAAGGATTGCCGTTTGAACATCGAATTCATGCGGACTATCTTCCCCCTCAGGAATGAGAACACAACTGAATAGAAATCCGTCTTGAACATGTGTCCCGCCGCGTGAAAGTTCTTGCTGATGGGCTCGAAAGACACTGGCTACTTCTTGGCTCTGCAAATCTGCCAATGGCTGTACTAAATAAATTCCTGCAAGCAAAAAATTTATTAAAACTAACCCAAGAAAAATCATATCTAATCTAAACGCCTCAATTAAAACTGCCCCGGAGCCCCCGCACCGCCAATTGGCCGAACGATGAGATCGCCTTCCGCCCCAGCTCCTGTAGATGACCCTTTTTTAGTTGGAGACTGTGTGGCATTGGGTTCCTGAGGCGGACGCGAGGTAACTCCCTCTCCACCTTTAGAACCCCCTATAGATTCAAATTTATCTCGCAAGGCGTTAGCTGCCTGCGCTGCTGAGAGAGAACACGTAATGACGCAGCCTTGGGTTGTTATATCACTCAGTGGGTGCTTAAAATCCCACTCATAAATCGGAAAACTACCCTTAATAAGTTCAGGTCCAGCAGCGACGTCCTTAAGTTTGGCAAGACGTTTTTTTAAATTCTTATAATCCTCTAATATATTCTTGCCATCTTTGTATTTCTTTAAATCAAATCCACTTACGGCATCGCTCTGACTTTCTATCAAATCCCCAAGAAATAAACGCGCACTTCCTTGAGCAGCCGCTCTAGCTTCGTCTTCGGCAACCTTGGCTAAATCTGCGTCTTCGCCTAGTGGGGTACTCTGCCCAAACGCGACTAGTATAACTTCGCCATTTTCATTGGTACGCATCTGCGCCCCTTGAGTATAAAGAAGAACTTCGTCACCTAAATTCTTGACCCACTGCGCCGGATTACTGTTTGGAATTCCATGCGGCGCAGGTCCTTTACCCAAAAGCGCTCGCGTAAGCTCTTCCGATACCGAGTTATAAATCATAACTACTGCGACAGTTCCCTTCTTGCCTTGTTCAATTGATTCAAAGGTTCGATAGACCTGAGAACCAGCAATTTCTGCGCGAGAACCAATTGCGAGGGTTTCCCGAAATGACTCATCGAGCACTAACTTCAATTCTTTTTCACGAGCCGCCTCAGCATTTTTTTTATTTCCCGCATTCTCTTTCGCTGCCGCATCATCTTTATTTTTACCTTGGTCTTCCGCACCTCGTTTTTTAAGTTGTTCGTTTGCTTCAGCATTGACAATAAGCAGTGCTTTTTCAATTAAGGTGTTTGGAATAATCTGATTTTGCACTGGCTTTGACGGCGCAAGTTGACCGGGAGTTCCATTCTTGATTATTTTTTCAAGTTCTACTGCCACTCGAACTCCCATAAATTCAGCCAGTTTCTGCTTGGCTTCAAGCTGCGCGAGTAAAAATGCGTCTTGGCGTGCGCCATCGAATCCGTCTCCTCCAGCCAATACAGTGATTGGCGCGGATCCAATTGCAATAAACATGTTATTTTTTTGATCAAAGCCTTGCTCTAGTTTGCGATCATCAAGGAAATTCTGCGCCTGCTTTTTTGCATTTGTCACTTTTGCCCCTGTGCCAAGCGTGGGATCATTCTGCACCACTTCAACAACCACGCCGCCAGCAGTGGGTGCGCCGCCTGGAGCCTGCGCGAAGCATGGCGCTTGATAGAAGAGTTGCGCCAACAAACTGATCGCAACACAGTGCAAAATTTGGTTCTTGGAATTGGTTTTCATATATTTATCCTTGATAGTAAAAATTAAAATTTAAATACTTGTACCTACAACCCACAAAACATATTTAATTGATTGGAACAACTTCCGAAATACCTACTTGAATATGATCAATGTCTCCTTCAATAACCTTGGCTTTTGCAAGGCCATCCTTTACTGAAATCACTTCTATCACGGCTACTTTGTCTCGATCAATAATCTCACGTCCAGCTAGTTTAATAGTTACGGGGGTTTCAATTTGAAATCGAGCACCAATTTTTACTTTGGGGTTTGACGCATCCAGCGTGACTTCTTTGCCGGCAATGCGAAAAATCTGAACGGGGCCATCCTGGACAGGCTGCGCATTCGCAACAGGCCCAAGGAAATTCTTGAGTGAATCAACCAAAGCCGCGCAGGCTCGACTGCATGCGAGTTCCGCCGGAGACATAGGTCTCTCAGCTGGATCTTTACTATCACGCGCTTGAACAATATCGCGACCCATCAACCGCACATTCGCTTTGTGTTGCCAGACAACTTCATTTGTGGCCACATTTATTAAACGCCCTTGAAGATTGGCTAATGCCATATTCCCCGCGCTTCCGCGTGTCGGTAGCGGTCCCGCCTCTCCAGTGAACTCGACTTGATCAATCTGTACAACCAGCACAAAATCAGCGGTGAGCTCATTTCCAAGTTTCATTAATTCCATTTCGTCAACACGCCCTTGTTGAGCGCGCTGGACAAATTGGTTACGCAATTGCTGAAGACGATTATCAAATGCCTGGTCGATTACTTGATACTTTTTTGAAGCCAAAAGCTCTTGCTCTAGGGCTCGTTCCACCAACTGCGTGAATGGCAGTGCATCAACCTGGTTACCAGCCACCTTTACTGCCCCAGGCCCCACACTGCAAGAAAGCACGGCGATAGTTGGAGGCAATCCAAAGCGCGGATCCTTTGGATCAAACCTGACGATATTTGCACAAATGCGCACATCAACACCACCATTTGCATTTGGCCCCCGCTCTAGCACCTCATAGGAGTAAATAAAGCCACTTGAAAACGTGCTTGTTGTAGAGCCCTGCACAACCGTGGCTTCAACAACCTTGCTCACCTGATCATTTACTGACTTTATAGCTTCTTTGTAACGTTTGTCTAACTTGCTGTCTCCTTCCACACGAACGCCCTCACTACTGATCGCTTCCATTAAAGCCTGCTTAATGGCTGCGGGTTCATTAATTCCAGAGCCACTAGTTTGCACAGAGCGAATGAACTTGACCATGTCCGCAGGAACTGGTGGACAACCGCCTTGGGGCTGGATTGTAGATGGCAGTGGCGCGTTTGCTACTGTGTCCAATCTCAAGGCATATGCCTTAATGCAAATCTTTCCTGAGCTTGGGTCATTAATAGTTTTCGATCCAATGCGCTCGAAGGGAATTTTTTCTTGTGCAATTGCCGTAACAAAATCATTGAAATTTTTAATATTTTTAAATTCGTCAGGAAGGTCCTGCACCGCTTTCGTTTGGGTTAATGAGTGACTCAACGACTTACAAGCCACCGTTGTTGCATAGGCGTGAGACAGTTGGTCCCCGGCATATTCCGTAGCGGTATCGCATGCCCCATCATCAAACAATCCGGGACCTGAGACTGATGCATGTCCAACTGCTACTAGACGATATTTGCCCGTTTCGTCGAGTATGTAACGAGTTGCAAATGTTCGCGACAGTTCCTCATCTGTCAATGAGTTGAACCAGTTAGATAATGTTTGACCCGGAGCGCCTTGACCGTTGCCGTTAGCCCAATTTGCATAATTTGCAGAGCAAGATGTCACTACTGCAACAACAGCTTCATTGTTAACAATAATTTCAAAGGTTTGTATAGGGGAGAATCCCACAAGCGCGGCTTGGGCGGTAACCTCCGACATTTTTTCCAATTCGGTTTCAAGTTTGAAAGCCACATTTACAGCCGCACCAGTAAGGGCCTTTGCCAACTCCGGGTCGCCAACAACTTGCGTCAGATCTGTTTTGGCTGTAATCGAAGATTTGATTTGAGCTCCAAGAAACTGTGCCGTCGTTGTGCGTGCTGCAACAAGCGCCCTCTCAAATGCTGCTTGTCTTTGTGAAAAGTAGAGTAGATCTCCAGGCGCGACCCCCACTGAACTAGTTTCAACAGCGACAAGTCGAGACTGGGCTTGATCCCAACCTTGCTGTAATTTATTTTGCGTCAAATAAGCGTCAATAGCGATCTTCATCTGACCACTGGCGGTTTGTGGCGCAGTGGCATTGATAGATCGAGTTAAAAAAAGCGAAACACACATTGCA